>CAXTCD010000045.1:0-21863 GCA_964242145.1 uncultured Rhizobacter sp.
GACCTCATGAAAATCTTCGCCGAAGCTGAACTCATCTCTGCGCAGTTCATCGACGCCCTGGATCGTCAGCCTCGACGTGCCAATGCCTTCGATGCGTGCACCAAGCCGGGTGAGGAAGGCGCAGAACTCTTGCACATGCGGCTCGCAAGCAGCATTCGTCAGTGTCGATGTCCCGCTGGCCCTGACTGCGCAAAGAATGAAATTTTCGGTGGTGGTAACGGATGCGTAATCCAGCCAATGCTGAGTGGCCTGCAAAGGGCCCCGGCTGCGAACGAGCAATGCGTCGTCGCTGCGCTGGATCTCACTACCAAACCGCTGCAGCACTTCGATATGCGGATCGATCTCCGTACGCCCAAGGTACAGCCCGTCACATCGTTCTCGATGCGTGCCGCCCCAAATCTCGCGAGCAACGGCGGCACCAGCATGATCGATGAACGCATTTCCCGAGGCAGGCGATGGCGGGCGGCATCGAATTGGGTATGCCGGTGGTGGAAGCTCAAGACACCGCACTTGAAATCCATCTGCACCGCACTGCCCAACTGCTCGAAGAGTGCGAGGATCTTTCGCACATCGGTGATGTCGGGTACGGCGCGCAGACGCACGGGATGCCGAGTCAACAAGGTTGCACACAGGATCGGCAACACCGCGTTTTTGTTGGCCGACGGCACGATCTGGCTAGACAGCGCCACACCACCGTGCACAACGAGATGCGGCGCTGCAGAGGCATGCACGGCATCAGAGCAAGAAAGGGTTTGCGACACAAGGACTCCTGAAATCGCCGGCTGGGAATGGCCGGCGATCGAGAGCATCCGTGCTCGCTGCGAAGCCGATGTGAAGTCTGCGTGAAGAGGCCCGCAGAGAGTCGCTCCGGCAGCCTGAGGCTAACTCGGTAGCTGGATGAACCGGCCGCCCGGCCAGTGCCTGGCCGCTTGAGGTCGAAGCGTTTTGGCCGTCTTCCGCCCGGAACGCAGAAGGCTGCGGCCGGTGCCGATCTCCCGATCGGCACCGGCCGCTCAAGCCCATCAGGGCAGCTTGACCAGCCCGGAGCGCAGATAGCTGTTGGCCTTCACCAGCCACCAGTGGTCATCAGTCAACTCGATGTTGTTGAGACCGATGTTGTCGGTGGAGTCACCGACACCGGCACCGAACATCAACGAGATAACCCCCGCACGCTTGGCTTCCTCCAGATGGCTGCCCCAGGTGATCTGGGCGCCGTTTGCGGAGATCTTGCTGTCACCCGCCGCATTGGTGGTGTAGTAGCTGGCCGGGAAGATGCTGCCGGAAGCAGTGAAGGTATCGCCAAAGAAGTAAGTCGGCGCCGTGTCTTCGTAACGCTTGCTGGTGCTGTTGCTCAACGCAGCGTATGGCGCGTGGGTATAGGGATTGACGCTGGTCGAGCCATTCACATGGCCGGCCGGAAGCTGCCACAGCACCACCGGCTTGCTCAGCGCACCGTTCAAGGTTTGCACATAGTGCAGATAGTTGTTCCAGTGATCCGCGCTGAACATCCAACGCCCATTGCCCGCAGCACCGCCGTCATAGCCGTATTTGTCAAACGAGATGAAGCTCGCGCCATAGCTTGTGATGCCTGCGGCGTTGTAGTAGTCGGCTACGCGGCGGGCACTGGCTGCGATCAGTGGGCGACCTGCAGACCAGCCCTTTTCCGAGCTGTCGGTGATGTGCATCAGGCCATTGCCCGAAGCGCCGCTTTGCGCATCCGACCAGATGTTGATCTGCCAGCCATACCAGGCATTGCGGCTGCGCTTTTGAATGATGTAGTTCACCGCCTTGACCAGGCCTTCCAACGTATTCGGAAATGAGGGGTCGGCCGATGTCAGCACACCTGCGGCGTAAGCCTGATCGACACGGGCGCTGATCTGCGATGGCTGCAAGCCCGAGTTCTGCATCATGTAGCCGATGAAGTCGGGTTCGATGACATAGCCCACAGGGTCATCCGGTGACTCGGCATTCGCGATGTCGATGACCTTGACCCAGTCTTTGAAGTACGCCGCCATGTAGTTGCTGTCCTGGATGTGAGCCAGGTCGCTCTGGTAGCTCTCGCTGCCGTCTGCGATGTTGTAGAACACGAAGACCGGAATCATGCCCAGCTTCTTCGACTCGCGAATGAAGTTGGTGGCACGAAAACACGGCACGGTGGTCCAGGTGCACCAGCTTGTATTACCGGCCACTGACGCTCCGCCATTGAGGTAGATATAGCGAATGTCTGCCCGGGTGTTCAGATCGCCAGACTCGAAGTTCTGCCAGTTGGCCAGTGCCGTGCCGCTGTCGTCGGACACCGAGCCGATCGACACATGTTTGGGAACGCCGGGCGAGCTGCCATCGGCATTCTTCACCTTCACGCCCACCCAGCGGCCATGCCCGTTGTTGTCTTTGATGCGAATGCCTGCACGGCCCGCGCTCAAAGCATTGACGGTCAAGCGGCTTCCAGACACTGACACAGTCGCGACCTGCGGGTTGTTGGACGCAACGGTGTAATTGGCACTGCCACCGCCTGCCACGCCCAGATCCAACGTGACCGAGCCGGGCGACAGCGTGCTCAGCAACGACTGGCCTTTCGCGTCCCATTGCTTGATGCTGATCAGTGACGCATTGCCCACCGTCGTGTAGGCGCTGTCGCTGAACGTGCCACCGGCTGAATTCACGAGCTTGACCTGATAGGTATAGAGGCCGAGGGGTTTGTTGGAGAGCTGCATCGTTACCGATTGGGTTCCGGTACCCACATCCGCGATGGCGCCTGACTGCACTTTCACGCCGTCCTCATAAAGCTCCCATGAGGTGCCACTGATCCCGTAGTACTTGCTCCAGACAATCGCGAAGTTGCCTGCATGGTCGTAGTTCTGGATCTGAATGACCGGCTTGGCAGGCGCACCTGCAGGAGCAGGTAAGGGGGCCGGTACAGGCGCCGGGGTGGGGGCTGGGGCTGGAGCGGGCGCAGGGACCGGCTTTGGTGCTGGTGCTGGTGCTGGTGCTGGTGCTGGTGCTGGTGCTGGTGCTGGTGGCTTCGGCGCAGGCGCAGGCGCAGCCCCTCCGCTTGGGCCAAGGTCTTGCCACAGCGCCGCAATGCTCGGATTCCAGCCCGTACCAGAGTAATCGACCTGGGACACGATGGCCTTGAAGTCGCGCCCTTGATAAGACACAACCGTGCCGGCTGCGTAATACACGTCGGCTGCCCATGCGGGATAAGCCGCGTGAGCTGACACGCTCACGACGGCGGCGGCCAACGCGGCCAGAAGGCGCATTTGCGGCGCGCTCTTTGCGAAAATGTTTTTCAAGATGGTGACTGCCTGTTGATGTCGACCGCTCACATCTACGCATTCGCGCTAGCGCGCCACGCGGTGTATGGAAAGGTCGATCGATGAATGAGTGCCGAGCGAGTTTCCCCCGCCGGAGAAATCATGTCGAATCGAAATCTGTCACTGACTGTGCAGGCAATTGATCGGTTAGATCTGCAGTCACCGCGCCGAATGAAACTCTGCCATTGACTGGGGCAAAGGGAGCCTCTGCGTCATCGCATCGCGCATCAATTGTGATCAGCCGCCCTCACTCGGAATGAGGCGTTAGCCGCCAGCCCGTTTAACAGACCAACCCTGCTTTTGCAGAAAAGCCATCACCTGCTCGACGTGCTCGCCCTGCACTTCAATCATGCCGGCCTTGACGGTGCCGCCTGAACCACAAGCCGCTTTGAGTTGCTTGCCGAGCAGTGATAGCGCGACATCGTCAACCGGCACACCTTTGATGACAGTCACCGACTTGCCGCCACGCCCTTTGGTTTCGCGAGACACCCGCACGATGCCGTCCGAGGGTGACGGTGCGCGAGCCTTGCTACAGCTGCATTGCGCTAGCGCTTGCCGGCATGTTGGGCACATCCGGCCGGAGTCGGTCGAGTAGACCAACCCTCCATTGCGATTCTGGGATTTCATGGATCACGATTGGACCTCACTGGCACAGCCGGGTGACACCGTCATACCAAACAAGCCCCAGTTCCGGCCGCTCGCTCAGCGCTCAAACGAAATGCCAAACGGCCGGCCCTTCGAATCTCGGTCAGCCACTCGGGGTCAAATGCCTGTCGTTGATACATGAGCCAGCAGCAGTCGCCCGCCGACCGGCCCATGCATCAGTGACTCATCGCTCAGGGCAGCGACTTGAGGTAAGGGCCAATGGGGCTCGAGAGGTTGTAGCCGTCGAACTTGTCCCAGTTGATCGACCAGGTCATCACGCCGCGGAAGCTGGGGTAAGCCTGCGCCGGCCTGACGTTGCCGCAGTTGGTCAGACGGGTCAGGCAATCCAGCGAGCGCTTGATCGTGTCGGCCGTGACGAAACCGGAATTCGCCGAGTGCGGGCCCGACGGTACGCCGAATGCCACCTGATCAGGACGCAAGCCGGTGAAATTGCCCGCCGAGCCATTTGCCAGCGGGAAGCCTTCGATCAGCATCTTGCTGCCACCGACCAGCATGTCGACCGAACCCTCTGGTAGTGCGCTAGTGGCGTACGGCGTATACAGGCCCCCGTTGTTGTAGTACTGGACGTGGATGACTGACAGATCGTTGCGTAAGGCATTGATGATCGGCAGATAGGAGCCCCAGATGCTGCCGTACGCTGTGAAGCCACCTTGCACATACGGCCATTCCGGTGCCATCGACAGATAGAAGCTCGGACCGACTTTGGCCTTGAGCTGCCGCATCGACGTGACCAAGTTATCGAGGATCGGCGTGCCATGCGCAACGCCGCTTTCGAGGTCAAGGTCAATGCCGTCGAAGCCGAACTTCTGGATGATGCTGTACAGGCTGTTAACGAAGTTCGTGACGTGGGTGCTGTTGTTTAGCGTGACGGAGCCGTTTTGACCGCCCAATGACAGGACGACCTTCTTGCCGCGAGCCTTCAACGCACGAACATCGGCGATGAATTGCGAGTCGGAGCCTGCATTCGGGTCCACAGTGAAGCTGACGGCGCCTTCGCCTGCGTTATCAGCAAAGGCCACGACGATCACATCCCAGTCATTGGAGATCTGGCTCAGAGGGTAGGTGTTGCCAGCCGGGTTGGTGAAGTTGTGCCAGTAGCCAACCAGCGCGTGCTTGGCGAAGTTGCCAGAGACTGGGCTTGGCGCAGGCGCAGGCGCTGGAGCCGGTGCGGGAACTGGAGCAGGCGCGGGTGCTGGCGCGGGGTTCGGAGCGGGTGCGGGTGCCGGCGCAGCCGTGCCGCAACCATTTACCTTGGTCCAGGGTTTTCCGGCGCCCTGTGGGCCATTGGCATTAACCGGGTCTTCGCCTTGCGACCACCAGTTGGCCTCGTAGGTCGAACCATTGCGAGTAACGATCGAGCCGTTCGGGTAAGCGGTCGTCGAGTTCCAGGCAGCCGCGCAATTCGCGGGAGAGGGTGCAGGAGTTGGTGCAGGCGCAGGGGCTGGCGTGGGAGTTGGCGCAGGCGCAGGGGTCGGCGCGGGTGCCGGAGCCGGTGTGGCATTGCCGCCGTTGCTGCCCAGATCGGTCCACAGACTCGCATTGCTGGGATTCCAGCCGGTGGCGCTGTAATCGGTCTGATTGACCAAAGCGCGGTAGTCATGCCCGTTGTATGCCACGACGGTACCCGCCGTGTAATAGACATCTGCCTTCCATGCGGGAGCAGCGTAGATGGACATGGCCGCGAATGCGGTGGTCAACGCAGCCACCAATTGCAGTTTTTGCCGGCGTGGAACTGAAGGAATAGAAAACATGCAAGTCTCCTGTAATGAATCGGGTCTGAGGCACCCACCGTGCGGGCGCCAAGTCAAGCTTCGTATCGGACCACAAAATCTAGCTCGACGGTTCATTTCACCATCTCGACGCAGTAAATACCATAGTAATACCAGTAACCAAGTATGAAGGCATCAAGTTGCACCGAAGCCGCTCATCGATTGATTCTCAGCCGAGTCGTTTTTTAAAGTATCCCGTCATCCTGAAGCATGCAGCGCGCGACCATTTGGTTTCCCACACACTGAGCAGTTAGCTGGATGACCGGCGCATCCAGCCTTGTATTTCCATCCACCGACAAGCATTGAAACTCGCAAGTTTCAGATGGGGGTTCATAACGATATCGATCGCGAAGTCACTCAATGACAATGCGCGGCTCATTTAACATTCAATGCAATAACAAAGTCGGTTTGCGGAATCGCCGGCAACGTTTCCTACCTGAATATCAACGCAGAGAGATGTCGAGCGCTCGGCGTTCGTGGACACCCCGGGCAAGGTCACAAGCGCTTGACCGCTGAAGTCAAACCCGTTCACCCAATGCACCGTGCCGATCACCAAGAGATCACGCTCGATGTACGAATCCGTGCACATCGGCTTCCTGTTTCTTTACAAAGCGCGACCTCGATAACGACGCAAGCCCCCTCACATGATGGTCCATCGATCGTGCTTTGTTCTCGGTTGGAGCCCGCAAGGGTGATTGAAAAAGGCATGAAACTTCCCGCTTACCCGGCTCTCCAAGCGGGATCGCAGTCTTATACTGGAATCGCGTGAAATCTACGTCTCAGGCAGGAAGCAGGTTGTATATGGGCGCCAAACTAAAAGTCGCGGGCTGGGTCACGCTAGGGGCCGTTGCCGGCGCCTTGACCACGATGCAGTTGCAAGCCACTGCACGCAACGCAGCCACGCAGTTACCGCTCGAAGAGCTCCAACAATTGGCCGCCGTTTTCGGCATGGTCAAGAGTGACTACGTCGAAGCTGTCGATGAAAAGAAGCTGATCACTGACGCCATTGGCGGCATGGTGGCGGGCCTGGACCCGCACTCGCAGTATTTCGACAAGAAGACCTTCAAGGAATTTCGTGAAGGCACGACCGGCAAGTTCGTCGGCGTCGGCATTGAGATCGGCATGGAAGACGGCGTGGTCAAGGTTGTCTCCCCGATCGAAGGCTCACCCGCCTTCCGTGCCGGCCTGAAGAGTGGCGACCTGATCACCAAGATCGATGACACCGCCGTCAAAGGCCTCACGATGGATCAGGCCGTCAAGCGCATGCGCGGCGAGCCCAACACCAAAGTGGCGCTGACGATCTTCCGCAAGTCGGAAAGCCGCAGCTTCCCGCTGACGATCATGCGCGAAGAGATTCGCGTGCAAAGCGTGCGCTCCAAGGTCGTCGAACCTGGCTATGCCTGGCTGCGCGTCAGCCAGTTCCAGGACCGCACGGTCGATGACTTCGCCCACAAGCTCGAAGACATCTACAAGCAAGACCCGAATCTGAAAGGCCTGATCCTCGATTTGCGCAATGACCCGGGCGGCCTGCTGGAAGCCTCGGTCGCGATCGCCGCGGCCTTCTTGCCAACTGATGCCACGGTGGTGTCAACCAACGGCCAGATTGCCGAATCGAAGTCGGTCTTCAAGGCTTCGCCCGAGTATTACCTGCGCCGGGGTGGCAGCGACCCGTTGCGCAAGCTGCCCGAGAATCTGAAGAAGGTGCCACTGGTGGTATTGGTCAATGAAGGCTCGGCATCGGCGAGCGAGATCGTTGCTGGCGCACTGCAAGACCATCAACGTGCAACGATCATGGGTTCGCAGACCTTCGGCAAGGGCTCGGTGCAAACCGTCCGCCAACTGTCGCCCGAGACCGCACTCAAGATCACCACCGCACGCTACTACACGCCAAGCGGCCGTTCGATTCAAGCCAAGGGCATCGTGCCTGATGTGATGCTCGACGAAACCGCCGAAGGCAATGTGTTCGCTGCGTTGCGCATGCGTGAAGCCGATCTTGAAAAGCATTTGCAAAGCGGTCAAGGTGCCGAGGTGAAAGACGAAGCACGCGAGAAGGCCCGTGAAGACGCCCGCAAGAAGCTGGAAGAAGAAGCAGCCAAGACCACCGCTCCGATCAAGCCCTTGCCCGAGTTTGGTACCACCGAAGACTTCCAACTGGCCCAGGCATTGAATCGCCTGAAGGGCAAGCCGGTGCTGGTTTCCAAGACGGCGGTCGAGCGCAAGGCCGAGGCATCGACGACCAACTGATGCCTTACTGATCTCGGCCTGTGCCGACCCGAAACGCCCGTGCAGCCCACGGGCGTTTTTCATGGATCGACAAAACCTTAGCTCCTTACCCGGCTTCATGAACGACAACCAGTTGCTGCGCTACTCGCGTCACATCCTGCTGAACGAAATCGGCATCGAAGGGCAGCAACGCCTGCTGCACTCGAATGCATTGGTGATCGGCGCCGGCGGGCTGGGTTCACCCGTGGCCTTGTATTTGGGGACCGCAGGTGTTGGGCACCTCACGTTGGTCGATGCCGATACCGTCGACCTGACCAACCTGCAACGGCAGATCGCGCACAACATCGATCGCATCGGCTCGCCCAAGGTTGAGTCTGCGCACCAAGCCATCTCGGCGATCAATCCGGAAGTCATTGTTCATGCACGGCATCAGCATGCAGATGCCCGCCTTCTCGACGATCTGATACCGCAGGCTGATGTCGTCATCGATTGCAGCGACAACTTCGCGACGCGCCAAGCTGTCAACGCTGCCTGCGTGAAGCACGGCAAGCCCTTGGTGTCGGGTGCGGCGATCGGCTTTGATGCGCAGATCTCGGTCTATGACACCCGACAACAGAACGCGCCCTGCTATGCCTGCGTGTTCACGCCCGATGCCGTGATGGAAGAGGTGCGCTGCGCAACGATGGGCGTGTTCGCACCACTGGTCGGCATCATCGGCTGCATGCAGGCCGCCGAAGCCTTGAAGCTGCTATTGGGCATGGGTGCTTCGCTTGCGGGGCGGCTGCAAATGCTCGATGCCCGCTCGATGGAATGGAGCGAAATCAGGACGATGCGCGACGCCGGCTGCAAGGTGTGCGGCCCACATCGCGCCATCGCCATGGAAACATGATTCCATCGCCCATCACCGACTGAATAAGCTTTCGACTGCATGGCCCTGAGACGATCGCAGAACGCGCCCGACAGCGCCGGTCGGCGTTAAGCTCCGCGCCATGAAAAAGAGAACCGAACTCACTGCCCGCAATTTCCCTTCGGCGCAGAAGGATGCTGGGCGCCAGAACCCGCCCCCCCTCTACGACGGGCCCGAAAGCGCCTACCGGCTTGCCTTCACTGACACCGACTTCCTTTTGCGCGAAGAGCTGCGCCCTGTGCGCATGCAACTCGAGCTGCTGAAGCCCGAGCTGGTTCAGCAAGAGCAAGGCATCGAGACGACGATCGTCGTTTTCGGCAGCGCACGCATCGTGTCGTCCGATGTCGCCGATCGCCTGCTGGCCGACGCCCAATCGGCAGGCAATGAAACCGCGATCGCCCTCGCGAACAACCACCAGCGCATGTCGCGCTACTACGACGAGGCGCGCAAGTTTGCCGCCATCGTCACCGAGAAATCCAAG
Organism: uncultured Rhizobacter sp.; assembly: GCA_964242145.1. GTDB lineage: Bacteria > Pseudomonadota > Gammaproteobacteria > Burkholderiales > Burkholderiaceae_C > Rhizobacter. The sequence goes on from CAXTCD010000045.1 coordinate 9,361, forward strand.
CAGCTCGCCACACCGATCTACGTCGTGACCGGTGGCGGCCCCGGCATCATGGAGGCCGGCAACCGCGGTGCCTACGATGTAGGCGGCAAGAGCATCGGGCTGAACATCGTGCTGCCGCACGAGCAGGCACCCAACCCTTACATCACACCTGAACTCTGCTTCCAGTTCCACTACTTCGGCTTGCGCAAGATGCACTTCTTGATGCGCTCAATCGGCGTCGTGTGCTTCCCGGGCGGCTTCGGCACGCTCGATGAAATGTTCGAAGCGCTGACGCTGATCCAAACGGGCAAGTGCCGCCGCCGCCCGATCCTGTTGTTCGGCCGCGAGTTCTGGACCAAGCTCATCAACTTCGAGCACCTGGTCGACACCGGAATGATCAGCGCACTCGACCTGCAACTCTTTCGTTTCGTTGAAACCGCCGAAGAAGCCTGGGCCGCTCTGGAGAGCGAATATGGCTTCGACCTGCCAAGCCCCGAGCCAGGCTCATTGAATTCCGACACCCCGAATCCATGAACTCACTTGTCAGCATCGTTGGCGCTCCGACCGACATCGGCGCCGGCACTCGCGGCTCCAGCATGGGGCCGGAAGCCTTGCGCGTAGCGAACCTTGTTCCGGTGCTCGAAAGCCATGGCCTCAACGTCGCTGACCGCGGCAATCTCGTCGGCCCGCTGAACCCCTGGCAAGCGCCCGCTGAAGGCTATCGCCACCTCGCAGAAGTCGCTGCGTGGAACCAGCTCGTGCACGACGCCGTGCACGCCGAACTCACGCAAGGCCGCATGCCGATCTTGCTTGGCGGCGACCATTGCCTGGGCATCGGCTCGATCAGCGCCGTGGCCCGCCATTGCCGTGAAACGAACAAGCGCCTGCGCGTGCTTTGGCTCGACGCCCACACCGACTTCAACACCAGCGTGCTGACGCCCAGCGGCAACATCCACGGCATGCCGGTGGCCTGCCTGTGCGGCAGCGGCCCGAAAGAGCTGATCGAGATCGGCGGCCATGTGCCCGCGGTCAACCCGAAATGGATTCGGCAAATCGGCATCCGCAGCGTCGATGAAGGCGAGAAGCGCTTCGTCCACGAGATGGGGCTCGAAGTCTTCGACATGCGCTACATCGATGAGATGGGCATGCGCCAGACGATGGCCCAGGCCCTGTCATCACTTGATGCCGATACCCACCTGCACGTGAGCTTCGACGTCGACTTCCTGGACCCCGATGTCGCGCCGGGCGTGGGCACCACCGTCAAAGGCGGACCGACCTATCGCGAAGCCCAGCTGTGCATGGAGATGATTGCCGATACTGGCCTGATGGCATCGCTCGATGTGATGGAACTCAACCCGGCCTTGGACGTGCGCAACGCCACTGCCGAAGTGGCCGTCGATCTGATCGAAAGCCTGTTCGGCAAAAGCACCTTGATGCGCAGATAAGCCCGCGGCGCGGCCGGGCTCGTCGCCCTTGGCCTGCCGCTGAAAAGCTGTGCTGATGAAAGAGAAAAGCCGGCCGCAATGCGGCCGGCTTTTTCAATGGATCAACCACCAGCTTCGATAATCAGAAGTCGTAGCGTGCACCAAGGGTCAATGCGCGAACGCTGGAATCATCGCCGTCCAGCTCAGCGCGCGTGAAGTCACCCGACACTTCCAACTTCAGTTGCTTGGTCACCGCGTAACTCAGGCCCAAGCCAAAGAAGGCCTTGGTCTTTGTTTCAGAATCACCGATGAAGGAGTTCGTGGGGGACGAAGCCTTGGCCTTCACATTGGCAACACCCACCCGGCCACTGAAGCCCCAGTCACCGCTGATCGGAGCCGCGTAGCCGATTCCCAGGGTTACGGCAGAAGCCTTCAGCTCGGCCTTACCGCCCGGGCCAGAAATCGACGCTTTCCCGAAGTCGATGTAACCCAATTCGAGGCCGAAATTGCTACCCAGGTCATAGCCGCCATACACCTTGTACGCGGTTCCTGATTCGTCGCAGCTGAGCCCGCTGGAGCATTCAATTGATGTGTGGCTCGAACCCATGCCACCGCCGACGTAAACCTGTGCCATCACGCCGGTGGAGACCAATGATGCGCACGCGGTCATCAGAGCAAAGCCAAATTTCTTCATGTTCATTTCCATTGTTCTAGTGGATGTCGCCTCTTTGACGACGGTCGAGATTGTGCTGACGACCTTCACGATCACGATGCCCCCGCCCGGGGGATTCCCATCGACGCAAGCCTTCCAACCACGGGCAAGAGGTCTCAAGAGATCGCTCATCGGCGCCAACATGCTGCGATCGAAGAACTATCGCCGCTTATTCCAACCATCTTGCGCGAGGCATCTGGATCGATGCGTCATCCAAATGGCTGAGCTGGCTCGACGCCGACATGGCATGGATCTATGACACAGTGGCTAAGACACAACAGCCGGATGGAGACAGGCTGCGCTGCGCCGCCACAACCAGTCCGCTCAAAGCCAGAGCTCACGCTGGCCATGGCTGCACGAGCAAGGGACTTCCATTCACCGGGTTCACCGCGATAGCCAGGGCTGAAAGTCAGGGCAGGAGATTTCAAGTCGCCAAGTGAGGCTGCCAAATCCAGAGGCATCAGTAAGGCATCAAACCAAATACCACAGCGCAAGCCCCGTCACCAGCAAGCACAGCAGCCCAATCGTCACGGCCCACCACCCCAGCCGCGACAACGCATTGCGCGAATGCTCGGCTTCACGCAGGCGGGCTTCCCACTGCGGCTTCGGGGTCAGCCGAGTCACCATCACGACACCCGACGCAATGATCGTCAGGTCATCGAGCTGGCCGAGGATCGGGATGACGTCGGGGATCAGGTCGATCGGGCTCACGACATAAGCCAGCACCGCGATCGCCACCAGCTTCGCCGGCCGTGGCGTTTGCGGATGCTTGAACAGCTTCCACAGTGCGAGCAGATAAGTGGCCAGGCGTGCGACCCCGGATGCGCGCATCAGCTTGCCGAGCTTGGAGCTCATGCCGAGGCGCCTCGTCGCCGGCGCGGCGTGGGCCGCCCTGTCGATGGCTCGTCAGCCTGATCTGCGGCGCGTTCCATGTCTTGCAGCATGCGCGCCAAACGATCTTTCAGCTTCTCGGTCGTCAGCTTCTCGCGGAAGCGCTCCACCATCAGCGGCAATGCGAACGGGCTGGGCACCTTGAGCAGCACGTGGTCGATGCGCTGCTTTCTGATGCGCTTCAAGGTGGCATCGAGGCGGCCGATGTCGAGCTCCTGCCCCAGCACTTCGGTCTCGGCCTGGCCGAGCAACAGGTTGCCCTGGTCGTACTTGCGAAAGACTTCATAGAACAAGGTGCTGGAGGCTTGCAGCTGCCGCGTGCTCTTCGGCGCGCCAGGGTAGCCGGTAAAGATCAGCCCGGCCACGCGGGCGATCTCGCGAAAGCGCCGCCTGGCCAACTCGCTCGAATTCAAACTGCTCATCACATCGGCCAACAGTTGGTCGGCGGTGAACGCGCTCTGGTCGAGCAAGGCCGCGGGATCGACCGGCAACGCACTCAGCAGTTCCAGGCCATAGTCGTTGATCGACAGGCTGAAGGTGTTCGGCTTGTCACGCGCCAATCTCCAGGCCAGCAGGCTCGCCAGGCCGATGTGCACATAACGGCCGGCGAACGGGTACAAGAAAAGATGCTGACCTTCGCGGGACTGAAATTGTTCGATCAGCAAGCTGCCGGGCGTTGGCAGATGCGACAGCCGGGCTTGTGTGTGCAGCATCGGCTGCGCGGCTTGCAGTTCGGGCTCGGAGAAATCACCTGTTGCCGCAACCGCGAGAACGTCCAACACCGAATCGGCCAGCTCGCTCGACAAAGGCATCTTGCTGCCGGCCCAGCTGGTCACCATACCTGTCGCCTGGGTTGCGCGCTTGACATAGGCCGTCATGTCCTGGGTCCGGATGTATTCGAGCACCCGGCCAGCGAACACGAAGCAATCGCCAGCGCGCAGCCGCGAGATGAAGCCTTCTTCGAGCGTGCCGATGCGCCCGCCGCTGAGGTATTTCACCTGCATCGACGAGTCCGACACGATGGTGCCGATCTGCAGTTTGTGGCGGCGGCCGATGGCGCGATCGGGCACACGAAACACGCCATCGATGTTCTTCACGCGATGGTATTCAGGGTAAGCCGACAGACTGGTACCGCCCTTCTCGACGAAGTCGAGCCCCCACTGGAACTCATCGCGGCTGAGCTTGCGATAAGCGTAAGCCGTGCGCAGCTCGCGGTACATCTCGTCAGCCCGAAAGCCACCGCCCAGCGCCACCGTCACCAGGTGCTGCACCAGCACATCGAGCGGCTTGTCGGGCGTCGCGCGTTTCTCGATGCGGCCCGCTTGCGCTGCGCGGCGCGCGGCCACCGCCTCCACCAGCTCCAGCGTGTTGGTCGGCACCAGCGTGATGCGGCTCGGCCGTCCCGGCGCATGGCCACTGCGGCCGGCGCGTTGCAACAGTCGCGCAATGCCTTTGGGCGACCCGATCTGGAGCACGCGTTCGACCGGCAGGAAATCAACGCCCAAATCGAGTGATGAGGTCGCGACCACCGCCTTCAGCCGCCCTTCCTTCAAGCCCAGTTCGACCCATTCACGCACTTCCTTATCGAGTGAGCCATGGTGAAGTGCAACGACACCGGCCCATTCGGGCTTCTCCTGCAGCAGCAGCTGGTACCAGATCTCGGCCTGCGAACGCACGTTGACAAACACCAGCGTCGTGCTCGACCGTTCGATCTCGGCCACCACCGGCAGCTGCATCTGCTTGCCCAGATGGCCGCCCCACGAGAAGCGGCCGGGATGGTCGGGCAGCAAGGTATCGATGACGAGCGTCTTGTCGACACGGCCCTGCACCAGCTCGCCATGGGCGTGGCCCAGCAGCACGTGCATCGCCTCAGCCAGATTGCCCAGCGTCGCGCTCAAACCCCAGACCGCCAGCTCCGCGTTCCAACGCTTCAGCCGCGCCAGCGCCAACTGCACCTGCACGCCGCGCTTGTTGCCCATCAGCTCATGCCATTCATCGACGACGACGGTGTGCACGCTGGCCAACAGCTCCTGCGCATTCTCCCGGGCCAGCATCAGGCTGACCGACTCGGGCGTCGTCACCAACACAGTCGGCAAGCGTCGATCCTGGCGTGCCCGCTCCGCGCTCGGCGTATCGCCGGTGCGCATGCCGTGGGTCCAGGGGATGTCGAGTTCGGTCAACGGCATCTGCAAGGCCCGGCTGGTGTCTGCAGCCAACGCGCGCATCGGCGTGATCCACAGCACCCCGAGCGGTGGTGCCTGCCGCCCCTGCAAAGGGATGCCCAATGCCGCCGCGCGGGCCAGCGCGCCAAGCCACACCGCATAGGTTTTGCCGGAGCCGGTGGTCGCATGAAGCAGCCCGCTGCGGCCAGCCTGCATCGCAGCCCAGACCTCGCGCTGAAATGCAAACGGCTGCCAGCCGCGCTGCGCAAACCAGGCCTCGTGCAACACCTTGTGCGACACCGTGGGCAACATCAGTCCGCGCCAGCGGGCGGCAACGGCACCAGCGCGATGCCCACCCGCAGGATGCGGCCGTCATGCATCCGGCCAACCTGGAAATGCGCGCCGTTCCAATGCACGCCATCGCCTTCGGCATGGTCACGTGCCAGCGCGTCGGTCATCCATTCACGCAAGGTGCTGTGGTCGTTCTTCGGCATCGGTAGCTTGAAGAAAGCAAACACGTCGGCCAACGGCAAGTCGGCATCGAGCGTCAAGCGGCCTTGCACTGGCAAGGCCTCGTCGGGTGGGGCGGTCGGCGGCTCGACGACTTTCAGCCGGCGCGCGGCCCACCCCAGCGTCGTGCCTTGCAGCATCAGCGAAGCCAGCACCACACCGAAGGCCACGTTGAAGAAGCGATAGCTGTCTGGAATCTGCTGCATCAACGGAAACAGCGCCAGCACGATCGGCACCGCACCGCGCAGCCCCACCCAGCCAATGAACAAGCGCTCCCGGTGGCTGAAGCCCAGCGGCGCCAGGCACAGCCACACCGCCAATGGGCGAGCGACGAAAATCAACGTGGCCACGATGGCCGCCGTCGTCCACAAGGCCTGCACCATCTGATGCGGCGACACCAGCAGGCCCAGCAGCAGGAACATGAAGGCCTGCGCGGCCCAGGCAAATCCGTCGAGTGCGGAAGACGCGGTATGCGCGGCCTTCTGCGCCTGCTCCCGGATGCGCAAGCCAAACAGATAGATCGCCAGAAAGCCCGAGCCTTCGAGCAGGCCGGCACTTGCATAGACAACCAACCCGCCCGAAATGATGATCAAGGCCAGCAGCCCGCCTTGATCGACGGCCAAGGTCACTTTGCGCAGCAACCACGACAAACCCCAGGCGCCGAGCAGACCGATCGCTACGCCAAAGCCGACCTGGCGCAGCAGCATCATCAGCACCTCGCCGGCACCGGCTTCCGATTGAATGGTGGCCAGCAGCGCCAGCGTCAGAAACACCGCCATCGGATCGTTCAGGCCCGACTCCAGCTCCAACGTGGCCGACACCCGCTCGTGCAGGCGCACATCGGCATGGCGCAACAACGAAAACACCGCGGCCGCGTCGGTCGAGCCGACGATCGCGCCGAGCAACAAGCCATAGCGCCAATCGACCTGCATCACCGCCATCGCCATCGCACCGACGATGCCTGCAGTCATCAGCACGCCGACGCTGGCCAGCAAGGCCGCTGGCTTGAAGCCGACGCGGAAGGTGCTCATGCGCGTGCTGATGCCGCCTTCGAGCAGGATGATCGCCAATGCCGCGTTGCCGACCCAGGCCGTCAACACCGTATTGTCGAAACGCACGCCGCCCGGCCCGTCGACACCGACCAGCATGCCGGCGACGAGGAACATCAGCAGAAACGACAAGCCCCAACGTGCTGACAACACGCCGGCCATCAGGCTTACGAAGACGAGAACGCCCGCAGCCAGCAGCATCAAATTCAGGGATTGCATCGCGGAGACCTTAGCAGGGCGATCGGCAATGTCGGGTCGGCGCGCAGGCCATCAGCATGTCGGAGCACGCCTCGCGGGGCGGTGACGGCACGGGCGCGGCCAGGCTTTGAATGATTGGCGACGGCGATGCCATGGAGCCGCCACGCAGACGCCAACGCCCTGCCCCAAGTCATCGGCCGAGCGATCGGGGTCGTGTGAACGTGCGATCTCCCACGCAGTTATTCAATCGCACCGCGTTCTTAAGCTTCAGCTAAGCCTTCGAACCGCACAGTGCGGACATGCCGACCTTGCCCCCTCACCGCTCCAACTCGTGGGGCGGCGTGCCGAGCCCGCGCAACCCCACGGCACTGGCCATCCTGACGGCCTGGGTCGGCTGGACAGCGCTGGCGCCGCACGCCAGCGCCGCCGCCAACGTCGTCGACCAACCCGTCTGGATGCGACCCGACGCCCCTTGCGTCAAGGCCGCCCCGCCCGATGAAGCCGGTTCAGACAACCCTGCCCTGCCTTCCGATGAAGCGCTGGAGCAATTCGGCGCGCGGATCGGCGAAGTCCGTATCGACAACCTCGATATCTTCGACACCCGGCTACAGGAAGAAGACAACGCCGCCTTCCGACTCGCCAACGCACTGCACATCAAGACGAAGCGTCAGACGCTGGTTCAGCAGCTGCTGTTCAAGCCGGGAGATCTCTACAGTGCCCGCCTGCTGCGCGAATCGGAACGGGCCTTGCGCGCCAACGGCTATCTCGGCGACGCCAGCATCCGCGCTTGCGCTTTCCATGACGGCGTGGTCGACCTGCAGGTGTCGACGCAAGATGTGTGGACGCTCAAGCCCGGCGTCTCCCTCGGCCGCAAAGGCGGGCACAACAGCAGCAGCATCGGCATCCAGGAAACCAACTTCCTCGGCCTCGGAAAGCAATTGGGCGTCGACGTGCATTCCGGCGTCGACCGCACGACCAAAACGCTGTCGTATCAAGATACGCAGCTCTTCGGCAGCCGCTGGGCGTTGTCGGGCGAGTACGACGACAGCAGCGATGGCCGGGGCCAGATGCTGTCGCTGGATCACCCGTTCTACGCCCTCGACACACGACAGGCAATGGGCGCCTCGTTGCGCAACGAGAGCCGCACCGACTCCGTGTATCAGCAAGGTCAGATCGTTAGCCAATATGCGACACGTGACCGGCGAGCGACGGCCTACACCGGCTGGTCAGACGGGTTGCAGAACGGCTCGGCGCTGCGCTGGACGACTGGGCTCAGCCTCGACGAGCGCCATTACGCCACGCTCGACGCGGGCCGCACCACCGCCGAATTGCCCGAAGACCGCAAGCTAATCTACCCCTGGATCGGACTGGCCTGGATCGAAGACCAATACGAGGCCACACGCAACCAGGACCAAATCGGCAAGACCGAAGACATTGCCCTCGGCTGGAACGTGCGAGGGCGCTTCGGCCTGGCGTCCAGCCACCTGGGCTCCGACCGCAGCGCAGGCATCTTCAGTGCCAGCGCATCGAAAGGATGGCGGCCGACACCGGCCGAGACTTACCTGATGTCGGCCAGCGCCGAAGGCCGGCTGGAAGGCGAAGGCCTGCGCGGCGGGCTCTTGAACCTGTCGGCGCGCTATTACCTGCGGCAGTCGGCCCGGCGCAGCTTGTTTGCGTCATTCACCGTCGACCGCGGTGTTCATCTGGATGCCGACCAGCAGATCCTGCTCGGTGGCGACAGCGGCCTGCGCGGCTACCCGCTGCGCTATCAGCGCGGCACCGGGCGCTGGCTGGCCAGCATCGAGCAGCGCGCCTTCTCGGACTGGTACCCGCTGCGCCTCTTTCGCGTCGGCGGCGCGGTGTTCTATGACATGGGCCGGACCTGGGACGGCCCCTCGCCCGCCGACTCGGCGCAGGGCCTGCTGCGCGACATCGGCTTCGGCCTGCGCCTGGGCAACAGCCGCTCAGGGCTCGGCACCGTCGTGCATGTGGACGCCGCGTTCCCGCTCGACGGCGATAAAACAATCAAGAAGATGCAGTTGGTCATCGAGGCCAAGCGCAGCTTTTAAGATCTGTCGTCACCTCGATGCCAACCGGTCAGTGCCGACAAATCAACGCTGACGAATCAACGCCGGCAAGCCGCCGAGATGTCGAGGCTGCGGTCGTAGACCTGCGTTTCGACCTGCAGCAGGCCCAGCACGGTATGGAAGAGGTTGTCGTGCGTCCACGGCTTGCCGGCCTGACCGGACAGGCAGGCGCCGTCGAGGCCGAAGCTGGCTGCGAAGTCGGGCGACATCCACCAGACCATCGGCACCCGCGTCTGCTCGCTGGGGGCGATCGCATACGGCAGGCCGTGCAGGTACAGGCCGTTCTCGCCGAGCGACTCGCCATGGTCCGAGACATAAAGCATCGCCGTGTCGAAGCGCGACTCACGCTCTTTCAGGAATGCGATGGTGTGGGCCAACACGCTGTCGGTGTAGAGCAGCGCGTTGTCGTAGGCGTTGACGATTTCCTGGCGGCTGCACTGGCGCAACTCTCCGGTATCACAGGTCGGCGTGAAGCGGCGAAACGCGTCCGGATAACGCTTGTGGTACGCGGGCCCATGGTTGCCCAGCATGTGCAGCACGATCAGCAGATTGCCCTGGGCATCCCGGGCCACGGTGTCCAGGCCGCGCAGCAAGATACCGTCCAGGCAGCGGCCATCGCCGCACAGGTCCGGCACCTGCAAGGCCTCCAGCCGCTCTTCGGGCAGATCGGCGCACACGCCCTTGCAGCCGGCCTGGTTGTCGCGCCACAGCACAGAGAAGCCGGCGCGCTTCATCAGATGCAGCAGCGAGTCGCTGCCACGGATGCGGTCTTCGTCGTAATCGCGGCGGCCGATCGAGGCAAACATGCACGGCAGCGAGGTCTCGGTATTGGTGCCGCAGGAACGGACATCCCGGAAGTTCAGCACGCCCAGGCCCGCCAGCTCCGGCGTCGTCTGCCGCTCGTAGCCATTGAGCCCCCAGTTGGCGGCGCGCGCCGTTTCGCCAACAGCAATCACAAACAGCGCCGGCTTCTTGTGCGCAAGCCACGAAGGCGACAGCTTGGCGTCGGTGCCGATCGGCAGGCGCGGGCGATTGACTTCGTGCGTCTGAGCGGTCAGCACACGCACGCTGGAATAGACGTAGTTGATCGGCGTGGCGAGGTAACGGATCTCCTTGTGCGTGCGCATCAGCGCCGAGAAGTCCTTGAACACCACGAGCACCGACGCGAGCGACAAGCCCACCGCCGCCAGGATCGTGATGCCGCGCGCCATCAGCGCTCGCGGCCAGGGCCGGCGCACCAGTTTCACGCGCCACAGCAGACACAGCGGAATCACCGCATACATCAGCAGGTGCGGCAGCATCGCAGCGTTGAGCAATTCACCCGCCTCGGCCGGGTCGGTGTTCATCACGTTGCGCAGCATCGTCGGGTCGAGGAAGACGCCGTACTTCTTCATGTAGTACGTCGCAAACGCCGTGGTCACGAGCAACACGGTCAGCAGCGGCCGGGCAATCCAGCGGTGAAGCACGAGGCTGAGCAGCAGCAGATGCAGTGCGAACAGCAGGCCCAGCATCGCGCCGGCAAACAGCCAAGTCGGCAGCTGCGCCCATGGCTGGCCAGCCGTGATGCTCGCAAGAAACGGCAGGTTGCACGCGAGCGCGAAGAACAAGCTGGCGAAGAGGGCCAGACGCTCGGTGCTGATCGGCCAACGCGTGCGCCAGGCTTTGGCTGCGTTCGCACCCGGCGCGAAGTGGGGTGCGTTTCTCGCGTCAAGCGGCCGGCTCATGCCGCGCGCCATGGCGGGGTTCGGGCCGGCCGGGCAAGCTGGGCGGCCCACGCCCGCTCCGCGGTGTGCAGATGCGGCCGGGTGCGGCCACGGACGGCCGCGCGCGGGTCAGGCTTCAACATCGGGATCAGGGAGTGAAAGACATCACACAGCATGATTCGCCCGCCGCCTTAAGCCTTCCTTAAGCCGGGAGGCACCCGATCACAGCTGTCGGGCGATGGCCGATTTCAAGCGCCAGAAACAGACAGGCCCAGGGTTCACCTGGGCCCGAAGAAGCAACGGAAACCTGCCCGGTGGATCACCCTGCTCGGCTGCAATCACCCTTCAAGTTAGAGCGATGCCGGCACGAGGCCGCACAGGTCAGAGCGTGGCCTTGAAGGTTGTGAAAGTGCGGGTCTGCACACGGCGGATGTCTTGCGGCACGCTGTCAGGTGCGGTCATCCGTTGCTGCTCTTCGTTGCCGAGAAAGATCGTCTTGTTGGAGGCCACAGCGGGTTTGACGAATTTCAGCGAGGCCTTGTTCGGGTTCGCATAGAACACCTTGTTCGTCAGCGAGGCATGCACCTCGGGGCGCAGGATGTAGTTGATGAAGAGGTGGGCATTCTTCGGGTGCGGCGCATCGGCCGGAATCGCCATCGAATCGAAGAACAGCGTTGCGCCAGTTTTCGGCACCAGCGCTTCGATCACCTGCCCGGTCTTGGCTTCGATCGCACGGGCACGGGCGATGTTGATGTCGCCCGAATAGCCCATCACCGCGCACAGTGCGCCGTTGGCCATGTCGTTGATGTAGCCGGACGACGAGAAGCGGGTGACGTAAGGGCGGATCTTCTTCAGCATCTCGCCAGCCGCGGGATAGTCGCTCGCGTTCTTGCTGTAGCCGGGCTTGCCGACATAGAGCAGCGCGACCGGCAGCACCTCGGAGGCCGAATCGAGGAAGCTCACGCCACAACTCTTCAGCTTGCTGGCGTACTTCGGGTCGAAGATCAGCGCCCACGGGTTCTCCGGCAGCGGCTCGCTGCCCAGCGCCTGCTTGACCTTGCCGACGTTGATGCCCACCGTCACATAACCCCACAGCCAGTCCACCAGGTACTGGTTGCCGGAGTCGACCTTGGCCAGTTGTGTCAACAGGCCGGGGTCAAGGTTGCTCCAGTTCGGCAGCTGGGCACGGTCGAGCTTCTGGAACAGGTTGGCCTCGATCTGCTGCTTCGCGAAGTGCGCGCCGGGCACCACGATGTCATAGCCACTTTTGCCGGCCACCAGCTTTGCATGCAGGATTTCGTTGGCGTCGTAGTTGTCGTAGCGCACCTTGATGCCGGTCTCGCGCTCGAAGTTCTGCAAGGTGTCGTCGGCGATGTAGTCCGACCAGTTGTAGATGTTCAACACCTTCGGCTCGCCGTTGTCGGCTGGCGCTGCGCGGGGCGCCCCGGCGGCCATCAAGGTCAGTGCGAGAGCAAACAATTGGCAAACCGATTTCATCTGGACCTTCATGGGACCCTTTCTCGCGAGCGCGTTTCCTGGAGGGGGCCGGCGGGGCTGGGCTTTGATCTGTGGGCACCGCCGCATCGGCTGGGCGGAATTGTGCCGCAAGCCTTGCGCCGCTTTGGCAGCCTTCAGCGCGTCTCGCCAGTGCCCGCGGTCGGGGGCGATTCGAGCGCGGCGCCCTTGAATTCGTCGATCGACAGACCGAGCCGCTTCATCTTGTCGTACAGCGTTTTCTTCGGCACGCCGAGTCGCATTGCCTTTACAAATCGCGGCGCGAACGTGCGC
>CAXTCD010000045.1:21873-27028 GCA_964242145.1 uncultured Rhizobacter sp.
TCTTCGGCACGCCCAGGCGCTCGCTGGCCAGCGCCGCCCGCCCGCCGCTTCGGGTCAGCGCGTCCTCGATCAGGTGGCGCTCGAACATGGCCAGCTGATCGTCCAGCGGGCGAACCGGGGCGTCGAAGTCAGACACCGCCGCCTCGACCAGCGGCAGCCCGAGCACAAAGCGATCGGCGGCATTGCGCAACTCGCGCACGTTGCCCGGCCACGACTGCGCCATCAAGCCACTCATCTGTTCCGGCGACACCTCGGGCACCGGCCGTTCATAGCGCATCGACGCCAGCAGCAGAAAGTGGGTGAACAGCGCCGGGATGTCTTCGCGCCGCTCGCGCAGCGCCGGCACCTTCAGCACGACGACGCTGAGCCGGTAATACAGGTCGCTGCGGAACGGCTGCTGGGGCGATGGGTGCAGCAAATTGGCCTTGGTCGCGGCCACCACGCGGCAGTCCATCGCGCGCTGCTCGTTGGAGCCGAGGCGCTCGAACTGGCGCTCCTGCAGCACGCGCAGCAGCTTGACCTGCAGCGACGGCGGCATGGCCTCGATCTCGTCAAGGAACAGCGAGCCGCCCTGGGCATGCTCGATCTTGCCGATGCGCAGGCCCGCGCTGCCGGTAAAGACACCGGCCTCATGTCCAAAAAATTCGCTTTCGAACAAGGACTCCGGCACCGCGCCGCAATTCAGCGCTGAGAAGTTGCCGCTGTTGCGCTTGCCGTAGTCATGCAGGCAGCGGGCGACGAGCTCCTTGCCGGTACCGGTCTCGCCGGTGACCAGCACATCGGCATTGGTCGACGCGATGTCGAGCACCAGGCGGCGCAGGGCGACCATCGCTGACGAGCGCCCGAGCAGCTTGGCTTCGATCGCTTCGCGGCTCGACAAGGTGGTGCGCAGCGCATCGACCTCCAGGCTGAGCCGGCGCCGCTCAAGCGCGCGGACGATGACTTCGTTCAGCCGCTCGGCGGAAAAAGGCTTCTCGACGAAGTCGTAGGCGCCCAGCCGCATCGCCTGCACCGCCATCGAGATGTCGCCATGGCCGGTGGCCAGGATCACCGGCAGGTCGGGGTCGATAAAGCGGGCTCGCTGCAGCAGCGCGATGCCGTCGATGCCTGGCAATCGAATATCGCTCAGCAGAACACCGCGCAAGCCCGGTACCAGGCTCGGCAACACCTGCTCGGCCGAACCGAAAGCGCGCACCTGATGGCCGGCCAGCTGCATCGCCTGCGTGATGCTGAACCGAACCGTCGGGTCGTCTTCGACGAAGAAGATGGTGGGTTGTTCAAGAGGAAGCGTCATGCGGCTGGGCCAGTTGGAGTTGCACGAGGAACAAGGCGCCACCGAGCAAGGTGCTGCGCTCGGCCCGCAGCACGCCACCGAAACGCCGCACGATGTCGTTCGAGATCGCCAATCCCAGGCCCAGGCCGGCGCCCTGCTCCTTGGTGGTGAAGAACGGCTCGAACAAATGGCGAGCCACGGCATCATCCAGGCCCGGCCCATTGTCATGGACCTCGATGCAAACCGAGCCCTCGTCCTGATACAGCCGCACTTCGATGGCCGGCTGCGCCACGTGCTCAACCGCGTCGACCGCGTTCGAGACCAGGTTGACGATGACCTGCTCCAGCCGGTTCGCATTGCACAGTGCCCAGACGCCGGCTTGCGGCAAGTGGGTCTCGAGGCGGATGTCGCGGCCGCGCACGCCCTGCTTCAACAGGAACAGCGCATCGGAGATCACCGCATTCACCTGCACCGGGTCTAACTCGACATCTGCGCGCCGTGCAAATTTCTTCAGTTGGCCGGTGATCTCACCCATGCGCGCTGCAGTGTGGGCAATCATGCGCAGATTGCTTTTGGCGTCGTCGTGCATCGAACGGTCGAGCAGCGTGATGGTGTTCTCTGACAGGGTCTGCAGCACAGTCAAGGGCTGGTTCAATTCATGGGTGATGCTGGCCGACATCTTGCCGAGCACCGCCATTTTCGCGGTATGGACCAGATCGCGCAGCGTTGCCTTCAAGGTCTGCTCGGCGCGATGGCGCTCGGCGATTTCATTTTGCAGATGCTCATTGGCCTGGCTTAGCGCTTCGGTGCGCACACGAACCTTGTGCTCAAGCTCATCGTTGGCACGCTGCAGCGCGGCGCGCGAGGCCTGGGTTTGCGCCACGCTGCGGTAATGCTGGCGAACGTAGAGCGAGAGGGTGCCGATCAGCACCAGCGAAACCGCAGCCAGCAAGGCGTCGAGCCAGGCGCTCAGTTGAGTGGGCGCCATATCGGCCATCGCCAGAAGGTGCCAATCGGTGCCGCGCACGGGGCTGTCATAGACCATGTAGCGCGAACCTTTCAAGGTCAGGCCCGCCAATGAATCGGAAGCCACCTTGACAATCAGTGCGTGCTCGTCGATCACCCGTTGGCCGGTCAGGCCCAGCGGGTCGAGCGAGCCGGTGCGCCAGTACTGGCGCGTCGCCGCAAGCTTGCCGATGGTTTCGCGCGACAGGCTGCGCAGTGTCTTGAACTTCCATTGCGGCTCGGAAGAAAGAAACACCACGCCATTGCCATCGGCCAGTACGACCTGCTCACCCGAATGGGCCCAGTTCTGACCGATCTTGTCCAGGCTCACCTTCACCGCCGCCACGCCGACGATGCGCCCTTGACTGCGCACCGCATCCGCAAAGTAGTAGCCAGGCTCGCGGCTGACAGTGCCGATGCCATAGAAACGCCCCGGCAAGCCCCGAACCGCGTCCTGAAAATAAGGGCGATAAGAAAATTCGGTGTCGACGAAGCTGCCCGGCTGCTTCCAGTTGCTGGCGGCCAGGGTCAAGCCCTGAAGGTTCATCACATAGATGGCCACACCGCCCGTCAGCTCACTGACCTTCTGCAGTTGCTCATTGACCACTTGCCTCAAACGCAAGTCATCGGGTTTGTCGAGCATCGCATTGATGCGCGGATCGACGCCAACCACCTGCGGCAGGTATTCGCAGCGACGCAACTCGCTTTCGAGATTGGCAAGGTACAGATCCTGGCGCGTCGCCATCGCGTCACGCAAGCCGCTGATCGCCAGTCGCTCGGCCACGCCATAGGTCGTAGCGGTCGCCAAAGCCAAACCAGCAAAAAGCCCGATGCTTGCAAGCCACGCCTTGGAAACGCTATTTTTCACGCTGTGTCTGTCGCCCTGTCACCCCGTCGAGCTGCTGGATGCTAGGGCCACCGCCCCTTCCCAACAGTCGTGTATGCCCGAATGGCAGGGCCATGATGCAGCGCGGTGACGCGACCTCGGCCTGGGAGCTACCTTATTTCTTGCTCCGGCAGCCTCCACGAGCAGTAGGTAGGTGAGTTCGGCTGGCTCGTTGAAGCAAACGCCATCTGCCCGACGGCTCCGTGCATCCTGGATCGAAGCACTGCTTGCGGGCAGGAGCAAGCCATCAAATGGCATCGGCTCCCGCACGCGCAGCGTGCGGGAGCCGATCCAGGTCGAAAGGGCGCGGCGTCAGGTGCGTAGCCCGCGCCCGTGATCATCGCTTGCTCAGCGCTGCGTCCATTTCTGGTTGCTGCCACCATGGCAACGCCACACATTGACAGCGGTGTTGTTCTCGACCCCTGCGGCCTTCGCATCCAGGCAATAACCGGTCTGCAGATTGACGATGCTGCCGTTCGCATCGAAGCGCCACTGTTGCTTGGCATCGCCCTGGCAAGCCGCCAACGCGACGGCTGAACCATTCGCGGTTGCCGGGCTCGTCGCTTCGATGCACTTTCCATGGACTTCGATCGTGCCATCGGGCCGCGAGATCCATTTCTGGTTGCTGTTGCTGTTGCGGTTGCAGTTGTAGATCAACAGCGCGCTGCCCTCGGCGGTCTTGGGGGCATCCAGGCAGCGGCCGGAAGGCACGCCGACCAGCTCGGTGAACTTCGGCGCATCGAATTGCAGCGCGTCATAGGCGACCTTTTGCAGCGCAATCGCCTGAGCCGGTGAAATGCCCAGCCCGCTGGCGGGCTCATCGACACCCACGTTGCGCGGGTCGAGGCCGGTGATCTTGCCGAACACCGTCAGTGCGACGAGGTAGCTGCCCCAGGCACTTGCGTGATAGCGGTCATCCGCCCACAAGGTGACCTTGCCGGGGTCGAAGCCGTCATAGGGATTGCGGTCGGCCACGTCGCCCTTGATGGCCCGCAGGAAGGCATCGCCCACCGGGTTCACGCCCACGATCTTGGTGTCGCGCGCAGCAGCTTCGTAATAGGCCGAATGCAGGTCACCCGTCATTTTTTCGATCGACGTGCCGTTCCATAAGCCGTTCGGCGTGTTGTAGACCTGATCGGCACGCGCCCATGTCTGTGTCAAAAACACCTTGGCGGCAGCATTGGCGTTGGTGTTGGCGCCCGGCCCGTGGATGTACTGTTCCAACAGCTTCGAATAAGTGTTCAAGTTCGCCGGGTTGCCGGGAGCGGCACCGTTCAGCGTGCTGTAGTCCTGCAGCACGACGACGTCGAAGCTGCTGCTTCCGATCGCGGGCAGCTTGTTCTGGTAGTGGTACTGAAGCGATTGCCCGCCCACCGCTTCGATGCTCACGTCATAGCTCAAGCCGGCCTGGTCAGCAAACGCCTTGAAGATGCCCGGCACACCGCCATAGCCGGTGTCGTTGAGGTCATGCACGTTGGCCGCGTTGTAGCGCAGTGCGGGCTGGATGTTCGCGTGGGTGAAGCTGTTCCCCACGAAGAGGATTTTGATCGGTTCGGCGGCATGGCTCAGCTGCGTGGCCATCGCGAGACTGGCGGTCATCAGAAGCCACTTCGCGGCCTGAGGGGAGGGTTGTAATTTCATGGAATGTCTCTGCTTCGTTGTTCGTTGATCATCAAAAGTGCGGGCTGTCTCCGTTGCACGCTCGATGACGAACCGGTGCTGACAGCCACCCGTGCAATCTAGCGCGCGCTCGGTCCCAAGGCCTTGCCTGAAGTGCGCACAACGGATTCAGCGGTCCGAAAAACGAAGCTCGATGACCCTGGCCGGAAATCGGCACAGGCTGGCACTGCACTGGTGCGAGATTCCATCCAGCGGGCGCATGACAAAGTGCAAGGATGGATGAGACCGTCAGCGCGCCTGCCTTGCCACGTTGGGCCTACTAGGCCGTGTTAACAATTAGACTTTACGGTGAGAAGATGACGAGAAAGCTG
>CAXTCD010000046.1:0-26093 GCA_964242145.1 uncultured Rhizobacter sp.
TCAGCGCCGTGCCTTCGACACCCGCCTGCACTTTCGTGGCCTGGCCTGCTTTGCTCGTTTCGCGGGCCCCGCTGAGCTGGCCCTTGGTCACCGTGAAGCGGTTCAGCGAGTCGTAGTCGTACCAGTAGGTCTGGTGGCCGCGCAGGCCGGCTGCGCCATCGAAGTACAGGCTGTCCACCATCCGCCGGTTGCCCACCGCGTCGTATTCGTAGCGGATGTCCAGGTAGTTGACGTCGCTCACCTGCACCACCCGGTTCAGCTCGTCGTAGCGGATCGTCGCATTCTGGTACGCCGCGTTCGTCGTCTGGCTGCCATCCGCGTTCTTCACCAGCTGGAAGTAGCTCTCCCCCGTGCGGTTGCCGGCGTTGTCGTAGGTGTATTGCGACAAGGTGCCTTGGACTGCATCGGTTGCCGATTGCAGGTAGCCGTTGGCGTAGTAGCTGTAGCGGATGTCTTGCGTCTGGGTTTGCCCAACATGCAGTCCGCTGGTCTGTTGCACCAGTTGGCCGGCTTCGTTGTAGCGGTAACTGAAGCCCACGCCCGACAGGTCTTGGTGCCAGGTCGTGTGGCCGAAGGCGTCGGTCTTGTCGATCAGCGTGCGGCCGTCGGCTTGCAGGGTCGTGCGCTTCGTGCCGCCGGTGCTGCGGCCTCCGAGGCTCTGTACTGTGTCAGCCCCTGTGGCGCTCAGATTCTCATAGCTGTAGCGCGTGACGTGCTGCAGACCGTCGGTCGTCGCGATCACCCGGCCCAGGCTGTCGTAGTCGGTCTGCTGGCTGATCGCCTCGGCCGTGCCGGCCGCATCGGTTTGCTGCAGGCGCTGGCCTCGTTCGTCGTACTTGTATTCGCTGCGCAGTGTGAACAGCGCGCCTTCGACGCCGTTGCTGTCCACGCGCCTCACGCCTTCGCGCGCCACGCTGATCAGCCTGGACATCGCGTCGTAGCTTTGGGTGATCACGTTGCCGTTCTGATCGATGATTCGGCGCGCATCACCGAACACGTCGTAGCCCGTGCTGCGGCTGCCACCTTCGTTGCGCTGCCCGAAGTATTCGGTGCTCGCCAGTGACTGTTGGGCACTGCTGCCGGCCAGCGTGATCTGTTCGCTCAGGTTGCCGTTGGCATCCGTGGTGCTCACCAAGCGGCCCATCAGGTCGTAGCCGAAGCGCGTCACCGGCCGGTCCCGATAGCGGTAACCGTTGCCCAGCGTGATGTCGCTCTGCGCGTCGGTCTTCGTGATCAGTTGGCCCAGCGTGTTGTAGCTCAAGGTCGTGCGCGCGGCAGCTTGCTCAGCTGGCGTCAGCGCGTCGGTCTCGGCTCGGCCCAGCATGGCCTTCATTCGGGCCTCCACCCCGTCGTCCCGCTCTTCGATCACTTCGCCGTAGGCGTTGTAGCTCTGCTGGTGCGCCACCATCACGCTCTTCGAGGCGTTGAGCACCCAGCTCGATTGCAGCAGCACCGGCTTGGCATCTGCTGCGCTCAGGTTCACCCTGCCGCCTTGCACCAGCGGCTGGTTGCGTTCGTCGCGCAGCACTTGCCCTTCTGCGTCCAGCGCGCTGACCTGGTAGGCGTAGGTGCCGGGTGGCAAATCAATGCTCGATGCATCCCAGGTCAGGTCGGTATAGCCCTTTCTCGTTGGCGCGCCATCGGCCGCAAGTGGCGGCACCACCCAGCGCAGGTTCTGCAGGTCTACCATCGCCACCACCGCACCGCTCGTCAGGTCGGTCAGCTTGAGCTGGGCTCGCCCGATCTCGCGCCCGCTGATCTGGAAGTGCACCGGCACCGGCCTTCTCGTGATCGTCGGCGCATCGCTGCGGGTATGGCCGCTCGAATCGATCCTCAGCATCGTGTGGCCTTCGATCGTCAGTTCGCCGGTGCTTTCATTCAGGCCGCTCAGTTGCACCGTATAGGCGTCTTCGCCTGCGGCCGGGCGCATCTCCGGGGAGAGGTTAAAGCTGAAGCCGGTCTCGCTGGTCAGCGTTTGCGCAAAGACGCCCTTTGGCCCCGTCATCGTCACTGTCAGGCGCGAGGTGCCCGCTGGCGGCGCAAAGCTGTAGGCCATGTCCAGGTAGTCCGGCGTCGACACGTGCTCTTTGACCGTCCCGTCTTCGGCCAGCGTGATCGTGCCTCGGCCTTTGCTGACCGTGCGCCCGCTCGCATCCTGCGCCGTGTATTCGTAGGTCAGCGACTTGCCCACCGCATACCCGCTCGTGTCCCAGCTGAACACCCCCGTGTCCAGCTTTGTCGGGCTGCCGATCACGTGGCCATCGACCTTGAATTCGCTGATCTTCGTCGCCCCAGGGATCAGCCAGCTCACGATCGGGCTGTGGGTCACCGGCTGCGTGACTTTGGCATCGCTTGCAAATTCCACCTTCCCGCTCGCGTACACCCAATACGGCACCGTCGCGCTCAGGCCTTTCTCCGTCGATCCATCAAAGCGCAGGTTCACCTGCACCCGCTCGCCGCTCGGCCACGCCGGTAGGAAATCTCTCAGGTTGACCGCCACGTAGGCGCCCGTCTGATCGCTGCCTTTACGCAGTCTGGCGTCGGGTTGAGTGGTGTCCAGCACCACGCCCGTTCCGCCCAGCGTGATGTTGCCTTCCTGCCCTCCCATCCGCAGGAAGGCTTCGGGAACGTAGTGCGGCTGGCCATCGGCCTGGAACTCCAGGCTGCGCCCCAACGCCGACGTCAGGTCGGCCGGCAGATGCCACGCCAGCGTGCCCTGGTTCATTTGCATCTCGATGCCGGCGGCGTTCTTGACGACGTAGCTCCAGTTGGCTGTGCCCTGGCTCCATCGGGTGGCCTGCACCGCCTGGCGGATCTCGTCTCCAGACACCTTCAACACCCATTGCTGTTCAGCAGGCAAGAGAACCAGCCGGGTGGCGATCGCCACGCCATTGAGCTTCAGCTCCCAGGTGTCCGCACCCAGAGGCAGGCGCAGCTGGATCTCCTCGTTCGTCAGCGTGAGGTCCCTCAGCAGGCCCACGCTCGCCGCAGCGCCATTGAACGCGAGCACGCCATAGCGATCGGGCGGCCCGGAGAGGGCGAACTCCACTTCGACGCCGCCGAAGGCATTCAGCGACGCAGCGTCGATGGTCGAGCCGGAGAAGTCCTTGACCTTCCACTCCTGTTCGCTGCCTTTGGCGCGGTAATGGATCTGGCCTGCACTGCCCGCTCCGGCGCCGATGTCAAAGCGCAGCAACTGGCTGCCCGATGCACCCGGCTCGATCCAGGCGAAGTCGCCTCGCGCATTCGACGCGATGGCCGCCTGGCTTCGGCTCAGGCCGCTTGGGCCATAGTTCAGGTTGATGTCGCGACCAGACACCACATGCCCATTCGCATCGAGCCCCAGCACGCGCACCACGTGCTGGCCGCTCAGCAGGCCATCGGGCAGAGCGATGGCGGTCAATTTGCCGCTGCTGTCTGCCGCCACATGGGTTGCATTCAGGCGTTGGGCCGAGGGCTGCCCCGGGTCGGCGATCACCACGAAGCTGGCAGCACTCCAGGCACCCGCATCGAGATAAATCTTCTTGCTCAGGTCATAAATGGTGTGGGAGTTGCTATACGTGCCGAACCCGGGAGTCCAACCCTGCGACCCGGATGAGCCTGCAGAAAAATCTCGCTGCGTGGTCTTGGTGTATTCGACCTTGGCCACCGGAATCCAGTCGCCGGCATGCTGCATGTCGATGGAGAAGGAATACGCCCCGCCAAACCCGGCGCCAATCTCGACCGTCGCTCCCTTGGTAGCGTCGATGGTGACGATCGGATTGGTTGTTTGGGCAGGGCTCCCCAGGCTGCTCGTCTGAGTGACACGGTAGGTGCCTGCAGGCCACGTGGACGGGATCGTGAGGGAAGTTCGCGTGGCTTCCGGGGTGGCATGGTGATAGGTCGTTCCGTTGACGTTCAGGTTGCCCACGCCGGGCCAGAACAGCGCTTCTTTGTCGTTGCCCGTGATCGCGAGGCTGATGGGCGGCGCCAGCGTCACGCCGCTTTGCAAGACTTGCGGCGTCGCCTCGGCGATGCGGGCCACGTCGCCCTGGCCGGCCTGCACCGCCGTCAGCAGCGGGCCTGACGAGACGGTGGTCTGCTCATAGGTGCCGCCCGCGCTGTCTCCAATGCCGATGGGTCCGTATTGCGGCACCCATTGCTCCGTGACCAACTGGCTCAAGCTCTCTTCGCTGGTCTGAAACTCCATCTGGGGCTCGAAGGTCTGGACCAGCAGATTGCGCTTGTCGTAGATGCTGACGGTGGACAGCGTGGTGGCGGTGTTGCTGGCGCTGATCAGGTCGAGCGCAGCCAGGCTGTGGTCTCCCACCGCACGGATCTCGCGCGTGTTGTTCCCGTTCTTGTCCTGCAGGTAGATCTTGTAGGCCCCGTCGCCGCTGTTGGTCTTCCAGACCTTGCCCAGGGTCGTGTAGTAGGCGTACTCCTGCCAGTCGCCATTGCGGCCTTTCTTCGCCACTTCGCCGAAGGCGTTGTAGCTGGTCATCTGCGTGCTGCCGGTTTCCACGTCGCGCTCGAGCGTGATGCGCCCGCTGCCGTCGCGTTCGTACTGTGTCACCAGCGAGCGGGCATTGCCGCGCGAGTCGTGTACGTCCACCAGCGTGCGCCGCACCAGGTCGCCGCGGGCGTCGTAGGCATACCGCGTCACGGCCAGCGCCGGATCGGTCTCGCTGAGCAGCTGCCCGTTGCCGTCGTAGCTGTAGCGCGTGATGCGGTCATCGGCTTCGGTGCTGTCGTTCTTGCCGCGTTGGATGCGCCGCGCGACGTTGCCCACCGCGTCGTAGTCGGTGTCGTTGCGCGGGCGCACATTCACGCCTTCGAAGTCGGTGAAGCCCGGTGCCTGGCGCGAGGTCTCGCGGCCGAGCTTGTCGTAGGCGATGTCGGTGAGCTCCAGCACGCTGCTGCCGTCAGCCCGCTCGGCTGCGCGCTGCGTGATCTGGGTGACGTGGCCCAGGCCGTCGTATTGATATCCGGTGATGGCCGTGCTGCTGCGGCTCGTGCGCGTGCCATCGGCTGCGATGTATTCGGACTGCACGCTCGCCACGCTTTGCGACACCACGCGGCCCAGGCGGTCCAGCCCGAAGTCGAGCACGCGGCTGGCTTCTCCACCCACCTGCGCCCACACCGCCGCACTGCTGGCCTGCGCCGCCGCGCGCAGCGCCGCCGTGGTCTGCTGCGCACTCGGCGCCGTTGCCAGGCGCCCGGCATAGCGCACCTCCCGGGTCGCCACGCTTTGCGCATGGCCGTAATCCCACGCCACCACCGCGTTGTCGGCATCGACCGTCAGCAGCTTGCGCCCGATCGCGTCGTAGCGGGTGACGCTGGTGTTGCCGTTGGCGTCCTTTCTTTGGACGAGGCGGCCCCAGGCGTCGTAAACCAGGGTTTCAATCGCAATGGTTTCGGGGCCGGAGGCTTGGCTGGGCAGCTGGCGGCTGGCGGTCTCGGTCAGCGGTGCCTGGGTGCCGGCGCTCCAGCTGATCACGCCGTCCAGGCGCGTCTGGGTCTTGCGCCCCAGCGCGTCGTAGCGGTAGCTCAGTGCCCGGTCGTCGGCGCTACGGGTGTCGATGGGCACTTGCAGCACCGACGGTGCGGCACTCAGCGGCGTGGCCAGGATGCGCTGGATGACCAGGTTGCCCGCCGCGTCATAGGCGTAGCGCGACTGCACGCCATCGGCCGACACTTCCACGGTCTTTTGCTGGCGGGCGTCGTAGTAGGCCACCGAGCGTTTGCCGCCGACCAACATGTTGTGGACGAGCTGGCCGCCAGTGATCTGCTCGATGGTGTTGCCATACGCGTCGTAGCGGTAGGCATCGGCCGGTTGCACGGTGTTGCCGTCGGCCGTGGTGTAGGCCATGCCGGTCTTGCGCACGATGCGGTTCATCGCATCGAAGGCATACAGCGTCGTGCGCTGCTCTTTGAGGCCCAGCGCTTCGATCGTCTGCGTGCGGTTGCCGCGGCTGTCGTAGACGTTTTTGTTAACGACCTTGACGGCTTTGCCGGTGGCGTCGAGCGCGGTCACCGGCAAGGTTTCCGTGATCACCCGACCCAGGCGGTCGTAGGTAAAGCTGGCCACGCCGCCGAGCTTGTTGCGCACCGACTTGCGCTGCCCGAAGGCATCCAGCGCCACCGGCTTGCCGGCCTCGTCGAGAGTGCCTTCCTGGTAGCCCTCGGCATCTTGCTGCCACAGCAGTTCGTTGCGGCGGTTGAATTCGCTGTGGTTCGCAGCGTCGAACGATGCGGCGAGCAGCACATACGGCGCCGAGCCCGCTGGCGCGACCGCGGCCACGGTGATTGCCGAAAGCGCTGCTGACTGCGCAGCCAGGGTGCCTGCCACACGCTGGTCGTAGCGTACGGTGTCGGTTAGGTTGCCGAAGGCATCGAAGGTGTTGCCGCTGAGGTAGCGCTCGGCATCGACCTGCTGCACGACCCGATCGAGCTTGTCGTGGTAGCGGTAGCTCACGAAGGCGTCGCCCCCGCTGCCGGACTGCACTGCCTCGGCCACCGCGCGTCCCAGCGCGTCGTAGGTGGTGGTGGTCACGGTGCCCAGCGCGTCGGTCACGGTACGCCGCCGCCCCACGGCGTCGTAGCCGAAGCGGGTGCTGTATTTGTCAAGCAATGCCTGCTTGCCGGCGGCCGAGAGGCTGGCCGCCGAGGTGGCCAAGCCCTGGGCCTGGCGCTCGCTGATGGCCCACGCGCTGTCGCTCTCGGCCAGTGCCACGCCGCGCGGGTCGATCTGTGTTTTGACCCGGCCATTGGCGTCGTATTGGTAGCGCGTGGTGGCCGCCTCGGCGGTGCCGGCCGCGAGGGTCTCCTGGACCATGCGGCCGGCAGCGTCGTATCGACGCTCGGTGGTGTTGGGCTGGCCGCTACTGGAAGCTGGCGGCTGCTGCGTGACCTTCGTGACGCGCCCGGCGCCGTCATAGCCATAGCGCGTGACGGTGCCTTCGGCGTTGATCGACGCCGTCAGGCGGCCGGCCGCGTCGTAGCTGTTTTGACTCAGCTGAATCGCGCTCTGCTCGGCCAGGTTGTCGACGGTGGCCGTGGTTTCGCCGGCCAAGCCGGCATGCTGGTCGGTATAGAACACCGTGGAGAAGCTGGTCCAGGACAGCGGGCCTTCGGTCTTGTAGCTGTAACCTGCTTCGCGTGGCTTGCTCAGGTCATAGACCGACAGGGTCGCGCCGCCGGCCTCGTCAGTGCCGATTTCAACGCGGTAGGTCACGCCCGGCGTGTAGGCACCGAGCTTGAATTCACTGCCCTTGTCGCCGTCATAGACCTGCGCCCAAACGTTGCCGTCACTTTTGAACAACGCAACGACCCGGCCATACGGCGACGGCGCAACGCTATCAACGCCGGCATGCAACCCCGGTTGAATTGCATTGGGGGTGACATCGAATTTGACGGTACCACCGAGCGGCAAGGTCGTGGTGCTGCGCGTGCCGGCCCAGCCTCCGCCCTCGACCGGCTTGTTGACCAGCTTGATGCGGTTGTTGTCATACACATGCGCATTGCCCGACACCCCGGCCGCGCTGCCGTCGAAGCTCTTCAAGCTCGCATAAGCCGACGCTTGCGCGAGCGTGGGCAGGCCGGTCACGCTGATCGGCTGGGTCGAGCGCAAAGTGCTCTTGACCTGGCCCCGCGCGTCGTAGTTGCGCGTCGTCACGTAGCCCGCGGCGTCCACCTGGTGGCGCAGCCGGCCGGCACTGTCATACACGTTGTATTCGGTGCGGTCTGCGTTGGCGTCGGCCTGGATGGCCGCCGTGACGCTGGCTTCGCTGACGGTGGCGGGGCGCGCGATGGCGTTGGCATAGCGCCGTGTGGTGGTCACTCGCCCTTGCCGGTCATAGGCCTGCGAGGTCACGAAGTTCAACGGGTCGATCGTGAAGCGCACCCGGCCTGCCGCGTCGTAGACGAAGCGCGTGCTTTGGTCGCGCGCGCTGTCCACGGTGGGCACCGAGCTGGCAGTCCAGGTGCCGCGGCTGGGCGTCGCGTAGCGAAGGGTCTCGACCACGCGACCAGACTTGTCGTACCGGCTCTGCGTGACGCCGCCTTCGGCGTCGATCACGTGGGTCTGGCGGCCATCCTTGTCGTAGGCATATTGCGTGAGCTCGTCAGCGCCGCTTTCCAGCGCGGAAACGCTGGTTTCGATTTGCGCGTCGCTGAGCGCCGCAGGGGCCAGCGCGATGGCCGGGGCCGCCAGCGGCTTAGCATAGGCTCGCGTGCTGGTCAATCGACCCTCGGCGTCGTAGGCGCGCCGGGCCACGCCCATCGTCGCGTCGATCGTGTATTTCAGGCGGCCCGAAGCGTCATAGACGTAGCGCGTCGCCTGGTTCAGACCGTCCAGCCTCAGAACCACGTTGCCGGAGGCGTCGTATTGGTATTCGGTCGCAAGCTTCAGCCCCGCCGGGTCGACGATTTCATGGGTCCGGCGGCCCAGCACGTCATAACGGTATTCGGAGGTCTTGGCCTCGGGCGTGCCGTCACCTTCGATCACCGTGAGGTTGTGCCCCTGGGCATCGTAGGTGAAGGAGGTCTTGAGCTTGAGGCCGGTCGGGCTGTCGTCGACGACCGTGTCTTTGAGCTGGCCGGTGGCATCGAAGTGGTAGCGGGTCACGGTGCCGCCAGCGTCGGTGACCTTGACCGCGCGGCTGCGCCCGTCGTATTCATAACGGGTCTGCAGGTTCTGCCCGCTGCCCACCGCATCGTCGGTCTTCGTCAACACGCGGTTGGCCGCGTCGTAGGTGTACTTGGTGATCGAGCTGCTGCCGTCATCGACCGCCACACCAGGCGGGTTCGCCTTCAGGCCCACGGTCTCGGTCACCAGGTTGCTGACTGTGTCATAGCTGTTGCGGCTGACGTTGCCCAGCGCATCGGTGGTCGTCAGCAGGTTGCCGTCGTGGTCGTAGGTGTACGTGGTGCTGGTGGGGGTGGTGCTGGTCGCGGTGCTGCCGTCCGTCACCTTGACGACCTGCCCGAAGCGGGTGAATTCAGTCACCGTGACCACGCCTTCGGCGGTGGTCATCGTCATCTTGCGATTAACACGGTCGTGCTGGTAAGTCACCCCGTTGCCCTGCGCACCGGTGTACTGCTGCAGCACTTGGTCGAACGCGTCATACACCGTGGTGTGCTGGGCCAGGCTCGCATCGGTCACGACGACCTTGCGGCCGCTGTCGGGCTTGCCGTCGTTCTTCTGGTAGTCGATCGTGCTGCGCTGCTGGCGGGCATCCACCGTGGCCGTCACGCGGCCGAAGGCGTCGTATTCGCTGCGCGTGATGGCGTTGAGGCCCGGCGCATCGAGCTGGGTGCTCGTCAGCCAACCCCGGCGGTCGTACAGCAGATCGGTCTGCAAACGCCGGGTCGTGTCGACATCGGCCAGCGATTGCTTGCGCTGGCCGAAGGCGGTGTATTGGTAGTCGACCGTCTGGTTCAGTGCGTCGATCGCCTTTTGCACCTGGCTGCGGCGGTCGTAGACCGAACGGGTCTGAACGTCTTGTGCGGCATCGCTGAGCGCGCTGACCTTGGCGGTCAATGCAGCCGTCAGCAAGCCGCCTTCCAACGCCACCGCGTCGGCCACGGCCAGGCGCTTCGCATAGACGGTGCTGCTGTTCGCATCGCCGAAGGTGTTGTAGCCGACCTGCCGGACTTCCCCGCCCTGCTCGGTCTTCAGGATGCTGAGCACCTGCCGGCCTTCGGCATCGTAGTAATAGACCGTGGTGCTGCCACGCGCATCGACCGCCTTGATGCGCCGCCCGCTCTTGTCGTAGCTGTAGCTGCTGCCGTAGCTCTTCCAGAGGGCGTCGATCTCGGCCTGCGTCTGCGTGCCGACCAGCTTGATCGCGCCTTCGGCACTCAGCTCGGCGATCAACCGGCCCTGGGCGTCATAGCGCGCGTTGAAGGTGCGCACTTCCGGCTGGCCCTGGGCCTTGACCGTGCTCGTCAGGTTGCCGACGCTGTCGTACACGTACTGCGTGATCGTGCCATCGGACGTGGTTTCCAGGCTGACGCGCCCAAGTTCGTCGTGTTTCCAGGTGATGCTGAGATCGGCCGGCGTCGAGGCCGGGCGAATGCCCAGCAGGCTGCTCTTCGAGGTGACGGCCACCGCCACCGCCTTGGCATAGCGAACGCTTTGCTGGCGCAGGCCGGCGGGGTCGTAGGCGGTCTCGGTCAGGTAGCCTTCGGGGTCGATTTCTCCCACGACCAAACCCCGGCCGTCATACAGCCAGACGCTGCGCTGGTCATCGGCGTTGACGGCGGGGATCAGTTCGGCCAGCGGGCCACTGACGCGCTTGCTGGCGTCGGTGGCCGTGGCGTAGGCGATCTTTTCGGTCAGACGGCCCGCGCGGTCATAGCGCAGCTCGGTCAGATAGCCTTCCGCATCGACAGTTGCCATCAGCAGGCCGTCGGCGCTGTAGATCGAACGCGTGCGGCGGTCGTTCAGCGCATCGTCCTTCGGGCGAACGCTGGCCAGCGCGGGGGGCGTGGCCACCGTGGAGCCGGCCGCAGGCGCAATGCGGGTGATGGCCGAGCGCGTGGCATAGGCCCGGGTCCACAAGACGCGCGACAAGCCGTCGTAAGCCGTTTCCGTCACCGCGCCATCGGCATCCTGGGTGCCGACCAGGCGCCCGGCTTGGTCAAAAAATTGGGTGGCAATGCGGTCGCGCGCCACATCGGCCGCGGGCCGCAGTTCGGCCAGCGTCTTCTGCACCGGCAAGCCAGCGGCATCGACCAGGCTGGCCAGCGCCGCCGCGCTCAAGGGCGTTGCGTACTGGATGCGCTGCACCAGGTGGCCGGCAGCGTCGTGGATGGATTCGGTGACGCGCCCGCTCGCGCTGATGTCGGCGGCAATGCGGCCAGAGGGGTCGTAGAGCATCCAGCTGCGCAAGCCGGTCGGGTCTTGCGTCATCACCGGGCGGTCCAGTGCGTCGTAGAAATAACGCGTTTCGCCCAGCGTGACCTTGTCCTTGATCTGCGTCGAGGTGATCAAGCGGCCCGCCGCATCGCGGGTGCTGACCACGCTCAGGCCATTGGCCAGTTGCAGCGTGGTCTGCATGCCAGCGTCGTTGTACAGCGTGACGGTGCCGACCTGCTTCGCATCGGTCGTCAGGATCACGCGGTTCAGGCCGTCGTAGGCCGTTGCCGTGGTGTTGTGATTGGCATCGATGGTTTGCAGCAGGCGCCCGAATGCATCGCGCACGAAGGTCTGCTGGCTCTCGCCGCCGTACACCACTTCCGCGCCGTTGACGGTGTTCGCGCTGTAGGTCTTGGTGGCCGCCACCTGGCCGCGCAGGTCGTAGTCGTTGACGGTGCGCTGAACCGCGGCGCGGTCGGCCACGCTGAGTGCGCTCGCCCAGGCCGTCATGCCCGCCAGGGTGGCAGCGCCTGCCGCCACGTAAGCCGCGTTGATGTATTGCGTGCTGACGGTTTGCTGGCCCAGTGCGTTGTATTCGTACTGCGTCACCCGGCCTTCCGGGCTGACCGCAAAGCGCAGGCGCCGCAGGCTGCCCGCGCCGGTGTCGTAGACGTACTGGGTCTTGATTTCGCCACTGGGCAGGCCCGATTTGTCGGCACCGTCCGGATCCGGCAACAGATAGCCGGTGTCGCTGCTCAGCCGGTTGGCCGCGTCATAGGCGAAGTCATGCACATTGCCTGCGGCGTCGGTGCTGCGGGTCAATGCGCCATTGGCGTTGTAGGCGAAAGTCGTGACTTCGCCCTTGGCGTTCTTGCTGGTGGCCAGGTCGCCTTTGCCATTGGCGCTGTAGGTGAAGCTTTGCTTGAAAGCCGCCCCGCCTTGCGCCGCGCCACTGATCTCGGTCAAGCGCTGCGCCGCGTCGTAGGCGAGGACCGTGGTCTGCTTCAGCGGGTCGGTGACCGTGGTCTTGTTGGTCACGGTGTCATAAGCGAACGCGGTGACGCGCGTGAGCGCGTCCGTCACGGTCTTGACCCGGCCATCGTCGTAATAGGCGATGTCGAGCTTGCTGCCGTCGCTTTGCGCGACCTGGCTGACGCGGCCTGCGGCGTTGTAGTCATAAGAGACCACATAGACCTTGCCGTCCGTCACCGCGTTGTCTTGCGGGCTGAGGTCGGTGGTGACCTTGCTCAGGCGGCCATCGGCGCGGTAGGTGTAGCTCACGCGCGAACGCGTGACCGCCACACCCGCTTCGTTCTTGTTGCTCGTGACCAGCTTTTTGAGCTGCTTGGTGGCGCTGTCGTAAGTCAGCGTCAGCGTTTCATCGGCTGCGGCAGCACCTGCCTTCCACGAGCTGATGGTCGAGATCAGGCCGGTCGTCGCGTCGTACGCCACCTTGATCGCATGACCTTCGGGGTCGGTGACTTGCGCCAGGCGGTAGTTCGAAGCCACCGACTCTTGCGCATAGGTTTCGCTGATGCCGGTATCGCCATCGACCCATCGGGCCGTCTTGGTGGCTGCATCCACAGTCAGGGTGTCGTACGCCCCCGAACCATCGGTCGAGACGTAGCGCGTGCCGTCGAAGCTGTACTTGGCCTCGAAGCCATCGGCCTCGATGCGGCTGAGCGTGCTGCCTGCGGTGTTCAGCGTGCCGCTGGTCAGGCTGATGCGCCGGTAGTAGCCCATGCGCCAGCCGTCGCCGTTGTCGCCGTCCCACACGCCTTGGCTGTTGTAGGTGCGCAGCAAGCTGGCATCGGGCCCGATGCCGACTAGGTATTCATCCAGTTGCTGGATGACGAGGTTGCCGTTGGCCGCGTTGACGCTGACCGATTCGCCCGCCTGCCCCGTGCTCGACTGGCCGATCTCGCCCTCCGCACCGACGGTGCTCTTGGATGTATTGACCAGCCCCGCCCCACTCCCTGTCACCACTGCAATCATTGTTTTGCTCCACTTGAGGTCATCTCTGCCTGGATAAATCACCGTGGAGCGGGCGATGTTTAGCGGGCAACACAAATAGTTACTCAAAAGTGGCGCATGGCGGCGAGTGCTTTCTTGCGATCGCCTGCTGCGCCAAGCTGCGGAGTTCAACAAGAGCGAATCCCCGCTCCAAGCTGAAAACCCGGCAGATCGATCGACGTCAACCTTTGTTTGTCCATCCCCCACATGGCCGATAAGGTTGATACGCTAATTTCGGAACAATACAATTTCACGAAATCAGGGAGGGAGGCGTCGATCACAGCGCAGCCCGGTCACTAAAAAAAAGATAAGTACCCAAGCAGCGAAACGTTGCTTACCGAAGGCCAGGATCGATGTCACACCATTACCGCTGCAGCCCGTGGGTGCTGCGCGGCTTCTTTATTACGCATATTTGCCGTCCCGCCGAACCGGTTTCGCGCCAGGGCCTGGTGGCGGTCGATCATGAGCAATGACATCGCCTTGCAACTGCTGGCCGAGCTGTTTCAGCTCGCGCTGCTGCTGTGCGCACCCTTGCTGGGAGTGATCCTGGTCGTCGGCCTGATCGTCAGCGTCTTGCAGGTGGTCACGCAGGTGCAAGACCCTTCGATTGCGTTCGTTCCCAAACTGGTGACCTTCGCGATCGCACTGGTGCTGCTCGCGCCCTGGATGCTGGGCCGCCTGACGGCCTACGCCACCGCGCTGCTGTCGCGTTTGTCGAGCTTTGCATGATGGGCGATCTCGACAGCGTGGGCAGCGCCACGGCCGCTTTGCTCGCATGCGGCCCCGCAGACCTGAGCCCCTGGCTCGTGGGCGTGATGCTGCTGTCGATCCGGTTGAGCGTGGCGATGGCCTTGTCGCCGGTGATGACGGCCTTCGGCATTCCAACGGCGGCGCGGCTGGTGCTGGTCTTCATGTTGTCGGCCTTGGCGATGTCGAATTCAACGCCGGCGGCACCGTTCGCACCGGTGATGGCATCCGTCGATCACTTCATCTCGGCCGCAGCGGCAGAGCTGTTTCTCGGCATGCTGCTGGGCCTGGGCGTGCAGGTGGCGATGGCCGCCTTCGCGGTGGCCGGCCGCATCCTTGATGTGCAGATCGGGTTTGGCATCGGCTCGGTGTTTGACCCGGTCACGCGGTCGAGCCAGAACGTGATGGGTTCGCTGATGAGCCTCGTCGGGGTCACGCTGTTCTTCATCGCCGATGCGCACCTCTCGCTGGCAGCCATGTTGTCTGCATCGCTGAACCCTTTTCCGATCGGGCAGTGGCCTTCGTTCGGCGACCCGCTGCCGATCGTGACAGCCACAGGAAGCATGTTCGCGCTCGGGCTGGCCCTGGCCGCGCCGGTGGCAATCACGCTGGTGCTGACCGACTTGTTCGTCGGCATTGCCTCGCGCAACATGCCGCAGATCAATGTGCTGGTGCTCAGCATTCCGCTCAAGGTATTGATCGCCTATTTCGTGCTGGCGCTGTCGGTGCGCGCCTGGAGCCCCATCACGCAGCGCCTGTTCGGCCTGGTGGGCGATGTCCTGGGGGCGCGCTGATGGCCGGTGAATCCAGCGACCTCGATCGCAACGAAGCCGCCACCGTCCACAAGCTGCAAAAGGCGCACGAGCAAGGCTCGATCGTCAAAAGCGCGGAAGTGAGCTTTGCCGTGCTGCTGATGGCGGCCACGGCTTGCGCCTTCGGCCTGGGCGAAGGCAAGTTGCGGCAAGCCAGTGAATTGCTGGCCCGCGGCCTGGCCGCCAGTGGCCGCGGCTCGCTGAGCCCGGAAGGCTTGCTGGGCCTGAGCTCTGCGCTGGCCGGCTTGGCGGCGCAACTCGCAGCGCCCTTCTTGTTCGTGTTCTGGACGGCAGCCGCATTGAGCGGCGCACTGCAGGCACGCGGCGTGTTCAGCACGCACCCTTTGCAGCCCGACTTCTCACGCCTGAGCCCCGGCAAGGGCCTGAAGCGCCTGTTCTCGATGAAGTCATGGGTCGACCTGCTGCGCAACAGCTTCAAGCTGGCGGTGATGGCCACGGCCGCAGCAATCTGGGGCCGCCACCACCTGCCGCAGCTGATCGCAATGCAGTCCGCCTCCGGCCGCGCGCAGGCGCACGCGGCGCTGGAGTTGATCGGCAGCATGCTGGGCCTGGCGGCCGGTTTGTTCATCGTGTTCGCTGTCATCGAGTGGATGCTGAACCGCTGGGAATTTGCGCGCCAGATGCGCATGTCCAAACGAGAGATCAAGGACGAGCACAAGGAGCGCGAAGGCGACCCGCGCATCAAGTCGCGCCTGCGCGAGCTGCGGATGGAATGGCTGCGCCGCACCCGCTCATTGGCCCAAGTCAAAAACGCCGATGTGCTGCTGACCAACCCGACCCATTACGCCGTGGCCCTGCAATACCGCCACGGCGACATGCCCGCGCCCGTTGTCATCGCCAAGGGCGCGGGCGAGCTGGCACTGCGCATGCGCGAAGAAGCCCGCCGCCGCAACGTGCCGGTGGTCGAGAACCCGCCACTGGCGCGCGCCCTCTTTGGCTTGCCGGGCAGCGACGCGATGGTTCCGCAAGCGCACTTCCATGACGTCGCGCGCATCCTGCGTTGGGTCTATGCCGCGCGCCGGCAAGCGGCGTTCACACGAGCTTCCGCATGAACGCGCTATCACGCATCTTCAGCCGCAATACCGATCTGGTGCTGATCGCGCTGGTGGTCGGCGTGCTGGTCGTGCTGTTCGCGCCGATCCCGTCGCCGCTGCTCGACTTCCTGATCCTGCTGAACTTCTCGCTGGCGCTGCTGGTGCTGCTGCTGACCTTTTATGCGCCGCGCCCGGTTGATTTCTCCACCTTCCCCGCCGTGCTGTTGATCGCCACGCTGTTCCGGCTGTCGCTCAACGTGTCGGCCACGCGGCTCATCCTGTCGGAGGGCAACGCGGGC
This sequence comes from uncultured Rhizobacter sp., assembly GCA_964242145.1. GTDB lineage: Bacteria > Pseudomonadota > Gammaproteobacteria > Burkholderiales > Burkholderiaceae_C > Rhizobacter. Next base: position 15,770 of record CAXTCD010000046.1, read on the forward strand.
CACGTCATCAATGCCGTCGGTGAATACGTGGTCGGCGGCAACTACGTGATCGGCCTGATCGTCTTCCTGATCCTGGTGGTGGTGCAGTACGTCGTCGTGACCAGTGGCGCGCAGCGCGTCTCGGAGGTCGCCGCGCGCTTCACGCTCGACAGCATGCCGGGCCAGCAGATGAGCATCGATGCCGACCTGAACATGGGCTTCATCGACCAGGACGAAGCCAAGCGCCGGCGCAAGAACCTGGAGCGCGAGGCCGCGTTCTATGGCGCGATGGACGGTGCCAGCAAGTTCGTCAAAGGCGATGCGATCGCCGGCATCCTGATCATGCTGATCAACATCCTCGGCGGGCTGGTGGTCGGCGTGTTGCAGCAAGGCATGCCGTGGAGCGAGGCGCTGCGCCACTACACGCTGCTGACGATCGGTGACGGCATCGTCACGCAGATTCCGGCGCTGGTGATTTCGGTCGGCACCGGGTTGATCGTCACGCGCTCGTCGTCCGATGGCGAACTGGGCCGCGAACTCGTGCGGCAGCTCGGCGCGTTCCCGCGCAGCCTGATGATCGTCGGGCTGGTGATGCTGGGCGTGGGCTTCCTGCCGGGCATGCCGGTGTTCCCGGTGATCGTGATCGGCGGGCTGGTCGCGCTGATCTATCTCGCACGGCGCAAGTCATCCGCCGAAGCCTCGGCCGCGAAGCCGCCTCAGGAGCCGGCCGACAAGGCCGCCGACCCTTACGCCATCTACGACCTCGAGGCGGTGGAAGTGGAAATGGGCACGGCCGTGGCCCGCCATGTCGGCGGCGAGCAAGGCACGCTGATGAAGCGCATCGCCAGCTTCAGAACGCAATTCGCCGAAGAAACCGGCTTCGTGATACCGAAGGTCCGCTTCCGCGAAGGCAAGGAGGCCGACGAGCTGGGTTATCGCATCTCGATCTATGGCGACACCGTCGCGACCGGCCGCGTGCGGGTCGACCGCACGCTGGCGATTCACCCATCCGGTGACCTGACCCGCGTGCCCGGCATCGAGACCCGCGAGCCGACCTACGGCCTGCCGGCGCTGTGGATCGAAGACGAGCAGCGCGACGCCGCCCGCCTGGCCAAATACACCCTGGTCGATCCGACCACGGTGCTGTTCACCCATTTGTCGGAGCTGCTGCGCCAGCGCGTGGCCGATCTTTTGACCCGCTCGGAAACCGAACGCATGCTGGCGCGGCTGCGCAGCACGCAAGCCGGCTTGGTCGAAGAACTGGTGCCCACACTGCTGGGCCTGAGCGAAGTGCAGAAGGTGCTGCAAAACCTGCTGCGCGAGAAGGTGCCGGTGCGCAACCTGCTGGCCATCATCGAAGCCTTGTGCGACGGGGCCCGCAGCGTCAAGGAAACGGGCGCGCTCACCGAACTGGTCAGGCAACGTCTGGCTACCAGCATCTGCAACAGCCTGAGCCCCGATCGCAAAACCCTGCATGTGCTGACGCTCGACCCGGCCGTCGAAGACAACCTGCTCGGCGGCCGCGGGGACGGCAACCCGCCGACCGACCCGAGGCAGGTCGACGCGGCCTTGCTGCGCATCGCGGCGCAGGCCGAGAAGATGCTCAAGAGCAACCTCATTCCCGTGGTGCTGGTGTCGGCCGATGTGCGCCGGCGCGTGCGCGCCTTGTGTGAACGGGCCACGCCGCACCTGCGCGTGATCTCGACCGCCGAAGTGCCGGCCGGCTTCGAGTTGCGCGCCTTCGGTTCGATTTCAGCGACATGACTTTTTCGGAACAACCTCGATGAGCGACCTCTACACCATTGCCGCTGTCGGCCTGCTCAACGGCCAGCAGCGGCTGGAAACGATCAGCCAAAACGCCGCCAGTGCATCGGTGCCGGGCTTTAAGCGGCAAGTGGCACCGGCGCCATCACGAACGTCATCCACAACGTCATCACCCACGCCATCGTTCGCGGCCCAACTATCGGCCAGCGATGCACGCCAAACATCGCATCGCGATGAGGCCGCCAGCCGCGCCACACCGCGTGTGGACCTGCGCGCCGGGCCGATGTCGGTGACCGGCCGCGCACTGGATGTTTCGATCGACAGCAGCGATCTGTTCTTTGCGCTCAGCGACGGCACGAGCACCTGGCTGTCGCGCGCTGGCGCTTTCCGCATCGATGCCGACGGCCTGCTGGTCGGCGAACGGGGCCTGCGCGTGCAAGGCACCGGCGGCGACATTCGGCCGGGCAGCGCCGAGGTCGAGATCCGCCCCGACGGGCAGATCCTGCGTGACGGCGTGGCCGTTGCTGCGCTGCAGTTGTTCGCACCCGTCGAACGCGCCGGCCTGGCGCCCGCCGGAGGCGCCTTGCTGACGGCATCGGCCGGCGTGTTGCCGGCCGAGAGCGGCCAGGTGCGACTGCGCGCCGGCACGCTCGAAAACTCCAACGCCAGTGCCTCCACCGAGATGGTGGATCTGCTGACGCTGACGCGCCAGTTCGAAAGCCTGGTGCGCGTGACCCAAGGCTATGACGAGCTGCTGGGCCGCACGATTCAAAAGCTCGGAGACGTCTGATCATGTTCGATGCCATCTATATCTCTGCGGTCGGCCTGGAAGCTCAGAAGCAACAGCTCGACGCCGCCGCCAACAACCTCGCCAACGTCGGCACCACGGCCTTCAAACGCCAGCGGGTCGACTTCTCCGCGCTGCTCGATCGCGCGCCGGCCAGCCCGGCCGCCGAGCTCGCAGCCGGTGCTAGCGATGCTTCGAATACAAAACTTTCGCCAGCGCAGCGCCTGCGCGTCGATCTGGCCCAAGGCGAGCTGCATGCCACCGGCCGCGCGCTCGACCTCGCCGTGCAAGGCGCCGGCTTCATCGAAGTGGAAAACGGCTCGGGCACGGGCCTCTACACGCGCGGCGGCTCTTTGCAGATCAATGCCGATGGCCTGCTCGCGCTGCCCGATGGGCGAACGCTGAAGGCCGACATCAGCGTCCCGCCCGGTGCGTCGCAGCTGGAAATTCGCGGCGACGGCAGCGTGCTCGCGTTGCTGCCCGGTGACCGCGCCGCGACCGTGCTCGGCCAGATCGATCTGGTGACCTTCACCAACCCCGAATCGCTGGAATACCAAGGCGCGGGACTGTTCGTGGCGCGCGCGGGCTCCAGCGAGCCCCTGCGCAGCCGGCCCCTGGAAGACGGCGCGGGCAAGCTGGTGTCGGGCAGCCTGGAGGCGTCCAACGTCAGCATGGTCGATGAGATGGTGTCGCTGATGCTGATGCAACGGGTCTATGAGCTGAACTCGAAGGTGCTGCAAGCCGCCGACGAGCTGACCGGCATGGCCAACAACCTGCGCCGCGCATGAAGCTCTTTTGCCTCATCGCCACCGGCTTCGCGTTCAGCGGGGCCATCGCCTCGGCCGAGCCGCAAGCCACGGTCAACGCGCGCACGCTGCAGGCCGACCTGCTGCAGCTGAGCGCGCAGTGGCTCGCGCCGGCCCGGCTGCATCTCGATGAACAGCGCGCGCAACTCGTGACCTCGCGAACCCTGGCTGATGACGAGCAGTTCATCGCGATGCCACTGCAAACCTTCGGTGCCGATCGGCCGTCGATGCCCTTGCGCTTCGAGCTGCACTCGCCCACGGGAGCGCAGGCGCCGGTTCGCGCCACCTTGTCGGCGCCGCTGGAGCAAGACGTTCTGGTGCTGCGGCAGCGCGGCGAGCGCGGCACGGCCATCACCTGCGACGACCTCGACACGCAGCGCAAGCCACTGCGCTTCGTTCCGTCGCGCGCGCTGCCCCTGCCTTGCGCACTGCCGGCCGATGCGCAACTGCGCCGCGCGATGCTGGCCGGTGAGGTCTTGCGTGACAGCGACGCCGTGCCGCCGCCCGAAGTCTCGGCGCAGGCGCCGGTGAAGGTGCGTGTGGTCGTCGGCCAGATCGCGCTGGAGAAGCCGGGCATCGCGCTGGCTGACGCGAAACAGGGCGAACGGGTTCGGGTGCGAATGAATGGCAGCACCCAGCCGCTGAATGGCCGTGTCATGGCGCGCAGCCTCGTGCTGCTGGAAGGAACGGAATGAAGCGAAGCACCCCCACCATCGCCGCCATTGCCTTGTTGCTGGCCGCGATGCTGCTGGCCACGGTCGCCTGGGCGGCGCCCGCCAACGACGCGGAAAGCATGTTCGACCCGCAAACCTATCGACCGCTGGTGGCCGAAGACAAGGCTTATCGCGTCGGCGACATCCTGACGGTGATCGTGCAGGAAACTGCCAGCGCCAGCGCGACCGCCGATTCCCGCGCCGATCGCAAGACCTCCGTGGCCGCCGAAGTGGGCTCGTCGCAGGTCGGCACGCACACGGCCGCGGCCGGTGCCAACACCGAGAACGAAGGCGGCGGCCGCACCCAGCGCAGCGGCAAGCTGACTGCGCAGCTGAGCGTACGGGTGATCGAAATCACCGCGAACGGTGACCTCGTGATTGCCGGCCAGCAACGCATCAACGTCAACGGCGAAGAGCAGACCATCATGCTGACCGGCATGGTGCGCCCGCGCGACATCGGCGAAAGCAACACCATCGTCTCGGGCCGCATTGCCGGCGCCAACATCGAGCTTGATGGCGAAGGCTTTATTGCCGACAAAAGCAAGCCGGGCTGGTTTTCGCGCCTGCTGACGGTGCTGGGGTTCTGAGCATGCTGTTGAGCCCTGCTTTCTTTTTCTCTTTCTCTGTGTGCGCCTTGCGCATGCTGATCGGCGCCGCGTTGCTGGCCTCGGCCATCGGCGCTTCGGCAGGGCCCTCGGCGACCCACAGCACCGGTCTGATCGGTGGCGCCCGGATCAAAGACATCGCCCGCGTGCAAGGCATGCGTCAGCATGCGCTGGTCGGCTACGGCCTGGTCACCGGCCTGGCCGGCACCGGCGATTCACCGGGCAACCGCGCCGCGCGCCAAAGCCTGTCGAACCTGCTGTCGCAGTTCAACCTGAGCTTGCCGCCCGAGGCGATTGCCAGCCGCAACGTCGCGGTGGTGACGATCAGTGCCAACCTGCCGAACTACGTGCGCCCTGGCGATGCGATCGACGTCACCGTGACTTCGATCGGCGACGCCAAGAGCCTGGTCGGCGGCAACCTGCTGCTCGCGCCGTTGAAAGGCCCGAACGGCAAGGTCTATGTGCTGGCGCAAGGCGCGCTGACGGTGGGCGGCTACCGCTATGAAGCCAACGGAACGGTCGGCCAGAAGAACCACCCGACCGTGGCCACGGTGCCGGGCGGCGGCCTGGTCGAGGCGGCGGCACCGGCACCCGATGTCGGCGACCTGCCCAGCTTCGTGGTCTCGCTGCTGGAGCCGGATTACACCAACGCGGCGCGCGTGGCCGATGCGATCAACGCCTCGCTTGGCGGCGACTACGCGAATGCGCGCGACCCTGACTCGGTGCTGGTGCGCATTCCCGATGCGTACCGCGGCCGCTTCGTCGACCTGATGCGCCACATCGAACCGCTGGAGATCTCGCCCGATTTCCGCGCCCGCGTGGTCGTCAACGAGCGCACCGGCACCGTGGTGTCGGGTGCGAACGTGCGCATCGCACCGGCCGCCATTTCGTATGGCGACCTGCGCATCTCGATCGTCTCCGACAACGCGGTGTCCCAACCTCTGTTGCTGCGCGATGCCGGCGCGCAGGTCCGCACCGAGAGCTACGCCAATTCGCGCATCGATCTGCAAGAGCAGAACGGCGCCACCCTCGTCACCCAAGCCGGCGGCTCGATCGCCGACCTCGTGCAGGCGCTGGCGCGGCTGCGCACCAGCGGGCGCGACATCGTCTCCATCCTGAAGGCATTGAAAGCGTCGGGTGCGCTCCATGCCGAACTCGTCGTGCAATGACGCACAGCCTCTCAACATGCCTCCCATGAACATCCAAGCCGTCGATCAGATCGGAGCCGCGCTGTCGCTGGCCAGCCTTCGCAACCAGGCCATTGCCAGCAACATCGCCCACCGCGACACCGAGGGCTATCAACGCCTGAAAGCCCAGTTCAGCGAAGCCTTGGGCGACGTGCCGTTCAGTGCCGCCGCGCGCCCCGAAGCCAGCGGTGTGCCGGGCCATCCGGTGATCACCCAAGACGGCAGCACCACGGTGCCGTCGCTCGAACAAGACATGGTCGAGCTGTCGACCAACGCGATGCACTTTCAAGCCTTGGCTCGTGTGCTGTCGCGCTATTTCTCGATCGAAGAAACCATCGCCAGCGGCGCAAGGACTTGAACATGGATCTGTTTCGCGCCACCGAAATCAGCGCATCGGGCATGGTGGCCCAGAAGACGCGCATCGAGGCTGCGGCCTCCAACCTCGCGAACATGCACTCCGCGCAAACCGCGGGTGCCCCGGCTTATCAGCCGCTGACGGCGGTTATTCGCTCGAAGCCGGCGAGCTTTGCCTCGGCGCTGTCGGGCAGCCATCTGCTGGCGACTGCGCAGGTCGAGTTGCAGCCGCAAGCGGGCGCCGCGCTGCGCAGCGTCTATGAGCCGGGCCACCCGGACGCAGACGCCGCCGGCATGGTGAGTTATCCCGCGGTCGACCACCTGCGCGAGATGCTGACGGTGATGACGGCCATGCGTGCCTACGAAGCCAACCTTGCCGCTCTGCAAGCCACCAAGACGATGGCGAGCCGGGCGCTGGACATCGGAGGCCAGTGATGGTGATGGACATGACGATTGCAGCGCTGTCTGCGCTGGATTCGCAAGCGCCCTTTGCCGCAACAGCGCCCACTGCGCCGACCGCCGGCAGCGGCTTTGCGCAGTTGATCGAGCGCGAGCTTGGCGAACTCAACCACAGCGCCTCGGCCGCCGAAGGCGCGATGCGTGATCTCGCCGCTGGCAAGCCGGTCGAGCTGCACGACGTGATGATCTCGCTGGAGAAGGCCCGCATCAGCGTGCAGACCTTCGTGCAGGTTCGCAACAAGCTCGTGGAGTCCTACCAGGACCTCATGCGCATGCAGCTGTGAGCGCAGCCATGGGCATACCGGATTACTGGAACGCACTCGGCCCGCGCCAACGCGTCGGGCTGTCGCTGGGCACGGCCGTCATCGTGCTGGCCACCGTCGCGTTCGGCGTGTGGGTCCTGCGCGACCCCCTGGTGCCGCTGGTCGGTGGCTTGTCGCCCGAGCGGCAGGCCGCGGTGGCACGCGAGCTGGAGCGCGACAAGATCGCCTACCGCGTGGCCGACGATGGCAACACCTTGCTGGTGCCTTCATCGGCTGCCGGCAAGGCGCGCGCCGCATTGGGCAACGGCGGCCTGGGCTTGCCACCGAGCGCCGGCCTGGAGATCTTCAAGGAGGCCGATTTCTCGACCACCGATTTCGCGCAGCGCATCAACTACCAGCGTGCGCTGCAAGGCGAGCTGACGCGCACGCTGCAAACCATCGCCGGGGTGCGCAGTGCCCGCGTGCATGTGATCCTCGCCGAGGCCGGCCTGCTCAAGCGCAACAACACCAAGGCCAGCGTCGCGGTCACCTTGCAATTGCAGCCCGGCAAGACGCTGACTCGCGCGCAGGTCAATGGCATTCAGCGCCTGGTCGCGGCTTCGGTGCCGGAGGTGCAGGCGGGTGACGTGGTCGTGCTCGACGAGTCGGGCAACACCTTGAGCCGCAGCTCGGCCGATGCCGAAGGCGAAGCCTCGGGCAGCCAGCTCGACCTGAAACGCCAGGCCGATGCTTACCTCGAAGCCAAGCTGTCGAAGCTGCTGGCCGACCTGGCGCCGCAAGCCCAGGTCACGCTGTCGGCCGATACCACGCTCGACTTCAAGCAGTTGAAGGTCACGACCGAAGAGCCGATCGCGGCCAGCGGACAGACCGGCGACCACCCGACCGGCGTCGTCACCAAGGAGCGCCAATCTCAGCGGCCGGCCCGCGAAGGCGCGCAGGCCAAAGGCGACCATGGCGAAGCTGCCGATTGGGAATACGAATACCAGGTCGGCCGCCGGGTCGAGCAATCGATGTCGGCGCCTGGCGCGATCAAGCGTGTGAATGTGGCCGTTGCCATCCACGGCGCGCCCGACGGCGTGACGTCTGCGATGGTCGAAAAACTGGTCGAGCACGCGGCCGGGCTCGACCGCACGCGTGGCGACTCGGTGGCCGTGGTGCTGCTGCCCGCGCTGGCGTCGACAGCGGCACCGATCCGGCCCTCGGCGAAGCCAGACGCGCCGCAGGACCTGGCCCAGCCGACGGGCTCCACGGAGATCCATGGCAGCGATCACGCCGAAGCGAAAGAAGGCAGCCGCCTGATGGATTGGCCGGTGCTGCTGGTGCTGGGCGCGCTCGCGCTCGGCTCGACCTGGCTCGCACGCAAGCGCCAGGCTTCGACCACGGTGGCGGCCAACGCGCCAGTCGACATCGACGCCACCACCGCACAAGTGCGCGCCTGGCTGCGCGGCGACGGGCCGGCGCGATGAGCACGACACGCGCCCGCGAGGCGGCCTTGCTGGTCCACGGCCTGCCCGATGCCGCCCGCACGCAAGTGCTGGCGCGGCTCGATGCCGATGAGCGTGCACAGGTCGAACCGATGCTGGCCGAGCTGGCGGCGTTGGGCATTCCGCGCCTGGCTCATCCGCAACTGGAAGCACTGCGGGCACCGCGTGTCGAGCCGAGCGCGATCGAACGCATCGGGCCGTTGCCGCTGAGTCGCCTGCTCGCGGCGTTGAACGATGCCCAGTCCGCGACCTTGGCTTTGCTGCTGCGTGTTTCGGATTGGCCCTGGCGTGCGGATTTCCTCGCCGGCCTCGATGCCAGACGGCGCGAAGGTGTGCTGAGCCTCGTGACCTCCGGGGCCGACGCGCCGGTGGCACCCGCCGTGGCGCAAGCCCTGTGCACCCGGCTGATCGAACGCGCGCAGCGCGATGCCCTCGCGCGCTCAGCCGGACCTGCCCCGGCACTCACAGGCCGGCCAGGCTGGAAAAGGTGGCTGCGATGGACAAGGTGATTCCCGCATCGCGGCTGATCATCGGCCGCACCGTGCTGGCCACGCCGTCCATCCCGGGTGCGGCCTTGCCCGCGACCGCGTCGGGCCTGCGGGCCGTGGGCGGCAACGGCCATGTGTCGATCGCATCGGAAGGCCTCGCCGCGCCTCATCCAGCGGTCGACATGGCCGCCCTGCGCCTCAGCATCGAACAAGACCTGCGCGCCGAATGGCAGGCGCAGCAACGCGACGCGTTGGCGCTCGAGCGTGAAGCGGCCCGCGGCGAAGGCTTTGCGGAAGGCATGGCACAAGGCTTGGCACAAGCGCAGGCGGCCGGCCAGCGCGCCACGGCCGACCTCGAAGCGGAACTGCGCCAGCGCCATGCCGCGCTGCTGCCCCGCTTGCAGCAGGCCCACGCCGAAGCCATCGCATCAGATCAAACTGAAATCGGCACGCTGGCCTTCGCGGCCGTCTGCCGCATCGCCGGCGAGTTGGCAGGGCAACGCGAATTCATGCTCGGCATCGTTGACCGCGTGTGCCGTGACGCCCGGGCCGGCACCGGCGCAATCGTGCGCGTGCACCCGCGCGACCGGCGCCTACTGGCCGAGGAGGGCAACGAGACATGGAGCCTGCCTGGTGGCCCGAGCCTGACGCTGCAATCCGATGACACGATCGCGCTGGGCGGCTGCCAGGTCGAGACCGAGGCTGGGCAGTTCGACGGCACGCTGTCGACCCAGCTGCAGCGGCTTCATGCCGCGTGGTGCGCGGCCGGCAACGCGGCGTTGGACTGATCACGCATGAGTGCCTTGCTGCAAGCCTTGCGAGAGAGCGATCTGGTGGCGCGCGTCGGCCGCGTCACGCAGATTCGCGGTGCCGCGATCGAAGCCATTGGCCCGGCCGCACAGATCGGCGAGGTCTGCCGCATCGAGCACGGCTCGGCAGATAAGGCCTTGCTGGCCGAAGTGGTCGGCTTCGGCGCCGGGCGCACCTTGCTGATGCCTTATGGCGACCTGACCGGCGTGGCCATCGGTACCCGCGTCATCGCGACCGGCAGCGCCGCCCGCGTGCCCGACGGCAGCGATTTGCTCGGCCGGGTGGTCGATGCCTTCGGCGCACCGATCGACGGCAAGGGCCCCGTTCGAGCGGCATCGCATCGGCCGCTGCAAGGGCCACCGCCGGCCGTGCTGCAGCGCAGCCGGGTCGACACCGTGATGCCCACCGGCGTCAAGGCCATCGATGGCCTGCTGTCCTTGGCCAAAGGCCAGCGCATCGGTTTGTTTGCCGGCAGCGGCGTCGGCAAGAGCTCTCTGCTGGGCATGCTGGCCCGTGGAACGCAGGCGCCGGTGAAGGTGATCGCGCTGATCGGCGAGCGCGCGCGTGAAGTGCGGGAGTTTGTCGAAGATCAGCTGGGCGACGCCGGCCTGCAGCAGGCCGTGGT
>CAXTCD010000047.1:0-26034 GCA_964242145.1 uncultured Rhizobacter sp.
GGCCCAGTGCCGGCAGATCACCGCCTCGACGCCTTCATCCTGCACGGCGCAGAGCGCTTCCACGTCGCCGATATGGTGCACGCCGCCCGACGCGATAATGGGCACCTTGACGGCGCGCGCCAGCTTGACGGTGGCCTCGATATTCACGCCGCCCATCATGCCGTCGCGGCCGATGTCCGTGTAGACGATGGACTCCACGCCGTAGGCCTCGAATTTCTTGGCCAGGTCCACCACTTCGTGGCCGGTGAGCTTGCTCCAGCCGTCGGTGGCGACCTTGCCGTCCTTGGCATCGAGGCCGACGATGATGTGGCCGCCGAAGGCACTGCAGGCGTCTTTCAAAAAGCCAGGGCTCTTCACCGCGGCGGTGCCGACGATGATGAAGCTCAGGCCATCATCGAGATAGCGCTCGATGGTGTCCAGGTCGCGAATGCCCCCACCAAGCTGAACCGGGATTTCATCGCCCACCTCGGCAAGGATTGCCTTGATCGCAGGCTCATTGACCGGCTTGCCGGCAAATGCGCCGTTCAGATCGACCAGATGCAGGCGGCGCGCGCCAGCGTTCACCCAACGGCGGGCCATCTCGGCCGGGTCTTCGCCAAAGGTTGTGGAGTCATTCATGTCGCCTTGTTTCAGGCGAACACATTGGCCGTCTTTCAGGTCAATCGCAGGAATCAGCAGCATGGCCGAGGCACAGGTGGGTGGAAAAAGGAGAGAACGCCCGAGAGGTCAAGCCAGAAGCGGTCAGGGATTCCAATGAAGGAAATTTCGATACAGGGCGAGCCCGTGCTCGGCGCTCTTCTCGGGGTGGAACTGGGTGGCGAAAATATTATCGCGTGCCAGCGCGCAGGTAAAGCGTGTGCCGTAGTCAGTTTCGCCCACGCTGTGGCAGGGGTCCGACGGCTTGGCATAAAAGCTGTGCACGAAATAGAAGTAGGCGCCATCGGGCACATTCGCCCACATCGGGTGCGCCTGCGCCTGAACGACCTGATTCCAGCCCATCTGGGGCACCTTGAATCGACTTCCGTCGGGCTGCAACTGGCCCTGCAGTTGGAAACGCAACACTTCGCCATGAATCAGGTCAAGGCCATCGGTCGGACCTTCCTCGCTGCGTGACAGCAGCATCTGCATGCCAACGCACACGCCCATCAGCGGCTTGCGCGCCGCGGCGTCGAGCACGGCATCTTGCAAGCCGGATTGACGCAGCTCATCCATGCAGTCAGGCATGGCGCCCTGCCCCGGCAGCACGACGCGCTCGGCGGCGTAGACCTCGTCCGGCTTCGATGTGACGAGCACCTGCACGTCACTGCCCTGCGCGGCGTGCATCACCGCCTGGGACACGGAACGCAGGTTGCCCATGCCGTAATCCACCACCGCGACCAGCCGGCTCACAAGGCCTCCGCGGTCAATGAATCAAGAGACATCGGCTTCATGATCAAAGGCTGCCTTTGGTCGAAGGAATGATGTTGCCCATGCGGGGATCGATCTCCAGCGCCATGCGCAGTGCGCGGGCGAAGGCCTTGAAAATCGTTTCGCATTGATGGTGCGCGTTCTCGCCTTCGAGGTTGTCGATGTGCAGCGTCACGCCAGCGTGGTTCGAGAAGCCCTGGAAGAACTCGTAGACCAGTTGCGTGTCGAGCGCGCCGATCATGCCGCTCTTGAAGTTCACCCGCATGTGCAGGCCGGGCCGGCCAGAAAAATCGATCACCACCCGCGACAGCGCCTCATCGAGTGGCACATAGGCATGGCCGTAGCGACGCAGGCCTTTCTTGTCGCCTACCGCCTTGGCGATCGCCTGGCCGAAGGTGATGCCGACGTCTTCGACGGTGTGGTGACCATCAATGTGCAGATCGCCCTTGGCATCGATCTCCAGATCGATCAGGCCATGGCGCGCGATCTGGTCGAGCATGTGATCGAAGAAGCCAATGCCCGTCGACAGCTTGGCGGTGCCGTTGCCATCGAGGTTGATGGCAACGCGGATCTGCGTTTCGGCGGTGTTACGGGCCACCTCGGCCTTGCGCTCTTCGGTCATGTCAGGCTGGCTTTCAATGCGTCAATCATCAGGTCGTTCTCTTCGGGCGTGCCCACCGTCAGGCGCAAGCAGTTTGCCAGCAGCACATGCAGCTTGGACACGTTCTTGATCAGCACCTTGCGCTGCTTCAGCGCGTCGAACAGCACGGCAGCGTCTGGCACACGGGTCAGAATCATGTTGGCCTCACTCGGGAAGGGCGTGACGCCCGGCAAGGCATTCAGTGCCTGCATCAAGCGGGCCCGCTCGGAGCGCAACACGCTGGCCTGCCGCGCAAATTCATCGGCATGCTCCAGTGCAAACAGCGCAGCCTCGGCGTTGAGCACGCTGACGTTGTACGGCGGGCGCACCTTGTCGATTTCATCGATCACCACTTTCGGGCCCAGCAGATAGCCCAGGCGAACGCCTGCCAAGCCAAACTTGCTCAGCGTGCGCATGATCAGCACGTTCTGGTGGCGAGTGATTCGATCGATGTAGCTGCGTGACGCGAAGGGCTGGTAAGCCTCGTCGATCACCACCAAGCCAGGCGTCGCTTCGATGATGCGTTCAATCACCGCGTCATCGAACAGGTTGGCGGTCGGGTTGTTGGGATAGGCGATGTAGATCAACGCCGGTTGGTGCTCGGCAATCGCGGCCAGCATCGCCCCTTCATCCAGCTCGAACTCCGCGGTCAGCGGCACGCCAATGAACTGCAAACCCTGCAAACGCGCCGACACGTCGTACATCACGAAGCCCGGCACCGGCGCGACCACCTTCGCGCCCGGCACGTCACAAGCCATGCTGAGCAAGGTAATCAACTCGTCGGAGCCATTGCCAAGGATCAATCCAAAGCCATCGGGCAGGCTGACCTGCGAGGCCAGCGCCGAACGCAGATCATCGATGCGTGACGCCGGATAACGGTTGATCGCCAACTGGCCGAGCCGATTGCCGAGTTCAATGCGCAAGGCCTCAGGCAGACCGAACGGGTTTTCCATCGCATCGAGCTTGACCATGCCCACGCTCGGCTGAACGGCATAACCATGCATCGACTGCACGTCCTGGCGGATGTAGCGGGCGACGACAGCACTGGCAGATGACGACATGGTGAACTGAACGTTGGGGTTGATATGACAGGCGAGCCGTTGACGAGTCTCAGGGCTTCAGGCGCAACTCGGCCGCCCGGGCATGGGCTTGCAGGCCTTCGCCGTAGGCCAATTCGGCTGCGATCTTGCCGAGAATTTGCGCGCCGGCTTCGCTGACCTCGATCAGGCTGCTGCGCTTTTGAAAGTCATAAACCCCCAACGGCGACGAGAACCGTGATGTGCCCGAGGTCGGCAGCACGTGATTTGGCCCGGCGCAATAGTCGCCCAGGCTTTCGCTCGTGAAGCCGCCCAGGAAGATCGCACCGGCGTGCTTCAACAGCGGCTCCCAACGATGCGGGTCGCTGGAACTCACCTCGAGATGCTCGGGCGCAATGCGATTGCTGATCGCGCAGGCCTCTTCCATGCTGCGCGTGAGGATCAGCGCACCGCGCCCTTCGAGTGAAGCGCGAATCACATCGCGACGCGGCAGGTCAGGCAGCAGGCGATCGATCGCCGCCTTGACCTCGGCCACATACGCCGCGTTCGGGCACAGCAAGATGCTTTGCGCCATCTCGTCGTGCTCAGCCTGGCTGAACAGGTCCATCGCCACCCAATCGGCGGGTGTGCTGCCATCGGCCAACACCAGGATCTCGCTCGGGCCGGCAATCATGTCGATGCCGACCTTGCCGAACACGCGGCGCTTGGCGCTCGCGACATACGCGTTGCCCGGGCCGGTGATCTTGTCGACGCTGGGCACGCTGGCCGTGCCATAGGCCAATGCGCCCACGGCTTGAGCACCGCCCAGCGTGAACACCCGGTCGACACCGGCGATCGCCGCCGCAGCCAGCACCATCGCATTGCGCTCGCCCTTGGGTGTGGGCACGACCATGATGATTTCGCCGACACCCGCCACCTTGGCCGGCACCGCATTCATCAGGACGCTCGATGGATAAGCGGCCTTGCCGCCAGGCACATAAATGCCGACGCGGTCAAGTGGCGTCACCTTCTGGCCCAGCAGGGTGCCGTCGCCGTCGCGGTAGCTCCATGAGCGGCCACAGGCTTCGAGTTGGCGCTGGTGATAGGCGCGCACCCGCGCTGCGGCGAACTCCAGCGCCTCACGCTGCGCGAAGGTGATTTCCTGCAGCGCCTGCTGCATTTCCGCGCGCGTGATCTCAAGCTCGGCGACCGAACGGGCCTCTACGCCGTCAAAGCGCTGCGTGTATTCCAGCACTGCTGCATCGCCACGCGATTGCACGTCTTGAAGAATGCGGGTCACGCTCTCCTCGATGGCCTGATCGGTTTGCTCCGACCAATGCAGCACGCGCTGGAAGTTGGCTTCGAAGTCAGCGTCGGAAGTGGCAAGTTGGCGGATTTGAACAGTCATGGCATCGAGCGGGAAAGTGAAACGTCAGGCGATCGCGCCGGCAAAGGCATCGATGATCCGGCGGATGGGTTCGCGCTTGGTCTTGAGCGCGGCCTGATTGACGACCAAGCGAGCCGAGATCTGCATGATTTGTTCGACCTCGATCAAATGGTTCGCCTTCAGCGTGCTGCCGGTCGATACCAGGTCGACGATCGCATCGGCCAGGCCGGTCAGCGGCGCGAGTTCCATCGAGCCGTACAGCTTGATCACATCGACGTGCACGCCCTTGTCGGCGAAATGGTCGCGTGCGCAGTTCGTGTATTTGGTCGCCACGCGCAGCCGCGAGCCTTGCCTGACCGCGGCGACGTAATCGAAATCGTCTCGCACCGCGACACTCATGCGGCACTGGGCAATGCGCAGATCGAGTGGCTGATACAGGCCCTGCCCGCCTTGCTCCAGCAAGATGTCTTTGCCGGCCACGCCCAGATCAGCGCCGCCATATTGAACATAGGTCGGTACGTCGGTCGCACGCACCAGCACGACCCGCACATCGGGCCGGCTCGTTTCCAGGATCAGCTTGCGCGACTTTTCCGGATCTTCCAAAACCTCGATGCCCGCCGCTTTCAGCAGCGGCAGGGTTTCTTCAAAGATGCGACCTTTCGATAACGCGAGGGTCAGCATGTTCGGACCTCGTTGATGGCGTCTGGCAACCGGGCGCCGAGGAAGATGCTTGCCCTGCTCATGCCTTGACCCGCTCGATGTCTGCACCGATGCCACGCAGCTTGGCTTCCATCTGGTCATAGCCGCGATCCAGGTGATAGATGCGATCGACCGTGGTCTCACCGTCCGCCACCAATCCGGCAATCACCAGGCTGGCCGAGGCGCGCAGGTCGGTCGCCATCACCGTGGCCCCCGACAAGCGCGGCACGCCGTGCATCACGACGGTATGGCCATCGACCTCGATCTTCGCGCCGAGCCGCACCAGTTCGTTCACGTGCATGAAGCGGTTTTCGAAGATCGTCTCGGTGACCTTGGCCGTGCCTTCGGCAATGCTGTTGAGCGCCATGAATTGCGCCTGCATGTCGGTCGGGAAGGCCGGGTACTCGCTGGTGCGAAAGCTCACCGCATGCATGCGCTTGTCGGCACTCACGCGAATCCAGTCGAGGCCGGATTCAATCGTCGCCCCCGCTTCACGCAGCTTGATGATGACGGCATCCAGGTGATCGGCGCGCGCGCGGCGCAGCACGACATCACCGCCGGTCGCCGCGACGGCGCACAGAAAGGTACCCGCCTCGATGCGGTCAGGAACGATCTGGTGATCGGTGCTATGCAGGCTGTCGACGCCTTGAATGCGGATCTTGCTGGTGCCATGGCCTTCGATGCGCGCGCCCATCGCGATCAGCATTTCTGCGAGGTCGAACACCTCCGGCTCCTGGGCCGCGTTCTCAAGCACCGTCTCGCCGTCGGCCAGGGTGGCCGCCATCAGCAGGTTCTCGGTGCCGGTCACGGTGACCATGTCGGTCGTGATGCGGGCCCCCTTCAGGCGCTTGGCACGCGCAAAAATGTACCCATGCTCGACCGTCATCTCGGCGCCCATCGCCTGCAGACCTTTGATGTGCTGATCCACAGGCCGTGAGCCGATGGCACAACCGCCCGGCAGCGACACCTTCGCATCGCCAAAGCGGGCCAGCAACGGGCCCAGCACAAGGATCGACGCGCGCATCGTCTTCACGAGGTCGTAGGTGGCTTCGCGCGAACTCACGTGGCCGGCATTCAGGCTGACCACATCAGGCTGAGTTTCGCTGCGCTCGGCACCCACACCCATCATGCGCAGCAGCTTCAGCGTGGTGTTGACGTCTTGCAGGCGCGGTACGTTGCGCAGCGTGATCGGCTCGCCCGACAACAGCGCAGCGCACAGCTCGGGCAGCGCCGCGTTCTTGGCACCGGAGATGGTGATTTCACCTTGAAGCCGGCGGCCGCCGCGGATGAGAAGTTTGTCCATGTGCGTCTGTGCGCAGGACCGACCCGGCTATCGAACCCGCTGGCGCAGGCTCGCCAGCCGCAGTGCAGTACTGCGGCGGGTTTCAGTGGTGGTGGGTGGAGGCCGCGTCGGGGCTGGAAGCCCATTCCGCAGGGGTCAGCGTCTTCATGGACAGGGCGTGGATTTGCTCGCGCATTCTATCGCCCAGCGCCTGATAGACCCGCTGGTGGCGCTTCACGCGGCTGGCGCCTTGAAACTCAGCAGACACGATGGTGGCGAAGAAATGGCGGCCATCACCTTCCACCTGCAGGTGTTCGCAGGGCAAGCCTTGCGCGATAAAGCGCTCGACGTCAGCGGGAGTGGGATCGGCCATGGTGGCCGGATTATCACCGAGAGCTTGATCGACAAGGTTGACGGGCCGGAAATGACCTGCGCCATCGACGGCGGGCGACCGCAAGCCCGACGCGATCAGTGGCGGATCTTGTAGCCGATGCGAAGCAGGTGAAGGCACAAGCCGCAGACCAGCGCCAGGCCGATCGACACGATCACCAGGCTCGTCCAGGGAGACACATCACTGACACCGAAGAAGCCATGTCGAAAGCCATCGACCATGTAAAAGAACGGGTTCAGATGGCTAACCTTCTGCCAAACCGAAGGCAGTGATTTGATCGAATAGAAGACACCGGACAAAAACGTCATCGGCATGATGATGAAGTTCTGGAAGGCGGCAATCTGATCGAACTTCTCGGCCCACAGCCCCGCGATCAAGCCCAAAGCACCCATCATCGCGGCGCCAGCCAGCGTGAAAACCAAGATCCATACCGGGTGCGCCAACGACAGCGGCGCAAACCACAGCGTGGCCAGCAATACGCCGCTGCCCACCACCACCCCGCGCACCATCGACGCCCCGACATAAGCGAGAAACCAGGCCCAATGGCTCAGCGGCGTGACGAGCAGGAACACCAGATTGCCGGTGATCTTGCTCTGGATCAGCGAAGAGCTGCTATTGGCGAAGGCGTTCTGCAGCACGCTCATCATCACGAGGCCAGGAATCAGGAAGCTGGTGTAGCCCACCTCGCCGAACACCTTCACATGGCCTTCGAGCACATGGCCAAAGATCAGCAGGTAAAGAACGGCCGTCAGCACCGGAGCGGCAACAGTCTGGAAGCTAACCTTCCAAAAGCGCAGCACCTCTTTGTAGAGCAAGGTTCGGGTGCCTGACAGCAGCGACATGTTTGATGAAGGGCCGGTCATGTCGCCACCTTCACTTGATCGAGCGTGACGGCGGGGCCTTGCATGATTTCAAGGAACACGTCTTCCAGGTCGGCCCGCCCGATCTCCAGGTCTTCAGGCTGACAACCTGCCGCGCGCAGGATGCCCAGCACCTGCTCGACTTCGGCTGCATCGTGCGCCGTGACCTGAACCACCCGCCCGGTCACGCGCGATTGCGCTGCCAGTTGTGGCGGCAATGGCGCATCCATCTTGAATCGCATCATCGTGCTGGCGGTGCCGGCCAAGAGCGCTGACGTGCGATCGAGCGCCACCACGCTGCCTTGCTTGAGCATCGCCAGACGGCCACAGAGCGCTTCCGCCTCTTCCAGGTAATGCGTGGTCAGCAGCACCGTGTGGCCTTCCTTGTTGAGCCGCGACACGAATTGCCACAGCGTCTGGCGCAATTCCACGTCAACGCCCGCAGTCGGCTCATCGAGCACGATCACCGGCGGGCGATGTACCAGCGCCTGCGCGACCAGCACGCGGCGCTTCATGCCGCCCGAGAGCTGGCGCATGTTGGCATCGGCTTTGTCGGCCAAACCCAGGCCTTGCAGCAACTCGTCGATCCAGGCGCCGTTGTTCTTCACGCCAAAGTAGCCGCTCTGGATAACCAACGCTTCACGAACCGAGAAGAACGGGTCGAACACCAACTCCTGCGGGACGATGCCCAAGCTGCGGCGTGCGGCGGCGAAGTCATTCACCACGTCATGGCCGAGCACCTCGACACGGCCACTGGTGGCACGCGACAAGCCGGCCAGGATGCTGATCAGCGTCGTCTTGCCGGCGCCGTTGGGGCCGAGCAAACCGAAGAATTCGCCGGGCTGGATATCAAACGCAACCTCGTACAGCGCGCGCACTTCACGGCCGGCCGATCGATAGGTCTTGCTGACGTTTTTGAACGAGATGGCAGGCATGAGGGGCGGGATTGTAGGCAGCGCCTGTGTTTTGCGCTGACCCTGGGCTTTACGCCATGCAGCTCGCAAGGATCTGGTGCTAGATTGGTCCGAGATATTGGACCCGAGAGACCCGCTGATCACCCGACAACACAATGGCCACTGCACCGAAGAAGCCACGACGCACGGCGCAGCGAATCCTCGAGGCCACCTTGGCGCTGTTCAACCGCTATGGCGAGCCGAACGTGTCGACCACCGTCATCTCGGCCGAATTGCAGATCAGCCCGGGCAACCTGTATTACCACTACCCATCGAAGGATGCGCTGGTCAATGCGCTCTTTACGCGTTACCAAAGCGAGCTTGAAACCTTGCTGAACGCGGCCGATGAGGTGCGCAACGTCGAAGATGCCTGGCTGTTCTTTCACATGCTGTTCGAGACGATCTGGCAATACCGCTTTCTCTACCGCGACCTGAACGATCTGCTGAGCCGCAACCGCTTGCTGGAAACTCAGTTCCAGTTGATCCTGAAAAACAAATCGCGGGCCGTGCGCAGCGTCATCGAAGGGTTGCAATACGGCCAGGCCTTGCAGATCGGTGCCCGTGAGGCCGAACCTCTGGCCACGGTCATGGTCGTCTTGCTGACTTATTGGCTGAGCTACGAATTTGTCCGTGACCCTCGCCATGCGCTGGAGCCGGAAAGTGCTGGCGTGGCCCTGTTTCGCGGCGCGTCTCATGTACTGAGCCTGCTGCTACCTTATCTCGATCAGCCCTCCCGGGCCCATCTGCTCGGGCTGGCGGGCAGCTATCGCCAGCCCGATCCCGCCACGTGACTCAAGGCGGTGGATTGCGCGGCTTCGCGCGCAGCATGCCGGCGTATAGGCCGGGGTCGGAACCCGCAATCGGCATGGCACCGACCGACTTGACATAGAAATCCACCGGCCCCGCTGCGCCGATGACACTGTAGGCATAACCTTGTGCATGTTGAGCATGGAGCACCGACAACAGCAAGGCCCGGCCGATCCCCCGCCCCTGCTCAGCGTCGATGACACCCTCGGGCCCGAAGAAATTGCGGCAAGTCACGTCATGACACGCAAAGCCCACGAGCGCTTCGTTGCGCAACGCGATCACGCATGAAACCGGCAAGCGTGAGAAGGCCACCTCGACCTCGGGCCCCCAAACAGGCCAATGAGACCCCACCCAGGCCAGTACCTGGGGTTTTTCTGGCGCGAGCGCACGGCGCAACGTGACACCGTCAGCCCCTACCTGAGCCAGCACAGGCTCGATCGGCGGCAATTGATAGAGCTTGACCAGAAGATCGGGCATGGCGGGGTGGCTCGGAACGCGAGCATCAAATCATCGAACTGAATTTGCAGCATGAGCAGACGTTCGATTCGCTGATCCGCCGCCGAAAGACCGCTTCGCAATTACGTACTTTCCGTGTTGGCAGAAGGCTTGCGCTTCCTTAGCATCGCAGCCTTCAACCTCATCCCAAAGGGAGCCCCCCATGAAGAAGCTATTGTTGGCCAGCGCAGCCGCACTCATGGCAACCGCCGCGTTCGCAGAATATCCGGACAAGCCGATCACCATCGTCGTGCCCTTTTCTGCCGGCGGCCCGACCGACAAGGTAGCTCGCGATTTCGCCGAGGCCGTGCGCAAACCGCTGGGAGGCCAGGCCATCGTGATCGATAACGTCGCGGGAGCCGGCGGTACGCTGGGCGCCGCCAAGGTGGCCAAGGCCGCGCCCGACGGCTATACCCTGCTGCTCACGCACATCGGCATAGCGACTGCACCGGCGCTGTATCGCAATCTGCAATTCAAGCCGCTCGAAGATTTCGAGTATCTGGGTCTTCTGAACGAAGTACCGATGACTCTGATCAGCCGCCCCACCTTGGCCGCCAACAGCTATACCGAGCTGGCCAGCTGGATCGCATCCAACCAGGGCAAGGTCAACCTCGCGAATGCCGGCGTGGGATCGGCCTCCCACCTGTGCGGCCTGCTGCTGCAAAGTGCGCTGAAGGCCGAAATGGTGACGGTGCCCTACAAAGGCACGGCGCCCGCGATGAATGACCTGCTCGGCGGGCAAGTCGACATCATGTGCGACCAAACCACCAACACCAGCGCGCAGATCGACGCCAAAAAGGTCAAGGCCTTCGCCGTTACCACTTCGCACCGGCTGAAGATACCTTCACTGGCAAAGCTGCCCACGCTCGATGAATCTGGGCTGAAGGGCTTCAACGTGACCATCTGGCACGGCCTTTATGCCCCGAGAGGCACGCCCAAGGCCGTGGTCGACAAGGTCAACGCTGCACTGAAGCTGGCATTGAAGGATGCCGATTTCATCAAGCGCGAGGAGTCGCTGGGCGCTGTCGTGAACACGGATGCGCGAATCAACGGCGCCGATCACAAGAAGTTTGTCGGTGCTGAAATTGAAAAATGGACACCGATCATCAAGTCCAGCGGCCAGTACGCTGACTGATCGTTGACTTGAAGCGCCGCGGGCATCCTCGCCCGCGGCCCGCCAAAGCTGAAGGCCGTTCTTTGGCCGGCCTGAAGCATCAATTGCGCAGCGTGATCGGGATCGTGACCGGCCCGTCGTTGATCAGATGCACCTGCATGTCCGCCCCGAACTCCCCTGACGCCACCGGCGCATGCTGCGAGCGCGCAGTCGCCAGCACGCGCTCGTAAAGCTGCCGCCCTTGAACCGCGCCGGCTGCACCGGTAAAGCTTGGCCGGTTGCCACTGGCGGTATCGGCCGCCAAGGTGAACTGGCTCACGATCAGCAAACCACCCCGGACCTCGACCACACTGCGGTTCATCTTGCCGGCGTCGTCAGAAAACACGCGAAGCTTCAGCAGTTTGGCAACCAGCTTGTCGGCCAATGCTTCTGTGTCAGATGGCTCGGCACACACCAAAACCAGCAAGCCCTGCGCGATCTCGCCAGTCACTCGGCCCTCGATCTCGACACGAGCCTGTCTTACCCGTTGAATCAGCGCAATCATGTGGGCTCGTCGGGATCGCCGAAATGAGTTTCGACGTTGGTTGGCAGCAGTTGGATGGATGCACGCAGACCCGGAACCGCGCTCATCAGCGCCTGCTCGACATCGGCTCGCAACGCAGCAGCACGTCCAAGCGTCCAGCGTGCCGGCATGTGCATGTGCATGTCGATGAAGCGCCGCTGCCCCGCGCGCCGCGTCACGATGTGATCAAAACGCAAAGAGCGATCGTTGAACCCTGCAAGCGTTTGTTCGATCTGCCGGCGAACTTCCGGCTCCACCGCCGTGTCCATCAGGCCATCGATCGAGCGCCATGCCAGATGAACACCCTCTCGCAGAATATTGACCGCCACACCCGCCGCCAGCAACGGGTCCAGCCACAGCCACCCCGTGGCGCGGGCCAGCAGCAAACCCATCACGACACCGGCAGAAGTCCAGACATCGGTCATCAGATGGCGCGCATCGGCCTCCAGCGCAATGGACCGATGCTGCTTCGCCGCGGCGAGCATTCGCCAAGCCAAACCGCCATTCAGCACAGAAGCCACGATGGCCAGCGCCAAGCCCGCACTCAATGATTGAATTGGTTGCGGCGACCACGCCCGCTGCGCCGCTGCCCAGAAGATGGCCATCGAGGCACCCGCGATCAGCATTCCTTCGAAGCCACTGGAGAAATATTCGGCCTTGGTGTGCCCGAACGGATGATCGTCGTCTGCGGGGCGTTGCGCGATGCTGACCATCAGCAGCGCGAACAAGGCCGAGGCCAGATTGACGATCGACTCCATGGCGTCAGACAGCAAGCCGACCGAACCGGTCAGCCACCAGGCTGCGGCCTTCAATCCAATGGTCACCAGCGCCACCGCTGCCGAAAGTTTCAACCAGCTGCGAACCTGCATCAACGGTCCATGCGCCGGAGTTCATCCGTCAAAAATTGCGCCGCCGGAACGATATGCGCATCTGGAAACCGAATCAGGTAGGGCTCGCCCGTGGTGCTGGAACGAGAGGCAATCTGGTCGATGAAGCTTTGCGCGCTGGTCACCAGCTCGCCCATTTTTTTGAATTTGTCCCGCAGGAACTTCGCCGCATCCTCGGGCGAATGGGCTGTTCCATTGCGCACGAATTGGACGTCTTTCTGCTGTTCGATATAGCGGATCAAACGCTCGATGCGCGCCAGCTCGACTGCATCAGGCGCGGCATGCACGACACCCGCAGCCATCAACCCCAGCCCCAACAGGCAGCGGCGGTACATCGATGCTCAGCTCAGCGTCACACGGGCGAACTTGCGTTTGCCGACCTGCACCACATAAACACCTGCAGGCAGTTTGAGTCCCTTGTCGCTGATCACTGCGCCGTCAACGCGAACGCCTGCACCATCGATCAAGCGCCCGGCCTCGCTGCCGGACGTCGCCAGATTCGCCTGCTTCAGCAACGCGGCTATGCCCAGCGGTGCGCCAGACAAAGCGATCTCGTCGATTTCATCCGGCACGCCGCCCTTGGCGCGGTTGTTGAAATCGGCTTCGGCGGCTTCAGCTGCTGCGGCGTCATGAAAGCGGCTGGTGATTTCCTTGGCCAGCAACACCTTCACTTCCTTGGGATTGCGCCCGCCTTCGGTCTCGCTCTTGAACTTCGCGATCTCGGCTTCCGAACGGAAGCTCAGCAACGTGAAGTAGCGCCACATCAGGGTGTCGCTGATCGACAGGAGCTTTGCGAACATGCTGTTCGCCGGCTCCGTGATGCCGATGTAGTTGCCCTTGCTCTTGGACATCTTCTCGACACCGTCGAGCCCTTCCAGCAACGGCATGGTCAAGATGCACTGCGGCTCCTGGCCGTACTCGCTTTGCAATGCGCGCCCCACCAACAGATTGAACTTCTGATCGGTGCCGCCCAGCTCCAGATCGCTCTTCAGCGCCACCGAGTCATAACCCTGCATCAGTGGGTACAGAAATTCGTGCACGCTGATCGGAATTCCGTCCTTGAAGCGCTTCGTGAAGTCATCGCGTTCCATCATCCGCGCGACCGTGTACTTCGCGGCCAGTTGGATCATGCCCCGCGCGCCCAGCGGATCGCTCCATTCGGAGTTGTAGCGAATCTCCGTCTTGCTGGGGTCCAGCACCAGGCTGGCTTGCTTGTAATAGGTCTGCGCGTTCGCCTTGATCTGCTCTGCAGTCAGTGGAGGGCGTGTTGTATTGCGCCCGGAAGGGTCGCCAATCATCGATGTGAAGTCGCCGATGAGAAATATGACCGTGTGCCCCAGATCTTGAAGCTGGCGCATCTGGTTCAGCACGACGGTATGGCCGATATGGATGTCTGGGGCGGTAGGGTCCAGCCCCAGCTTGATGCGCAGTGGCACGCCCGTTGCTTCTGAACGTGCCAGCTTGCTCAACCAATCAGCCTCTGGCAACAACTCGTCGCAGCCTCGTTTCGAAATCGCCATCGCCTCCTGAACCGAATCAGTGATGGGATGTTTGACAGCAGAACGTGGTGAATTCGAAGGCACTGCCGAGGTTTCGATCTGAGACATGGATCTGCTTAGTGAACTGTGGGGACTTCCAGGGAATGGACTCGAACGCGATCGCTATACTGCCTCGCACCGCGGTGGATAGCCCCGAAATGAGGGCCTGCCAAGCATCCGGGATTCTAGTGGACGCCTCTCGCATTGAATCGACAAACCCAAGCGTCAGGCTCCTGTCGACGCTCTTTACAAGGCCTTGCGGCCTTCGCCCAAATTGAGCTCGTTGGAATCTCTTGATCGCGCCGTCGCCGATGTGTCGTCGCGCACCGGACAGTTTGTCAGCCGCCACCCCCGTGCATTGACCAGCATCGTGGTTTCGATCCTGATGGGCTTTGGCGTTACGGCTTTCGGCATCGCGCCATTGGCCCCTGATGCAGCCGACCTGCCGCGGCGCCTCGTGACGGAAATCGTCACGACAGAAAACATCGATACACAGCTCGAAGCCTTGGCCAGCCACGATCTGCAACTCTATCGCAGTGACTTGACGCGCAACGCCGACACCGTCGACAGCCTTTTGGCACGAATGAATGTGGCCGACGCGGCAGCTGCCACCTTCTTGCGCATCGACAAGACGGCTCGCAAGCTGCTTGAAGGCCGCGCCGGCAAGATGGTGCAGGCCAGCACCAACGCCGCAGGAGAGTTGCAAGAGTTGATTGCACGCTACCCCGCCGAAAACGCAGAACAATTCAATACCCATTTCTCGCGCCTGCGCGTCAAACGCGGCAGCGATGGCAACTGGAGTGCCTCTGTCGAAGTGGCACCGCTCGCAACGCAGGTGCGCCTGGGCAGCGGCACGATCCGCAGTTCACTCTTTGCAGCCAGCGACGAAGCACGCATCCCGGACCCGGTCGCGGTTCAAATGGCCGAGATCTTCTCGACCGACATCGATTTCCATCGTGAGCTTCGCAAAGGCGACACCTTCAGCGTCATCTACGAAGCCCTCACCGCAGATGGCGAACCCGTTACGTGGAATCAAGCGGCGGGTCGCGTACTCGCGTCTGAATTCGTCAGCAACGGACACACCTATTCCGCGGTCTGGTTCAAAGACGGGAATGGCAAGGGCGGCTACTTTGGCTTCGATGGGCAAAGTAAGCGTCGAGCCTTTCTTTCGAGCCCCATGGAGTTCTCGCGAGTGACCTCCGGTTTCTCGATGCGATTTCATCCGATCTTGAAGAACTGGCGCGCGCACCTGGGCGTCGATTACGGGGCTCCGACAGGGACGGCGGTTCGCAGCGTCGGTGACGGCACGATTGACTTTGCCGGTTGGCAAAATGGCTACGGCAACGTTATTCAAATCCGCCACAGCAACGATCGCACTACGCTTTACGGACACCTGAGCCGCATTGATGTTCGCAATGGCCAACATGTCGACCAAGGCATGCGAATCGGCGCCGTTGGCGCAACCGGCTGGGCAACTGGCCCCCATCTGCACTTCGAGTTCCGCGTCAAAGGCCAGCATCAGGACCCGCTGGTCATCGCCAAGACATCCGAAGCTATCACGCTGTCACCGTCTTCGCAAAAGGAGTTGGCCAGCGTATCGCAACAACTTCGTCGGCAACTGCAGGTAGCCGTCGCCGATGACGGCACCGAGCAAGTAGCCACCTACGGAGAATAACGACATGGACAAGCCTCGCATTCAGCATGGCTGAGTTGTTTGCAGGCTTGATGTCGGGCACCTCGCTCGACGGCGTAGATGGCATCATCGCCGACTTCTCCAGCTCCGGAAGAATCAGCGTTCTTGCGCATGCGCATCGAAGCTTTCCCGGCGAACTGCAACAAGAGTTCCTGGCACTCAATACGGCGGGACCCAACGAACTGCATCGGGCGGCATTAGCCGGCAACGCACTCGCAAAGATCTATACCTTGGTCATTGCAGATCTCCTTGAGATGGCACGGCTTAGCGCTGCAGACATTCAAGCCGTCGGCGCGCATGGCCAAACCGTTCGGCATCAACCCGGTGCCATCGACGGCATCGGATACAGCTGCCAAATCAACAACGCTGCCCTTCTTGCAGAGCTGACTGGCATTGACGTCATTGCAGACTTCCGCAGCCGAGACATTGCGGCCGGTGGACAAGGTGCGCCGCTAGTCCCTGCTTTTCATCGCGCGATGTTTGGCCGCAATGACCTCAACATGTGTGTGCTGAACCTGGGCGGCATCAGCAATTTGACGATACTCAAAGCCAGTGGCGAAACCTTGGGCTTCGATTGCGGCCCAGCAAATGCGCTGATGGATGAATGGTGCCTTCTGCATACCGGACATCCATTTGATCGAAATGGAGATTGGGCCTCGAGCGGGTCAGTGTCCAAACAGCTGTTGGCGACACTTCTCGATGAACCTTATTTCTCAGCTCCCCCACCAAAGAGCACGGGACGCGACTTGTTCAATCCAACCTGGCTGACCAAGAAGCTTTCACAAGCAAAAGAAGTCCATCAGCCGGCAGACATTCAAGCCACGCTGTGTGAACTGACAGCCGTTAGTTGTGCCGATGCAGTTCGCACCTTTGGCAAAGACGCCATTACCCTGTTGGTTTGCGGCGGCGGCGCGCTGAACTCCCATCTGATGCGCCGCTTGGCATTCCATTTGCCACAGGTCAGCGTTCAATCCACGGACACTCACGGCATCCCGACGCAACAAGTCGAAGCTTGCGCATTCGCATGGTTAGCCCAAGCACATGCGGAGCGACATGCTGGCAATCTGAATCTCGTGACCGGTGCGGCCGGCCCTCGCGTGCTCGGGGCACGATACCCTGCCAAATAAAAAAAGCCACCTCACGGTGGCTTTTTTTACTGTGTCAACTTCTAATCAAACCGAGAAACTTGACCCGCATCCGCAGGTGGTCGTCGCATTCGGATTTTTGATCACGAATTGAGCCCCTTGCAGATCATCTTTGTAGTCGATCTCTGCGCCAGCCAAATACTGCAGGCTCATCGCATCAATCAGCAAGGTCACGCCGTTCTTGCTCATCTGCGTATCGTCATCGTTGACGATTTCGTCGAATGTGAATCCATATTGAAAGCCTGAACATCCGCCGCCTTGCACAAACACGCGCAACTTCAGGTCTGGGTTCCCTTCTTCATCAACCAGTTCTTTCACTTTGCTCGCAGCGCTGTCGGTAAAGACCAACGGCACGGGAGGCATTTCACTGACCGATGCATCAAGGGTTTGGGCAACTGCGCTCATAGCTCATCCTTACAAACAAATAACACGACCACATTATCTCCCGGGAGGTCAATTCCTCACACTGCGTTAGATGCAGCCAACTTGATCAGTGCGGGCTTTTCATCCGCCTTCAGCGGACTCAATTCACCTTCAATGGTGGCGCCTTGATGCATTTCAAGCGCTTCGTATTTCACATCACCAACAATCACCGCCTTCGGCTGCAGCTCAAGCAATTGATCCGATTGCACCGGCCCGGTGATATGACCATTGATGATCACGTGACCTGCCTTGACTCGCCCGATCACACGCGCCTTTTCGCTGATAACCAAGATGCTGCGCCCGTCTTCTTTGGCGATCACGTCACCCTGCACTTCACCATCAATGCGCAAGCCATCGCTGAACAGCAACTCACCGCGGATGACGGTGCCCTCGCCAATCAGCGTTTGAATCGGAGGTTGTTTTTTCTTTGTAAAAATGACGATCTCCTGAGAAGAATCAACCCCTTTGAGAGGGCGACTCGTCAGCTAAGGCAATTTAACGACCTGTGAGGCCTTGACCGCCCCTTGGTTATCCAGAATCTTGAATTGCACTGTACGAACCACTGCACCGAGCGGAAAATCCATCGAATCTTCGAGCCGCGCGGATTGCTTCACTTGCAAAAGTTTAGCCCCGCCAGGTTGAGACAAACTCCAGGGCTTGTCATCAAGTGTGCCGGACAAGACAAGGTCGTAACGACCGACAAACTCCGGAATATTTCGGCCAGTTTGCATGATCAAAACTTGAAATTTCAAATGCCCGGCAGTTTTGATCTCTGCTTGCAGCGCCCTAACATTCAACCCTTCAGAAGCATTCGCGGGCAAAAGCCGTTCGAAGAACCCGAGATCACCTTTCAGTGACAGATTCTCAGCTTCCACTTGCTTGATCTGTTGCGTCAACCGGTCCTGTGCCGCCTTCTCTGCTTTCAACAGACTTTCGGCGGTATTGGCAATTGACAACGCCCCTTCGCGCTCCTCTCTCAGCTTGGCCACCTCAATCCGCAATTGAGCCAATTCAGCCTTGGCATTGCGATCAAGGCCGGCAATGCTCTTACCAAATTCAAAGGCCCATAAAGCAAGCGCGGCGGAAAAACCAAATACCAACGCCACGACCACCCATCGCAAAGGCCACGGCAAATGACTGCGAACAATCATGCGCGGAGCGCTGATGGACATCCTTCGGCGGAGTAACTTCCAGCGCATACCGGCGATAACTTCCAAGGAATCCAAAGCGGAGCGAGGAGCGATTGTAGGATCGTGCTTTCCGATCGCCTGTGTCCAAACTTTGTCGTTTTGTAAGGTGAATCAGGTCGTCAAAGAAAAAGGACCGCGGAGAGCGGCCCTTTTTGCAATCGCATGGACAGTCTGAAGATCAGCGCTTGCTGAACTGTTTACGGCGACGAGCACCGTGCAAACCCACCTTCTTACGTTCGACTTCACGTGCATCACGTGTCACAAAGCCTGCGCGGCTAAGTTCAGGCTTCAACGCTGCGTCATAGTCGATCAGCGCGCGAGTGATGCCGTGGCGGACAGCGCCTGCTTGACCCGACTCACCACCACCGTGGACATTGACCTTCACGTCAAACGCCGAATCATTGGCCGTCAGCACCAATGGCTGACGAACCACCATGATGGACGTTTGGCGACCAAAATACTGGTCAACAGGCTTGCCGTTGACGAGGATCAGGCCAGTGCCCTTTTTGATGAAGACACGTGCCACCGAAGATTTGCGGCGGCCGGTTCCATAGTTCCAATTTCCGATCATCACCGCTCCTTAGATTTCCAGCGCTTTAGGCTGCTGGGCGGTGTGCGGGTGGGTAGCACCGGCATACACCTTCAGCTTTTTCACCATCGCGAAGCCCAACGGCCCCTTCGGCAGCATGCCCTTGACAGCCTTCTCCAGCGCACGGCCTGGATGCTTGGCTTGCATGTCTTTGAACTTGGTGCCGTAGATACCGCCCGGGAAACCCGAGTGACGGTAATACACCTTGTCGTTAGCTTTATTACCGGTCACACGCAGTTTTTCTGCATTGACGACGACGATGAAATCGCCCGTATCGACGTGAGGCGTGTAGATGGCCTTGTGTTTGCCGCGCAAACGGAGTGCCACTTCGCTGGCAACACGTCCGAGCACCTTATCGGTGGCGTCAATCACAAACCACTCGTGCGTCACTTCGGCCGGCTTGGCGCTGAAGGTCTTCATGAGGATCTTTCTAGAAACCGATTCAATGAATCGGCTGATGGAGCTCCGCTGGCCAACCTCGATTGCGCTCGGTGCTGCTTGTAAAGGGCAACCTCTCGAACAATCATGTCAACCAGAAACGAATTGGGTAACCACCCTTTCCGCACTTCCCCCTGAGCCAATAGGGAAAGCCTTTGATTATAACCGAACTCCTCTTCCAGCCCTCACAAACAGCCCGGCCATATCGACGGCAGGCGCATCTCGGCTGGCACAGCGTGGGCGCCACCACATGTCAGAAACCAGCGCTCACACCCGCCATTCAGCATCGAAGTGAGGGGTGGGGTTGTCGTTTTCCCACATGTAGCATCCTCTCAACCCCTGTTTCGGGCGTCTGGGCGCGCCGTTGAAACGCAACCGAGTTTGTACTGTGAACATACCCAATCTTCCCTGGATGATCGCTTTAGCAGCCGCGCTGTTGTTAGCACCCGTCGTCACCCTTCTTGTTCTGCGCGGCCGCAAACCATCAATGCCAAAGGCTTTGCCCAACGATTGGGCCCTCAGCGGCCGCCCAGTTTTCAGCTCCGATGAGCGACGCATCTATCGCTCGCTGCGCGAAGCCTTACCGCATCACGTGATTCTGTCAAAGCTGCCATTGGTACGATTTTGCCAACCTAACAATCCAGCTGACGTGAGGTACTGGTATGAACTCCTCGGCGCCAATCACGTGACCTTCGCTGTCTGCAGTGCGAACGGTCGTGTGCTGGCTGCGATTGACCTGGACGCCGACCATGGCAATTCGCGTCGAGTTCTGCAGATCAAGCAGTCGGTACTGTCCGCTTGCCGAGTTCGTTATCTGCGCTGCCCGGCCGATCATCTGCCATCGGTAGCCGAGCTTCAAATGCTGGTCCCTCACAGCGGCGCTGCAACCACATCACGTGCAACTCCGCCCACGGCGCAACCTCCACAAACAATGAACAAAGCGCGGGACACATTGGCAAACACCGTCGCCAACCGCCGCGCGCAGCGCACTACACCGGCCTGGCAAGACTCGACGCAATTCCAAGACTCGTTCTTTGCACCTGACAGCCGCCTGGACGCTTTCATGGGCAGTGACTTTGCGACGCTGACCGAGCGTGCCTCGCCTTTCATCGGTGATGCCTTGGATCGCGACAGCGTGATGCCACCCAACACCGGCGCAGCCAACGACATCGCTGGTGTGGTGGTCGACACCCCAGAGCCCGGCACGGCCACTCGGCGCTGAGAGAAGAGCGCCGCGCGTACGATGCGTGGCATGGCCTCTTCCTCTCGTCCCCTCATTGACACCCCTTATGCCGGCCTGACACCCGAGGCCGTTCTGGATGCACTGGATTCCGTTGGCCTGCGCGGCGATGGCCGGCTGATTCAACTGAACTCCTACGAGAACCGCGTTTTTCAGGTGTTTCTCGAAGACGGCCGGGTGGTCGTCTCCAAGTTCTACCGACCGGGCCGCTGGACCACAGCGCAAATCCAGGAAGAGCATGTTTTCGCGAGCGAACTTCATGCCGCCGAACTGCCCGTGGTCGCGCCCTGGGCTTTGCCAAATGCAGCCGACCCCGCACAGACAAGCACGCTTCCTGAATTCGCAATCGACGGCAGGCCCTATCGGTTTTCGGTAACGGAACGCCGCTCAGGGCGCGCGCCCGAACTGGAAGATGTGCAGACCCTTGAATGGATCGGCCGGTTCATTGGCCGCATGCATGCGGTCGGCGCACAAAGCCAATTCAGCCATCGCCTGCATCTGAACATCGACAGCTACGGCCACGGGCCACGGAACTGGCTCATTGAATCGAACACGCTGCCTTTGGATGCGCAAGCCAGCTGGCAACAAGCCGTGGACCTGGCATTGGAGGGCATCCGCCAATGCTTTGAAGAGGTCGGCACCTGCCCTGTCATTCGACTGCATGGTGACTGTCACGCCGGCAACGTGCTATGGACCGACGCCGGCCCCCATTTTGTCGATCTCGACGACGCATTGATGGGCCCGCCCATCCAGGACCTGTGGATGCTGCTGTCCGGTGACCGCAGCTCGATGCAACAACAGCTGTATGCGCTGCTGTCAGGTTATGAAGACTTCATGGAATTCGATTGGCGCCAACTGCGCCTGATCGAAGCATTGCGAACCTTGCGGATGATTCACTACAGCGCATGGCTCGCACGCCGCTGGGCCGACCCGGCATTCCCTGTCGCCTTCCCCTGGTTCGGTGACCGCGCCTACTGGAATGAGCAAGCGACGCGATTGCATGAACAGGTCGAAGCGATGCGGCAACCCGCACTCGGCGGGATGCCGCTCTAACCTTCAGTTAGGCCGTCAGCAAGGCATTGACGCGGCGCACATAAGCCGCAGGGTCTTCCAGGTGTCCACCTTCTGCCAACAAGGCCTGGTCGAAGAGGATGTGCGCCAGATCATCGAAATGGGCGCTGCCTTCGAGCCGCTTGACGAGCGCATGCTCGGCGTTCACTTCCAAGGTCGGCTGAGCCTTGGGCGCGGTCTGCCCGGCTTGTTTGAGCATGCGAGCCAGGTGCGAACTCATGTCACCCTCCTCGACCACCAAGCACGCCGGCGAGTCCACCAAGCGCGTCGTCACGCGTACGTCTTTCGCGCGATCCTTCAGAGCCTCCTTCAGACGATCGAGCACTGGCTTGAAGGTCGTCGCTACCTCTTCGGCCTGCTTCTTTTCGGCCTCGTCCTGCAGCTTGCCAAGATCCACCGAACCCTTGGCCACGCTTTGCAGCGACTTGCCTTCGAATTCATACAAGTGGCTCAGCATCCACTCATCCACGCGGTCGATCAGCAGCAGCACCTCGATGCCCTTCTTGCGGAAGATCTCCAATTGCGGGCTGCTCTTCGCGGCGGCCAGCGAGTCTGCGGTGATGTAATAGATCGCGTCCTGGCCCTCTTTCAGGCGGCTGACATAGTCGGCCAACGAGACGCCTTCATCGGCATGCGTCGATGCGAAGCGCAGCAGCTTCACCAATCGTTCCTGGTTGGCATGGTCTTCACCGACGCCTTCCTTCAAAACCGGGCCGAAGTCTTTCCAGAACGCCGCGTACTTGGCGCGTTCGGCTTCGTCTTCGCTTTGGGCCAAGGACTCAAGCATGCCCAGCACGCGCTTGGTCGAGCCTTCACGGATCGCCTTCACATCGCGGCTCTCCTGCAGCAGCTCGCGCGACACGTTCAGCGGGAGATCAGCACTGTCGATCACGCCCTTGACGAAGCGCAGATACACCGGCATCAACGCCTCGGCATCGTCCATGATGAAGACGCGCTTGACGTACAGCTTGACGCCGCCGCGCTTGTCACGGTTCCACAGATCGAAAGGTGCCTTCGCCGGCACATACAGCAGCTGCGTGTATTCGCTACGCCCTTCGACGCGGTTATGTGTATAGGCCAACGGCGCTTCGGTGTCGTAGCTGATCTGCTTGTAGAACTCGTCGTATTGCTCGGCCGTGATATCGCTCTTGCTGCGTGTCCACAGCGCGGCAGCCTTGTTGACCGGCGCCCATTCGTCCAGAACGATCTGCTCGCTCTTCTCCGCATCCCACTCTTCCTTTTGCATCAGGATCGGCAGCGAGATGTGGTCGGAGTATTTACCGATGATCGACTTCAGCTTCCAGGCGCTGAGAAACTCCTCTTCGCCATCGCGCAGATGAAGAATGATGTCGGTGCCTCTTTGTGGGCGGTTGATGGTCTCGACTTCGAAATCACCGCTGCCTTCCGAGCTCCAGCGCACGCCTTCTTCCGGCTTGGTGCCGGCGCGGCGTGATTCCACAGTAATTCGGTCGGCCACGATGAAGCCGCTATAAAAGCCCACACCGAACTGGCCGATCAGCTGCGCGTCCTTCTTCTGATCACCTTCGAGCTTGCTCATGAACTCGCGCGTGCCGCTCTTGGCGATCGTGCCGAGGTTGGCCACCGCCTCTTCTGCGCTCAGGCCGATGCCGTTGTCACGGATCGTGATCGTCTTGGCCTCCTTGTCGAAGCCCACACGCACCTCCAGGTTCGGTGCATCTTCATACAGCGTGGCATCGGCCAGGGCCTCAAAGCGAAGCTTGTCGCAGGCATCGGAGGCGTTGGAGATCAACTCGCGCAGAAAGATCTCCTTGTTCGAATACAGCGCGTGCGTGACCAGGTGAAGGATCTGCTTGACTTCAGCCTGAAACGAGAGAGTTTGTTTGTCCATGATTTGATTTTGCTTAGCTGGGTTTTGCATGAAGGGAGCCGAGGGAGCGGATTTTGGGGGCGATCCCTCAATTTCAAGCGGTTGCCCTGAGAGGCGTTTATGCCCTATGGTCCGGCCTTGGCGCGTGTCGCCCCGCCCGGCCACCCCATGACAGAGTACGGCCGCCCGGTCCCGGTGACCATCCAATTAAAACAGCGAAAGCGCTCATTGCGATGACCTTGTTTTCCTTGTTCGACCAATGGCTGAGCGCTGTGCCCGGCGCGCCCCATTCTTCAGCGCCGCTCTGGACACTCGAAGGCCTGCGCGGCGCCGACCCGGTGTTCGGCTTTGCCGTCGTGCTGCTGATCGCCGTGGTGCTGGGCGAAGCCATTCACCGCTACCTGCGCATGCCACGCATGTGTGGCCACATGTTGACCGGCGCCTTGGCCAGCCCGCTCGCTTTTCGCTTGCTGGAGCGTGCCGATCTCGACCTCTGGAAGCCACTGATCGATCTGGCCATCGGCGTGCTGGTGTTCGAACTCGGCAGCCGCATCCGGCCCCGTTGGTTGTTCGACAACCCCTGGTTGGCACTGACCTGCCTGTTCGAAGGCTTGCTCTCCGGCGCGGCAGTGGCGATCACGCTGACGCTGCTGGATGCGCCGTTGGTATCGGCCGCCCTGGCGGGCGCCGTTGCGATGTCAACCTCGCCCGTCATCACGATGGTGCTGATCCACGAAGCGCGGCCGCGCGGCCAGGTGACCGAGCGGCTGCTGATCATGACGGCCGTTAACAGCGTGCTCGCGATGCTGGCGGTCAAGGCCTGGCACGTGCTGGCTGTCGCCGACGGCGCCACGGCCGCAGCCTCCGACCTCGCGCCCACCATCACCAGCGGGCTGATCGTCATCTGCGGCTCTTTCCTGCTCGGCGTGGCCGGCGGATGGTTGCTGACGCGGCTGACGCAGCCGATCCGCGGCGCCGCCACGGCCCCCGTATTGCAGATCGCGATCGTCATTCTCTCGGCCATGCTCGCTGCGCAATGGGCTTTGTCGCCCTTGCTGGCGCTGCTGGTCGCGGGTGTCGTTGCGCGCTCACGCATGGGCCACGGTCTCACGGTCGAGCCGCATCTCGGCTCGGCGGGCTCAGCGCTCGGCGTGCTGCTGTTCATCTGCCTGGGCATGCTGTTCTCGGTCGATCACATCGGCAGCTTGTGGCCCTGGGTGCTGGGCATCGTGCTTGCGCGGCTGGTCGGCAAAGGCATCGCGATCGCCTCGCTGGCGCGGCCCAGCGGCCTGAGCTGGCAGCAGGCCTCGGCATTGACCCTGGCATTGCAGCCCATGAGCAGCCTGACCGTGCTGCTCGCGGCCAACACCTTCGGCTGGACATCGCAGTTGCCCGGCGCGCACAACGGCGTGCTGCAGTCCTTGCTGATCGCAACCACGCTCTCGCAATTTCTCGGGCCGATCCTGACGAAATGGTCACTGCGCCATGTCGCTCATGAAACCGCACCTTCCG
Organism: uncultured Rhizobacter sp.; assembly: GCA_964242145.1. Lineage (GTDB taxonomy): Bacteria > Pseudomonadota > Gammaproteobacteria > Burkholderiales > Burkholderiaceae_C > Rhizobacter. The sequence goes on from CAXTCD010000047.1 coordinate 25,189, forward strand.
CCACCAACGCCGTTGCCCTGAAATGACCAGCCCGAGCCTGCCCACGCCATCCGGCCCCTCCCCAGACAGCGCCGACCTGTCACTCGCCGAATTCACGACCTCCGAGGCATTGACGCTGGGCGTCGAACTCGAACTGCAGCTCGTCAGCACGCACGATTTCGACCTCGCGCCGCAAGCGCAAGACCTGCTGCGCGAACTCGACAAACACCCCGGCGCCTGGGACGTGAAGCCCGAGATCACCCGCAGCATGATCGAGATCGGCACCTCGATTCAGCGCGAGCACGCGCCGCTGCTGGCCGAGCTGACCGACCTCAAACAACAGCTCTCGCGCGCGGCACGCAAGCTCAACATCGGCATCGCCGGTGGCGGCACGCACGCCTACCAGCATTGGAGCGAGCAACAGATTTTCCCGACCGAGCGCTTCCACTACATCAGCGAGTTATACGGCTACCTCGCCAAGCAGTTCACCGTGTTCGGCCAGCATGTGCACGTGGGCTGCGAGAACGGCGATACCGCGCTGTGGCTGCTGCATGCGCTGTCGCGCTACGTGCCGCATTTCATCGCGCTGAGCGCATCGTCTCCGTTTGTCCAGGGCGTGGACACCGGCTTCGATTCAGCGCGGCTCAACTCGGTGTTCGCGTTCCCGCTGTCGGGCCGCGCGCCCTTCGTGCACAGCTGGGAAGAGTTCGGCCAGTACTTCGACAAGATGACGAGCACCGTGGTCCCGTGGGCCGACGACACTGGTTTCCACAGCACCACCGACGACGGCCGATTCATCGGCCCGTTCAACCCCGCGTTGCTCAACCCGGCCATGACGTCAGCGTCCGCCGAGCTGCTATTGGGCGA
>CAXTCD010000048.1:0-26010 GCA_964242145.1 uncultured Rhizobacter sp.
CTTGTTGTGTCATTTGCTTGCGCTCTTTGATTCGGTTTTGTTAGCCGCTCTAAGCGCACCTCGCTGTACTGCTCGCTGGGCCGCATGGGCAATGGCACCGCCACGCGCTTCGCGCTGGCACCCTCGGCCGGTGATTTCGCAACGACCCCGTTGAAGGCCGGCGAAGACGAACGCGGCATCAACTTCGGCATCGGCCACCTGTTCTGATTGGCGCGGCTTTGGCCCGGCTTCATGTAGCAGCTTGACCGCCAGCGCCTGCTCCAGGATGCGGATGCGCTTGCTGACGTAAGCCGGCGACATGCCGATCATGTCGGCGGCCAGCACGAAGCTGGACTTGCGCACCACCGCCATGAAGACGCGCAGGTCTTCCAGCTCCGGCGACTTGCACGCGATCCGTGAATCGACGGGTGACGCTTGTGTCGTTGTCATTTCGTCATGCATCACAAAAAATACGCTTTCTCGATGGCGCCGGCACAAGGCAAGGCGCCTTCCCTCTTCCCACCAAGGACTCCACGATGAAGCGCTCGAAAATTGCCGTGATCGCCGGCGACGGCATTGGCAAGGAAGTGATGCCCGAAGGCTTGCGGGTATTGCAGGCGGCCGATCGCCGCTTCGATCTGGGGCTGGAATTCGCCCATTTCGACTGGGCCCACTGCGACTACTACGCGCAGCATGGCCAGATGATGCCCAGCGACTGGAAGCAGCAGCTCAGTGGTTTCGATGCGATCTACTTCGGTGCCGTCGGCTGGCCTGCCACCGTGCCCGACCACATCTCGCTGTGGGGCTCGCTGCTGAAGTTCCGCCGCGAGTTCGACCAATACATCAACCTGCGCCCGGTGCGCCTGTTCGAAGGCGTGCCCTGCCCGCTGGTCGATGGCAAAGGCCAGCCGCGCCGCCCCGGCGACATCGACTACTTCGTCGTGCGCGAGAACACCGAAGGCGAATACACCTCGCTGGGCGGTGTGATGTACGAAGGCACCGACCGCGAGATCGTGATCCAGGAGTCGGTCTACTCGCGCCATGGCGCCGACCGCCTGCTGAAATACGCCTTCGAGCTGGCGCAAAGCCGCCCGCGCAAGCACCTGACGCTGGCCACCAAGTCGAACGGCATCGCGATCAGCATGCCCTGGTGGGACGGCCGCGCCGATGCGGTGGGCGCCGGCTATCCCGAAGTCAAGCTCGACAAGCAGCACATCGACATCCTGAGCGCGCGCTTCGTGCTGCAGCCGGGCCGCTTTGATGTGGTGGCTGCCACCAACCTGTTCGGTGACATCCTGTCCGATCTCGGCCCCGCGACCACTCGCACGATCGGACTGGCGCCGTCGGCTAACCTGAATCCAGAGCGGCGCTTTCCATCGCTGTTCGAACCGGTCCATGGCTCGGCCCCCGACATCTACGGCAAGAACATCGCCAACCCGGTGGCGATGGTGTGGTCGGGTGCGCTGATGCTGGACTTTCTCGGCCACGGCCAAGGCGCGTTTCGCGAGGCTCACAACGCGATCGTCAGCGCCATCGAAACGGTGTTGAAGCAAGGCCCGCGCACGCCCGACCTGGGCGGCAGCGCAACGACCACGACGATGGGCGAAGCGCTGGCCGCTGGCTCGGCGGCCTGAGCGGGGAAGCAGGCGATGCCAAATCGGCTCGCTTGCCTCGATATCGAAGCGGCCTGCCGCTTCGGCCGTCCGGCCTGCGCACGTTCCGTCCTTGACGGCACAGGGCCGCACGCAACGCCCGTGGCTTCAACTCGTCGGCAATGGCAGGGGGCGCGGGCGTTCAAGTCAGTTACTGCGATCAGGCTTTCACGACTGCGCTGTGATCCAGCGGCAGGTCGCGCAAGCGCTTGCCGGTCAGGCGCAGCAGCGCATCCGAGATGGCCGGCGCCACCGGCGGCACGCCGATCTCGCCTGCGCCGCCCGGGGGCTCGGTCGAATGGATCGCCTCGACATGCACCTTCGGCGCCTCGTCCATGCGCAGCACCGGGTAGTCGTGAAAGTTCGAAGGCTGGGGCTCGCCTTTGACCACCGGCACCTGCTCGCCGAAAGCGATCGACAGCCCGTACATCACGCCCGATTCCGTCTGCGCTGCCACATTGCGCGGCTGCAGCGCAAAGCCGACATCGGCCGCGCACCAGACCTCGTGCACGCGGATGCGGCCGCTCTTCTTGTTCAGCGACATCTCGACCACTTGCGCCAGGTGCGAGCCGAAGGCATTGGAATACGCCAGGCCCAGCGCGTGGCCTGCCGGGCGCTTGCGCTTCCAGTCGGCCATGCGGGTGGCCGCGCGCAGCACCTCCTGCGCTCGCGGCTCCTTGCGCAGGTTCTGCAAGCGGAAGGTCAGCGGGTCGATGTTGGCTTCATGGGCGAGATCGTCCATCAGCGTTTCGATCGCGAACTTGGTGTAGCCTGGCCCGCTTCGAAGATGAACACGGCGTATCGCTGATCGATCGCCAGGCCAAAGGCCTGCTTCTGACGACGGAAGGTGAAGAGTTTTTGCGCCATGCGCGCGCTGTTGCTCGAAGCCGATCGCACCGAGACTTGGTTGCGCAACGTGCGTCATCGCAACGTCTCGCAGATCCGGTTCGGGGTGTCGATCGAGCCCTCGTTGAAGTTTCTGCCATCCCTGCTGGTCGACTTTCGGCGCAGCATGCCCGACGTCACCTTGCACCTGACACAAAGCGTGGCCACCGAGCTGCTGAGCGGTATCCGGGAGAACCGGCTCGAATTCGCAATCACCCGCCTGCCTCTGCATTTCGACGCGTCCGACATGAACGTCGACCTGCTGTGCGAATCGGAATGACGCTCTTCGAAGAGCAGCAGTTGCGCCCGCCGCGCACTGCCGCAATGACCGATTCGTTGTTCGGCGTGATCTCGCTGCTGCTCGAATCCGACTGCCTGACCCGGCTGCCACGCAGTGTGTTGCACCACCCTTTGTTCGCACGCTCGCTGACCGCCATTCCGCTGCGCGAACCTGTGCGGCGCTATCACATCGCGCTTGTCTCCAAGGCCAGCCAGCGGCTGAGCCGCGAGGCGCAGATGCTGGCAGCCATGCTGTCGTCTTTTGCGCGCATCAGCCGCGCCCTGTGATGAGTGATTCGATGGGCGACCGGGCGTGGTGAAGTGCGGTAAGGCGCGATAAGGCGCGGTAAAGCCAGGTAAGGCAAGGTAAGGCGAGGCGCGCTCACGCGACCGGCGTCAAGCCGCTCACACTTTGCGCATCGCCAGATACCGGTACACCGTACTGCGGTGAACGCCCAAGCTGCTCGCGGCGGCGGCCACCCGGCCGCCGTGGGCGGCCAAGGCTTGCTGGATCGCATCGCGGGTGATGGCATCCAGCGAAGCGCCCAACGGCACGCCATGGCGGTTGTGGGCGCGGCCTTCTCCGGGGCTGGCTTCCTCGTTAGCTGCCAAGCCTTGGCCGGCCTGGGCACGCAGGTTGGCCGGCAAGTCGGCTTCTGAAATTTCTGCGCCCGGCTCGGCCAACGCCACGATCAGCCGCAGCACTGAAATCAGCTGGCGAATATTCCCCGGCCAGGCCTGCCGACCCAGCGCCTCGCGAGCCGCATGCCCGAGGCGCAGCGATTTCTGCGCACCGCCCTGCTCATCGAAAAGCCGTGCAATCAAGGCTTCGCGATCGGCACGATCGCGCAACGCCGGCAGCGCCGCTTCGACACCCATCAGTCGATAAAGCAGGTCTTCGCGGAAGCTGCCATCACGCACGCTGCGCCGCAAATCGCGGTGGGTTGCGCAGATCAGGTCGAAGTCCAGCGCCATGTCGTGGCTGCTGCCCAGCGGGCGCACCACGCGCTCTTCGAGCACATGCAGCAGGCGGCTTTGCAGCAGCAGCGGCATGTCGGCGATTTCATCGAGAAACAGAACGCCGCCGTTCGCTTCACGCAAACGCCCTGGCATGCCGCGGCGGCGCGCGCCGGTGAAGACGCCCTCTTCGTAGCCGAACAGTTCGGCCTCGATCAAGGCTTCCGGCAGCGCCGCGCAATTCACCGTCACCAGCGGCCCGCTGGCACGTCGCGAAGCCGCGTGCAGGCGCTTGGCAAAGTAATCTTTGCCGCAGCCAGTCTCGCCGGTGACGAGCACCGGCAGGCCTTGGTCGAGTGCGCGTACGGATCGCGTCAGCAGCAGCGCCAGCGGGCCGGTGGCGCTGCCAGCGACCGTGGCTGTGGCGGGCATCGCAGACCGCAATTCGGCCGGCGCAGCCGGTGCATGCCGCGGGGGCGCCGCTTGCGCCACGGAAACCACCGACCCCGCGCCGATCAATGCAGCAGCCGCTTCAGCGCCCGCACCGAAGCGGCTCGATGGATGGGCCGTGCCCTGCGCTGCGGCTGCGGTGCCAGGCGCCGTCGACCCTTCCTCTCCCGTCAAGGTCGCCAGCGCGCCCGGCTGCAGCCCGTTCGGCCGATGCCGCGGCACATTGCCGCGTGCTTCCACCACCACTGCCCATTGGCGGCCGGTGGGGGCGGCAAACAGGCCCGGCTCGTCCTGCAAGCGTTTCCAGCGGGCGCCGAAGATGCGCTCGATCGGCGTGCCTAACACGTCGTTCCAGCGGCCATGCAGCAATTCGAGCGCGACGCGGTTGACACCCACGATCTCGCCCTCCACCACCGACAGCAGCCCTTCGCGCGCCGTGCCCAGCAGGCTTGGCCGGCCATGGAATCGCACCAGTTGCCCTTCGCCCCGGCCACTGCTCATCAAGCGGTGCTCGACCTGCGAGGCGGCCATGCGAACCAGGCCCAGCGCATGCGCATCGATGTGCACCGACTCGCCGGAGATATCCAGCACGCCGGCCAGGCCGCCTTGCGGCGTGAAGATCGGCGCAGCGGCGCAACCGAGGCCGCCGTTTTGCGTCAGGAAATGTTCGCCGCCCAGCACCATCAGCGCTTCGCGCTCGTACAGCGCGGTGCCGATCGCATTGGTGCCGCGCAGCGTCTCCGACCAGTCGACCCCCGGTTCCAGCGACACGCGATGCGCCTTCGGCAGAAATTCGGGGCTGCCGATCTCATCGAGGATCATGCCGCTCGCGTCCGACAAAATCACGACACAGCCCTGGCCGAGCACATGGTCGGCCAGACCATCGAGTTCAGGCTGCGCACAACGAAGCAGCCAGGCGGCGGATTCGCGGCGCTGAGCAAGCTCGGCACGGCCGATCGGCTCGGCTAGCTCCTGCGAGGCAGGCATGGGCTGACAGCGCTTCCACGAGCGCCCGATGTGCGGCGCCAGTTCCGAACTCGGCGCTTGACCGTCGTCAAAAAATTGGCGACGCGCCCTGTCGACCAGGGTCAATTCGTGGGTGTGATGGTTCATGGAGGCTGCATCCCGCGTCGGCGTCGCGGCATGCGACCAAGCGTGGGGTGGCATTTTGCCGGAGATGTCGTCAGTTGCGACATTTGTCACGGGAACCAGGCTCTATCGGTGACTTCGAACTGGCCTTCACGCACACAAATCTCAGCCAAAGACGTCATCGCAAGCGAATAAATAACACAACAACAGAGTGAGTTCAGGCCCGGCCGATGCTTGCATGGCACGCCGGGTCGGTCGTCGGGCTTCCAGCTCGGCGCATCGCACCTTGCATCAAGAGCCCCCGGCCTCGCGGGAAAGCACGCAAGCCTGCGACCCGGGGAATTGCACCGAAGCTGGCAAGACACTGGGTGTCGCAGCACCTGGAAATGCAAGATGCCGCGCGCTACCGCCAACCACATCGAACGCGCGCCTGATACCGCCCATCGGGCTCGCACGTCCAGCGCGTGGCCGCGATCCGGCAAGGCAAGACGCTCGACCCTCAGACCATGATCGGTGCGCAAGCTTTCAGCGAACAGTGGGAGTAGATCTTGTCTTGCCCCGACGAATCTGCCGGTCAGCTGTTCAGAAAATAGCCTTGTGTTTCTTTTGATCTTGGTGGGAAGGCGTCGGGTTGCCAGTCCGGATTCATTGGCCTGAATTCATGACAACGCGGGCCGGGCCTGCGGCCACAGGCGCACACCCAAGGCCGCAAGCGATGCGGCTGCGGCCATCCAGGTCACGGCCGCCCATCCCCATTGCGCGAGCAGCAAACGGCCCAGTGCCGCACCCGCCGCCATGCCAATGAACATCACCGACACCAGCACCGCATTCAAGCGGCTGCGCGCGCTCGGCTCGATGCTGTAGATGATGGTTTGATGTGCAATCAATGACGCTTGCACGCCCAGATCGAAGCCGATCGTGCACGCCACCAGCAAAGCCAGCTGCGCCGGGACAGAGAACCACGGTGCCAGCCCCATCGCGGCAAACGATGCCATCGTGATGGCGGCGCCGATGCGCGTCACCCATTGCGGCCCGCGGCGGTCGGCCAGCCGCCCGGCCATCGGTGCGACCAAGGCCCCGGCCGCGCCCGCCAAGCCAAACGCGCCGGCAGCCGAACTGCCGAGATGGAAGGGTTCGCCATGCAACATCACTGCCAGCGTCGACCAGAAAGCGCTGAAGCCCATCGACAACAGGCCCTGGGCCAAGGCGGCGCGGCGCAGGCTGCCATGGCGCTGCCACAACGACACCAGCGAGCCCATCAGAGCGAGATAAGGCAACTGGCTGGTCGGCTGGAAACGCGGCAGGCCACGCCATGCGGCAACGCCCACCAATGCGATGCTGGCCGCCGCCGCGGCGAACATCACACGCCAGTTGAAATGCTCGGCGACAAAGCCGCTGACCACGCGCGACAGCAAGATGCCGAGCAAGAGCCCAGTCATCACCGTGCCGACAACCTTGCCGCGATGCGCTTCGGGCGCCAGCGTGGCCGCGGCTGGCACAAGGTCTTGCGTCATCGTCGCCGCCAGGCCAATCGCCAGGCTGGCCACCAGCAGCACGCCGATCGACGGCGCCGCCGCCGCCAGCAGCAGCGCGAAGGTCAAGGCCACCGCCTTGACGAGGATGATGTTGCGGCGATCCAGCCGATCGCCCAAGGGCGCGAGCAACAGAATGCCCAGCGCATAGCCCAGCTGCGTCAAGGTCGGCACCAGGCCGGTGGCGCGAACCGAGGCGCCAAACTCCGGCCCGAGAATGCCCAGCATCGGCTGGCTGTAGTAGATGGACGCCACACACAAGCCCGTGCCGGCCGCGAGCAAGAGCACCAGCGAAGTTGGCAGGCTGGCCTGTTCGGCCTCGGCGGGGACGGGCTCGCTGGCTGCGTACGGTGGCGGATGGCTGCTTGACGGTGGGTTCACGGGCAGATCGTTCGGTTTGCGCATGGAAGTCATCAGTCGTTCAGTCGAAGGCGGAACCGAACCGCCGTGTGGGTATCACGACGGGCGGCAGGACGGGCGGTAAGGGCGGCGCACAAGCGCACATGAAGGCGAAAGCGAACTCAGCACCGGCGTCGAAAACCGAAATGGTCGCACGCACAAGGCACCCTGCCGGATTTGCAGGTTGATGCCCTGAGTTTGGCTGCGCAGCATTGCTTGCCCGCGATCACAGACGCCCCGCAGCAAGGTTCGCATCACGGTGGAAGGCTTCGCGTTCTTCTTCCTGTTCCGGTGCGTTCCGTCGTGAAATGCAATCAGGACAAAGCTCTTACCTGCACGGCGTCTTGCAACCGGCTTATCGCGCTGCTTATTAAGGGCAGCAAGGTTGCAAGCAGCCGCTGTGGCCGAGTCTTGCAGGTGCTGCGCGGTTGCTTGCATCGACGCAGTTCAACCTTTCCCATCATCCGTGAGGCCAGACCGTGTCCGTCAATCGCAACAATCCCATTGATAGCCTCGACCGGCAGAGCCCGATACCGAGCGGACATCCGCAACCGGCTCCGCAAACTCAAGGCTCGGAGCCTCGCTCACGATTGCACGCACTGGGCGGCCTGGCCGGACTGCCGTCGCGCATGTCTTCGTCTGCGTCTTCGCCCTCATCAACCCCTACCGCACGAGCGCCGCGAAGCACATTGAGCGCCATACAAGCAGGGGTTAAAGCCATTGATACCGGAAATTTGAAAATCGCTTTGTCGATCGCAGCGCAAGTCGAGCGTCCCGATTTGCGCAACTTTGAAGCACTCGTTCCCGCACTGGCTCGCGCGAAAAAGGAGTTCACGATCGGCGTGGCAACTCATGGCTTTGCAGCGCGCCCGTCCGCACAGCAAACTCGAACGCTCGTAGACCAGGCGGGGCACAAGGCCGCAGACAAGATGACCAGCGTTGTTGACATCGTTCAGGCCATCCAGCCTTTCACTTCAGCCATCAAGAAGGCTTATCAGGCGCGAAAGGCTGAGAGTTCGCCCGCCGGAGCCGCTGACCACGCCGAGACTGTATCGGCCACGCCCGAAGCGTCGCATGACGCCCAGCCCGCTGCGCAAGCCCAACAGTCAACCCAGCGGTCATCCACACCCGCCTTTCATACCGTCCCGCCCACGGTCCATGAATCTGCTACGCCCTCGGCAGGGGATCATGCGCACACGAGTGCACAGCCTGCAGCGCAAGCCGACCTAACAGAAAATGGAGGGATGGCCTCAATCATGCAAAAGCAGCAAGAGTTGGTGGTGGATCAGATGCGGATGCAGCTGGAAATGACGAAATTGTCCAGGTCTCTAGAGCAAGCTCAAAAAATGTACGAAGTGCAAATCAAGGGATCAGAAGGCGCAAAAAACTTGATCAAGTAGCTCATCGAATGAGCTTTTCCACATCGGATAAGAACGGGCCACTGCGCTCAAACCATTCGGCTGGGCCGCACAGCGATAAGCGCTGGAAGACAAAGCAGTTGACATCACCGGTGGAGCGGGATGCACAAGGCACAGCGCGCAGACATGTCAACGCGCCCTGGCATCGAAGACGGTCACCGATCTGAAGGCCCATGTGCGCCCGGATCGGATCGGCAGATCAGCGCATCGACATCGGCGCTTGCTACTCAATCAGTTGGTTGAACGCCAGCGGTCATCGGGCCCATGTAGCTGCCATGAACTGGAAGCCTGCAACGGCGCCATCACCTGGCCATCTCAACACACGACATCAATACACGACTCGCGCCGCCTCATGTCGCGCATCTTCTAAGCTCAGCTTCGGCCGTGTCAGCAGCCACCGAGTTACACGATTCATCGATTCCTCTTCGTTGACCCGGACCTGAGCTGCAAAAGCTTTGCGCCGCAATGAAAAAAGGCAGCTTCACGAGAAGCCACCCGTCAAACAATCAAACGATCCGATATCCCGCCCTGGCGATCCTTGTGTAGAGATCGCATGCATACGCCAAGGATCGGCGTTAGGCCATCAAAGGGCGTCCGTCCATCAAAGTAATAAGGCCTGCAGAAGCCGCGCTCAACGCGCGATGGTTTCTACAGGCCTGAAGATTCCGCCGGCATTGGCTTTCACAAGCCAATGGATGCCGGGGAATCGGGCGTCAGAAAGGTTCAGAAAGCAACGCTGCTGCTGCGCTGCGGGGCCACAAAACTGCCAGCCACTGGGGTCGTGGTGGTTTGCGGCTCGGTCAGCGCGCCACCTTGACGTGGTTCATCGCCCAAAACCTTAGCGATCTGCTCCTTCATGGCGGCCACCGGGTCGAAAGCGGAGGGCGCGCTTTTCGAGCTGGTGGTCGGCACGTCGCCCGTGTTCACGCCAGTGCTTCCGCCTGGGACCACGCCTTGGCTTGCCGCCACATTCGAGCCGTTGACAACGCCCGGGCTGATGGCGGTACCCGAACCATCATCCACACCCAAACTGGTGTTGGCGCCGGTGTCGACAACCGGACCTGCTGCCGCAGGGGCTGCAACCGCTGTCGGGGCCGTGGCCAAAGGCGTTGACGTTGCACCTGTGCTCGGAACGCCTGCGCCACCCGTTGCGCCGCCACCCATCATCTGATTCAGAATTTGCCTGACCATGGCTTCAAGGTCGGCACCGCCAGCCGCACCGCCGGCTGCTGCACCACCTGCGGCGGCACCGCCACCCAGCATCTGGGCCAAGATCTTCTTGATCAGTGTTTCCAGATCGGTGCCCCCGGCGGCTGCGCCACCTGCTGCTCCACCACCGGCTGCTGCACCGCCTGCTGCGGCAGCACCGGCACCGCCGAACATTTGGGCGAGGATCTTCTTGATCAGCGACTCCAGGTCCGTGCCGCCGGCCGAACTGGCGCCACTCGCGCCACCCAGCATCTGGGCCAGGATTTTCTTGATCAGCGCCTCAAGATCGGCGTTGCCACTCGACGCGGGCGTGCTGGCCACAGGCCCGTTCTTGATTGTGCTGGCCGCATCGGTGCTGCCGGCCGAAAGCTTCCCTCCTGCAGAGCTATAGCCCACGCTTTGGCCGTCAGGTGCTGCTTTCATCGATTGTTTGGCGGAAGAGGGCTGCTCGGCTGCTGCCGGCGCAGCTCCGGCAGCTCCGCTTTTAAGAGTTGGTGCCGCACCCGCACCTTGGCTTTGCACCTGCGCGACAACCTTCTGGACCAATTCTCGAATGACGTTCGACACGGCATTGTTGACATCTTTTTGGCTGACCGCCGGCGTGGCTGCCGCTGGAGGGCTCAACACCTGTTTCAGCGCCTTTTGAATGGCAGCTTCCATCTGAGGCGTATCCACGACATTGGTCTTAGGTGTAACGGTATTGGCTGGCACGCCTTGGGTTGCGGCCGGTACATAAGGGCTAACAGCAGTCACTGACATTTAAGACTCCAGAGTTAAGTTGGCCTCGATAAGGTAAGGCGAATGGCGCTTCGGCCTTCGCGTCGATGCGAAGCAAATTTCAACAACGCGAATTCAGGCGGCGAGAAGTCGCAATCAGAACGTGGCGTCAGCGAACCGGGCCAAGGCGATGTTTCACTATCATTCGGCCTCCTACGATCGTTCATCCACCCCTTCCATGCTCACATCTCACGACCTCGTTGTTGTTCAAGAAACAAAAGCCTGGCTCTTTCGCGCCGTGATCGGCCTGAACCTGTGCCCGTTTGCCAAAGCCGTGCATGTCAAGAATCAGATCCGCTATGTGGTCACTGAAGCAGGCGATGAAGAAGCTTTGCTCGCCGCCTTGTGCGAAGAGATGACCCATTTGGTCGAGGCCGAACCAACTCAGATCGACACCACCTTGCTGATTCACCCTCGCGTGCTCGGCGATTTTCTTGATTTCAATGACTTCCTCGCCGTGGCCGACGCCGCACTGGAGGAGATGGGCTATGAGGGCGTGTTGCAGGTCGCGAGCTTTCATCCGCAGTTTCAGTTCGCAGGCACCGATCTCGATGACGTCACCAACGCCACCAACCGATCGCCCTATCCGACCCTGCATTTGCTGCGCGAAGCCAGCGTGGACCGCGCGGTCGAGGCTTTTCCGCAGGCAGATTCCATCTTCGAAACCAACATCGAGACGCTCGAAGCACTGGGCAAGCAAGGCTGGGCCGAACTGCAGGCCGCTTGCCGCAGAGACGCAGCCGGCAGCTCGACTCATTGAAATCGCAGGCGCGGCTCGGCAAGCGTTCCTCAAAGAGCTGACCGATCCATGCAGATACATAGAAGATATAGACAGAGAGATATCGACAGAGGGGGGCGCAGCCCTCGAGAAGCCAACACGGCCGCCATCAGGTGGCCGGCGTTCTGCGAGACTTGCGCGCTTCCCGCACTCAGCAACACCCACCCACAGCACAGGAATCGGTATGGATTGGCTTACCTGGATTTCGAACATGACGGCCACCCTGGCCTGGCCCGGCGTCGCCGCGCTGGTCGTGCTAAGGCATGGTGAGCTGCTGGGCCAGGCTCTGGAGCGGCTGATCACCGGCACCCGGCGCTTCAGCGGCTTTGGCGTCGAGCTGGAGATGTTCGAAAACCAGACCCATGAACTGGCCAGCCGCATCCAGCCGGCGCCCGTGAGCGGTGCTTCGGCCGCGCCGAGCACGCCATCCCCGGCGATGGTCGATCGCCCTTCGACCCGGTTGCGCCTGGATGAAGTGGCCGAGCCGCCCGCGCCAAAGCCGCGCCCGCCCGCTGCAGGCAACAACGCCATCTACCTGCCCCAGGCCAGCGACGCCTTGCTGCGCAGCCCGGCCTTCGCGGCCGCATTGGCGGCCGTCGGCCAAGCGCCGGAAAAGGCCATCGATCTGGCATGGCAAGCCGTCGAAGACCCGCTTCGCCTGCTCGCTGCGGCACGCCCGGGGTCAGCCCGCAGCGCAACAGGGGGCATCTCGGCGTTGCTGATCCAGGTGATGGAGACCGGTGCGCTGGCACCCTCCGAACTCGGCTTCATCCTGGATTTGTTTGACTTGCACCAATCCAGGCCGGCCCGGCCGAGAAAGCAGCCCACGGCCAGCACCGCACTGGACTTCATCCGTTGCGCAGCAGCAGCGAGTGCTTTGCTTGAGCGCGCGGCCAAGGCCAGCGCGTAAATCGAGAGTTCAAACCAGCCAGCACATCGATCGAAGGTGCCGTGACGGCCGCACGTCGCCGCCATCAGCCCGGGGCCGCATCGAAGCTGCACAGGTGCTCCTAACAAAGCCTAGCGGCACCGCCTTACGGTGACCGTGCCCCCATGCGGTCATCGGGCAGCACCGTCGGCCTAACTTTATTTCTACGCGCATCCGCCATTCGCACGGGTCGCGCCTTTCCATGTTCTAGGGGGCCACCCACATGGACGGTTAGCACATACCCGCTTAATATCGATCGGCACCGAGCACCAGCGCTTGGCGGCATTGTTTTGTCGGAAGCTCACGAGGCTTCCATCCCTGACTGTCGACCATCATCGCGGCGGCGAGTGTCTGCAGCTGTCCACCAGCACATAAGGAGGAACAAGCATGGCGAGTTCTGGAAACCGGCCCAAACGCCTGTTGATGCTCGAATTCAACGAGCTGTGCCCGAGCCTGATCGAGAAGTTCATGGCCGAAGGTGCTCTCCCTAACTTCAAACGCCTGCGGGACCGTTCCGAGACCTTCGTGACCTTCACCAACGAAGCCGAACTTGAGCCCTGGATTCAATGGGTCACTGTGCACACCGGTGTTCCGTTATCCATCCACGGCATCCATGACCTCGACGAAGCCGAGAAGCTGGAGTGCGACACCTTCTGGGACAGCCTGCACGACGAGAATGTGCTGCTGATGTCGCCGATGAACGTCAAGTTCCGCCGCAACGACGACTCGGTCTTCATGCCCGACCCCTGGGCCGCATCGCAGATGCCGTCTGAAGAGATCGAGCCTTTCTTCAAGTTCATTCGCTCTGCCGTCACCGGCCATGCCCGCACCGATGGCTTCAATGCGCGTGACGCCGCCGGCGCCGCGCTGTTCCTCGTCAAGCATGGCTTGTCGCTGGATTCGATGCGCGGGGCCGTCAGCCAGCTGCTGCAGGAGCGGTTCGGTGCGCAAGACGTGAAGTGGCGCCGCGCCACCATCCTGGACCGGCTGCTCTGGGACGTGTTCGCCCATTACTGGCGCGGCCGCGCGAAGCCGCGCGTGGGCATCATGTTCTCGAACGCCACCGCGCATTACCAGCACAAGTACTGGGCGCACCATGACCCGTCGCCGTTCGTGCTGAAGCCCGACGCGCGGGACATCGAGGCTTACGGCAATGCCATCCGCTTCGGCTATCAGGCCCATGACCGGCTCATTGGCAAGGCGCTGTCACTGGCCGGCGATGACACCGCCGTCGTGCTGTGCACCGCGCTGAGCCAGCAGCCGATGCTCGACTACGAAGCCCGTGGCGGCAAAGCGATGTTCATCCCGAAAGACTACACGGTGCTGATGAAGCTGCTGGGTGTGCCCGCGGGCTTTCGCGTCGAAGGCTTGATGGCCGAAGAGTCGTGGCTTCATTTCGGCAGCGAACAAGACGCCGCCGATGCGCTGGCGGCCGTGAATGCGGCCCGCACCAGCGAAGGCCGGCCGCTGCTGAAGACGCGGGGCTTTGAGGCGCGCTCGTTCATCATCGGTTGCGCGGTGCTTGCCGGTGAGGTGGGCTCCCTGACCCAGTTCGTCAACGCGCGTGGCGAACGCCATTCCTTCCATGAGCAGTTTCTGCGCATGAACACCGTCACCACCGCGAAGCACCACCCCGACGGCATCCTGTGGGTGGCTGATCCGCAACGGCAGCCTTCGGTGGCGAACACGCGGCTGCCGCTGACGCAAGTGCGCGGCAAGCTCGAGCAGGCGTTTGCGATGGCGGCCTGAAGCCCCGCCCCTTCAAATCAGGCATCAGGCGCGTGCCGCAGCAGGCGGCACGCCGGCTTCCAGCAAGGTCAGCGCGAAACGCGTGGCCGGTGCAGCCAGTTCGGGCAAGCCCGCAGCCCCCTGGGTTTGCAGGCATTCGCGCACCAGCTCCTCGATGCCGCCGACCAGCGCCAGCCAGTGGGCATCGGCCATCTTGGGCGTGGCCGGCTCGGCACGTCGGCGTATCGCATGCAGCGCGCGCCATTGGCCGACCCATTGCGCCATCACCCAGGCGCGGCGCTGCAGCACCTTGCGCCCGGCCCCGACCACCTCGATCGTGTAGGCCCAGGCGGCATCGGGCCGGACCGACAAGGCCTGCAGATAAGCCTCGATGGACAGCTCGGTGCGCACCCGCCAATCGCCGGGCGGAGCATCTTGCAAGGCTGCGCGGATGGCACCGAACAAGCGGTACATGCCGCTTTCATAGGCGGCGATGAAGCAGTCTTCGATGTTCGGGAACAGCTCGTAGAAGGTGCGCCGCGACACGCCCGCCAGCGCGATGACGTCGGCCACGGTGCTGGCGTTGTAGCCCTTTAGGGCGACCACGCTGCTCACGGCGTCAAGCAGGCGCGTGCGTTGTGATTCGACTACCACCTTTTGCGGCAGAGGGTGCCGCCCCGGCGAAAGCTTCTGTGCCGACAACCCCACGGCAGACCCCGCAGCAGGCGGCGCATCGGCTTCGGTGAGGGGGGTTCGGGTTGCCTTCATGGAGGGAAGCAAGTAGCATAGCAAATAGAAACACTGATGTTTCTATTTGATTTTCCGATGCACGCGCGTGAGCGCAACTGGAGTTTTTCGATGCTGATCGCCTCTTTGCTGGTGGGCCTGGTGGCCGCCATCCACATCTACATCGTCGTGCTGGAGATGTTCCTGTGGGACACGCCCAAGGGCCGCAAGACCTTCGGCATGACGGCAGAGTTCTCGGCCGCATCGAAGGTGCTGGCCGCCAACCAGGGCCTCTACAACGGCTTTCTCGCGGCCGGCCTGATCTGGGGCCTGATGCTCGGCCCGGCCGGCCATGCCGTGATCGTGTTCTTCCTCGCCTGCGTGCTGGTGGCCGGCCTGTATGGCGCAGCCACCGTGGGCCGCAAGATCCTGTTCGTGCAGGCCATCCCGGCCACGCTGGCCCTGGCGGCCGAATTTCTGCTGCGCTGAATTGATTGAGTTGAGCGGTATCGGGCGCCTCTATGGGCGCCCTTTTCATTTCTGATTCAGCGTTTCAGGTTGAGATTCAAGAAGCCATTCATCTGCCGCCCGAGCGCGGCCGGTGTTGCCGGCGCAAGGCATCGAGTGGATAGAAGGAGCCGCGCCAGACAATGCCGCCGCGCCTGAGCGTCGTCAGGCTGGCCCGCCACATCGTCAATAAAGACAGCCACGGCACGAGCGGCAAGTAGAGCAAGCCGCGCAACGGCCAGCCGGCGATCTGCAGTTGCGCCCCTTGGCAAACCAGCAGCAGCGCAAGCGACACGGCGCAACAAGCGCGCGGGAAGCCGGGCACCGCCAGGCCGAGCCACGGTGCGATGCCGAACAGGGCAATCGCCACCGTCGCGCCCAGCAGCCGGCTCACCCGATAGTCGAGTGCGGCGAACAGATTTTTCTGCAGGCCCTGCGCCATCTCGCGGGCGCTGCGATACCACGCCACCGACAGCAGGCCCCGGCCGATCGCCAGGTCTTGCACCGCCCCGTGCTGTTTCAGCCATTGGCCGAGCGCCAGATCGTCCAGCACCGCCATCGGGATCGCGGCATGGCCACCGCTGCGCTCATAAGCTTCGCGGCGCACGAGGTTGAACGCGCCCAGGCCGATCGAATGGCGCGTTGAATGGCGCACCTTCCAGGGTTGATAGACCGCCAGCATGCCGAGCGAGAAGCTCGCCAGCAGCATGCCCAGCAAGGCATCGCGCACCGGCATGTCGGGGGCCACCGCGAGATGATCGAGCCGCTCTTGCTCGCACAGATTCACTGCGCGGCGCAGGCAGTCGGGCGCGAACACCACATCGGCATCGGTGAATAGCAGATAGTCGCCGCGGGCCTGCGCCGCGCCGATCGCCAGCGCGTGGTTCTTGCCCAGCCAGCCGGCAGGCAGCTTCGCCACATGCACGGCACGCAGCCGGGCATCGGTCTGCGCGATGCGCTCGATGATCTGCGGCGTCTCGTCGCTCGATCGATCGTTGATCGCCAGCACTTCGAGCTGCGGATAGTCCATCGCCAGCAAGGACGCCAACGCCGGCTCCAGCGTCTGCGCCTCGTTGAGTGCCGACACGATCACGCTGACCCGCGGCGCCTGCGCATCTGGCAGCGGTGCGACCTCGGCCAACACCCGCAGCGTCAAGACACCACGCGCCATCTGGCCGAGCGACAGTGCAGTGGTGATCAAGATACCGAGGGAAATCACATCGAGCACGGTCATCGGGCGGGGCTTTCAACAGGCAAGGTGCGTTTTTGGGGCCGGTGGAACTTCTGAGCGCCTGCGATGAAATCAAGACGCTGGCTCACTGGCATCGCAACGGCTGGCCATGGTCGCACCAATGGGTGCAGCGAAGCCTGCCGAGTGCAAGGAAGCCCACCCCAGCCGCTGGCATGTCGTCCTACGCCGATATCGACGCTGGCCGACAGACCGCCGCAGCCGGCTGCGAGACAGTAATGACCTGGGCCGGCGATATCAATACCGTTTGAATTGCCGGCAGTTTTCACCTCTGTTGCAAAGGAACCGATATGAACAAGGATCAAGTCAAGGGCCGTGTTGAACAGGCTAAGGGCAGCATCAAGGAAGGCGCCGGCAAGGTGATCAACAGCGATCGCCTCGAAACCGAAGGCAAGCTCGACAAGGTTGCGGGCAAGGCGCAAGCCAGCTACGGCGACGCAAAAGAGAAGGCCAAGGACGTGGTCAATGACGTAACCCGCGAGGCGCGTGACGCCAACCGCCGCGTCTGAGGTTTCTGAAGCGCGGCAACGCGCTTCTCAGTGCAACGCACGGTGAGCCGCAGGCCGCCGTTTGTGCGCAGGGCAATGCACGGCGTTTGCGCCGGGCTTTGCCCTTGTTGCGTTTCAGCCCGGCGCATGATCGACAGGCCTGACGGCCCTGCCCTCTCTTTTCAACCCGTAACGTCAGCAGCTGATATCAACCTCTGTCGGCAGCCTCTGTCCAAGCCGGGATTACTCTGCTACGGATGCCTTGAAGGCTAACGCTGCGGCTGACTCCACACCGGGGCTGCGCCGCCAGGAACGATCCGAACCAATGCATGGCTTCAGAGCCGGAGACATACCGATGACCCTGCACCCCTTGATGGCCCACACCACACCCGAGCCCGACATTGTGCCGCCGCAGCATCCGCCCAGCGAATCACCGCCCTGGTCGGACCCGCCATCTCCCGAGGTCGATGACCCGAGCGAGCCGCGCAGCCATCCACCTCCCGTGCGCGAGCCCGGCGTTCGACACCCACCCACCTCGGTCTGATCGGCCTTTCCCTGGCCCGCCCAACTTCTGGAGAACGACATGACGCCCTCTCTTTTGTTGCGCAGCGCTGCGCTGGTGGTTTCGCTGATGCTGGCGGCCTGCGCCGCAGATTCGGTTGCGGCAGGTGACAAGGCGGGGGGGCCGGCCAACGCCGGCTCGAAAGCGCAGTCTCGCGAGGGCGCAGGCGCTGCGTCGACCCACACCGGCATTGTCAAGCTCGGCACGCGCCTGTCTGGCGAAGCGGAAGTGCCGCCAAACAGCAGCATGGGCGATGGCGACGCCGTCATCACGCTGAACCGGCAGACACGGCTGCTGCGCTGGACCGTGACCTACAGTGGCCTGACCGGGGACGTCAGCGCCGCCCATTTCCATGGCCCGGCGATGGCAGGCGACAACGCCGGCCCGGTCATCACGCTCGGCGACAGGCTCAAAAGCCCAATCGAAGGCGAAGCCACCTTGACCGATGCGCAGATCGACGACCTGCTCGGTGGCCGCTGGTACCTCAACCTGCATACACCGGCCCATGCGGGCGGCGAGATCCGCGGCCAGATCGGTACCGGCATGTAGGGCTCGATGACGCGCAGGGGCCCTGCCCCTGCCCGCTGCCGCGACGCAGCCGGCCGCATCCGGTAGGTCGAGCGGCAACCAAACACCCGCATTGCGGACGACCCGAGCTGGGAATGACCCGAGCCAGGACGATCCCTCGAACCGGTGGATTCGCGCCGCCTCGGATGCTCCAATGGCCTTCTCAGCAAGTCAAAGGAGTCCAGCATGCGTGTCGAAGGTGCGAGCCCACAGGCGGTCAATCGGCAAGATCCGGCGGAACAACGGGTCGCCACAGAGGCAGCCGGCACTGGCGCGGCAGCGCCGGCGGCATCACCTCAGGCTGCCGCCCGGCCCGGCCAGACGCTGGCCGAGATGGCGCGGCAGGGCCCGCAGCTCCACAGCGTGGCGGCCCAAGGCCCTTCCCGACAGCCCGCCGCAGGCGAACCCAGCTTCGGTGCGCAGGTTCGCGGCACGACGCAGCGGCCCATCGACTTGCGGCTCGCGCAGATGGCCAATGACGTCTACCACACGCCAAACGCAGCAGGCCAGACGGAAACCCGGTCTGAAAAGGAACTGGCCCAGGCAGGCTGGAACCGGGTGCAGCCGGGCGACACGCTGAGCACGCCCGATGGGCGCACGGTCCGGCTGGACGCTGCGCAACTGAACGAGCCTTCCAGCGGCTTCGACGCCGCGGTCTATCAAAACGACAAAGGCAATGTCGTGGTGGCTTTCGCCGGCACGAACCCGAAGTCGCCGCCCGATCTGGTCGCCGATGCCGGACAGGGCCTGGGCCTGGAGAACCGTCAATACGAAATGGCGGCCAGCCTGGGTGTGAAGATGGCCGGCATCTTCGGCACTGAGAACGTGGCCTTCACCGGGCATTCACTGGGCGGCGGCCTGGCGGCCGCGGCCACGCTGGCCAGCGGTGCGCAAGGCGTGACCTTCAACGCCGCAGGCCTGAGCAACGAAACTTTGCGCGAATACGGCAGCCCGAACAGCCTGCGCGCCGACTACGCCACGAATGGCGCCTTGCGCAGCTTTTCGGTGGCCGGCGACCCGCTGACGGTGGTCGGGCATGCAGGAACGCCGCATCCGATCGGCACCGAACTGCAAACGCCTAACCTGACCGACACCCGCAACCCGATCACGATGCACGGCGGCGGCGGCGATAACGAACTCTTTATCGACGGCCTGCGGCAAGCCCAGGCCGCCCCTGCGCCCACCGCTTTGCTGACGGACCGGCTGACCGAGCAGAAGCGCCAGGCGGAACTCAACACGCTGGGCACGATGGCGGACTTCGGTACCGGCCTGTTCGGCGACTCGCAGCGGATCGGCACCGACACCACACGCGACCTGATCGGCGCAGTGCGCCAGCCTGATGGCTTCACGCAATCGCGGGTCGTTTCCGAACTGGCCGATGGCGGCCTGCAGCTCAGCGGCGCAGCGGCCGACCGGACTTTGGAGGGGCTGGGACGCGAGACCACGGTGCTGACCGACGCTGTCGGCCAAGGCACCCGCGAGCTGCTTCGGGGTACGCCCTGGGAAGCCCGCTCGGCCGAATTTGCGACGCGCGTTGAATCCAGTGGTGAGGTCATGCGCGGCGCCCTGGATGCCGCAGGTGACAACGCACGCGCCGTGACCGATCTGACCGGCAAACTGGTCAGCGGTGTGCCGGATTGGTCCAAGGATGCGACGACAACCGCCGTCGAAGGTGGTGCCGAAGTGGCTGCCACGGCCTGGGCCGGGACCCAGCAGGTGGCGCAAACAACGGCCCGTGAAGGCCAGGCAGTGGCCTCGGCCACCGCGGCCAGCGCGCAAGACGTGACCCGCAGCGCGGTGGACGGTGGAGTCGCCATCGCCTCAACCAGCGTCGATGCGCTGGTCGCCACGACCCGCAGCGCGGCCAGCGGGATCGGCCGCGTGACTTCAGTCGCAGGGCAAGAAGCCCGGGACGGGGCACGCGCCCTCGCACAGGGCGATTTCATGCAGGCAGCACGCACCGTGGCCGAGGCGCCGGCGAAATTGACACACGCCGCTGCGGCTGAAGCGTCGCGCGTTGCGGGTGTCGCCGCCAACGAAGCCAAAGCGGTCACGTCCACCATTTCCAAGAAGGTTTCCGCGGTGGCCCACCAGGCGGCGAAGGGCGCGGCAGCCGTGACCTCGTCGGTGGTCCATGCGGCCAGCCAGGTGGCCGACAGCGTCGTGCGCGGTGGGCAGGCCGTGATGTCGACCGTGATCCAGAAGGCCGCCGAACTGGGCGCGAAACTGAACCCGTTCAAGTGGTCGTTCTGATCCGGCAGAAAGGCAGCGCCTGTGCGTCGAATAGGGCAAACACTAGCGTCTGTGGGCACGCTGACTTTGGCGATGACCGTCGCGCTGACCTTTTCGGCGATGGCCTGTGGCCGGGATATCGAGTCGAATATGACCAGTGACACAGTACGAAGTTCTTCGAAGGCGATCGCTGCGGTGCAGGCCAACGACACGTCTGCACTGCAGGGGGCGCTGCGCACAGGCACAGACCCGAATGCATTGGCCGAGCAGGGGCACTCGCTGCTGGTGGTGGCCATCGCTTCGGGCAGCCGGGCCAGCTTCGAACTGTTGCTGGGCGCCGGCGCCGATGTGGGCCGCCCTGACGCCTCAGGCCAGACCGCGCTGCACTGGGCGGCGATGAATGAATCGCCGTGGTGGCTGCAGACCCTGCTGTCGCACCGCGCCGATCCGAATCTGCCCAACACGCGCACCCACGCCACACCGCTGATGGACGCGATGCGCTCGCATCGGGATGAAAACGTGGCTCTGCTGCTCAAGGCCGGCGCCGACCCCAACGCGCGTGACCGCGAGGGCAGCACCGCGCTGCACGTGGCGGCCAGCACCAAGCGCGCCAGCTACACCCTTCAACTATTGCAGGCCGGGGCCGACCCGATGGCACAGGATGGATTTGGCAAGACTTTTCAGGCTTACCAATGGCTGGGCCATGAAGCCCAGTTGCCGGTACAACGCCGGCAGGACCGCGAGGCCGTGCGTCAGTGGCTGAAGGCGCACCAGATCGCGGTTCAGGAACTCGCTGTGCAATGAGCACGGCGCTGGGCTGGGCCGCGCAGGCGTTCCCGCCAGGCCCTGACCCGGCGATGCCATTCATGACCCAGCCGGGCCGGCCGCCGTAAGCAGCGGTCTGAAAAGCCGATCGAAGACAAAGATTCGCGGGTCCACATGACCCGGCACGCTGCCACAGCGGCTGCGCGTAGGCTCAGATCGCAACGCTGTCCCGAGCCACGCTGCGAGCCTGCGTCCTGGGCGGCGCCAGCAGTTCGCGGGTCTCTGCCAGTACCTGATCCTGGAACTTCGGGTCACGGACCTGCGCAGAGCCGACCATCGGGCGACCGCCGTCGTCGTAATAGGTTCCGGTGGCGCCGGCTTCGTTGAGGGCCACGGTGGTGATCACGCGCGCGGCGCGCTTCGGTGTGCTCAGGAACTTGAGGAAGGGCCTCAACAGCGGCACCAGCACGGGCACGACAAACCGCGCCATGAAGCGTGGCAACGCACCCGCATCGCGGGAGAGCCCGGTCGCGGGCGTCACGCCCGGCTCGACCGCATTGAAGCGCAGCCGGGGCGTCTCGCGGGCGAACGCCAATGCCGCCGCGAGGAGGGCCTGCTTCGACGTCGCACAGTCGTCGAAGCCGGGCTTCACCGAGCCACCGGCTTTCCATTCGCCCCGGGCCGAGGCCTGCGCGGAGAGATAACGCTCGCCACGAAAGCCGGCGGCGTGCACCGGTTTACGGTCCGGGTTTTCAACCGCCGACACCACGAACACGACGTTTGCGCCATCGCGCAGATGCGGCACCAGGGCTTCGGTCAATGCGAACGGGCCCAGGTGGTTCGTCGCAAAGGTCATGTCCCAGTCTTGCGCATTCTTCGTGGCGTGGGCCGGCCGAATGCCTGCGTTGTTGACCAGCGCGGCAATCGGCAGATTCAGCGCAACGATCTCCGCTGAGGCGCGCCGCACGCTTGCGTCGCTCGCCAGGTCGCACGGGATCGACACCGCCTCGTGACCCTGCTGCTCCAGGGTTCGCTTCACCGCATCGAGCCGCGCGCGATCACGGCCGATTAGCACCACCGTGCCACGCCGGGCCAGTGCTTTCGCAGTCGCCAGCCCGATCCCTGAGGTCGGGCGGTGATGACATAGGCCTTGCGCGCGGTGGCGCCAATGGAAGAAATCGCTTTTGACATGATCAGCTTTTATTGACTGGCTAGGCATTCATTAACAGGGCAAAAAAATCAGTGCAGCATGCGCCACAGCGCGTCGAAACCGGCCTTGGCGTGCCGGTCTGCATCGGCGGGGTCTTGCGTCATGAAATCCATGGTCGTCTCGGCAACCGAATTCATCAGCGCTGCGACAAACGGGAACGGCGCGTCACGCAGCGAGCCGCCCGCACGCGCCTGTTCCATGAAGGCCGCAATGCGTGCCATTGCCTGATGCCCGGCTGCACGGGCCGCCTCGGTGAGATCGGGCGAGGCACCCAACTGCGCCAGCACCCTGCGCGTTTGCGGATTTTCGGCACTCCAGCCCATCCAGTTCGACCAGACGACGAAGAACTGCTCGCGAAGGTCGCCATCGAGCGCGACATCCTTCAAGGTCGCCGACGCCATGTCGGACTTCAGCTCGAGAAACAGCGCATTGAAGAGCGCGGCCTTGGTCTCGAAATAGGTGAACAGCGAACCATTGGCGACACCCGCCTCTTTCGCAATCAGGGCCGTGGGCGCCCCCAGGCCTTGCCGGCTGACCACGCGCACCGCGGCCGCCAGGATGGCACTTCGCTTGTCTTCACTCTTGGGCCTGGCCACGTGTGGATGCTCCGTCGGCGCAGCTTATTAATAACTGACTAGACAGTCAATTAAAAAGGCGATGTGGAGGGCTTTTGTTCAAGGGACCTGGTCAGAGGGCTCAACTCCTTTGCCGGCACAGGGTCCGCCTCAGGCTGCTTTGTGCCGCCCACAATGCAATCGACCCATCCGGGGATGGGTCGAAAAGCGGGGTGGCTTCGCCTTGGCGCCCTGGATCAATCCTTCCAGACCACCAGGTTGAACCAGGCGGTGGCCAGAATCACGATGCCGAACACGATGCGGTACCAGGCGAACGCCACGAAGTTGTGGGTCGAGATGTAGCGCAGCAGCCAGCGCACGCAGAACCAGGCGGAGATGAACGAGAACACCAGGCCGATCAGGAACATCGGCGCGTCGGCCAGGCTCAGCAGCGCCCGCTCCTTGTAGATGCTGTAGACGCCAGCGCCGATCAATGTCGGGATCGCCAGAAAGAAGCTGAAATCGGTCGCCGCCTTGCGGCTTAGGCCCAGCAGCATGCCGCCGATGATGGTGGCGCCTGAGCGGCTGGTACCCGGCACCAGCGCCAGACATTGGGCCAGGCCGACGCTCAGCGCATCGAGCGGCCGCATGTCATCGACCTCGGCGATGCGGGTGCGCGGGGTGCGCCGCTCTGCCCACAAGATGATCAGGCCACCGACGATGAAGGTGCTGGCCACGACGACTGGCGTGAACAAATGCGCCTTGATCGCCTTGCTGAACAGCAGCGCCAGCAAGACCGCGGGCAAAAAGCCGATGAGGACATTGAGCGTCAGCCGCTGGGCATTCTTGCTTCGCGGCAGCTGCACCACGGTGTCGCGGATGCGCGGCCAGTAAACGAGCACCACGGCGAAGATCGCGCCAGTCTGGATCGCGATCTCGAACACCTTGACCTTGTCGCCCGTGAAATCGAGCAGCGCGCCGGCCAGGATCAGATGCCCGGTACTGGAGATCGGCAAAAACTCGGTCAACCCTTCGACGATGCCCATGATCGCCGCCTTGATCCACAACGCAATGTCCAAACCTGCTCCCGGGTGGATAGAAATCGAGCGCGAATGATAGCGACCGACCTGTAACAGCACCGGCGCTGTCAAGCCCGGAAATGAAAGGCCTGGCCTTGCCATCTCGCCTTGACCCTGCCCCTCAACGACAGCTACATTACTGACCGGTTAGTCAGTATCACCTTCATGTCCAAACCCATTCCCACGCCGGTTCCCTTGCGGCAACGTCGCAAAGAAGCCCGCCCGCAAGAGTTGCTGGATGCAGCGCTGAGCCTGTTCGTCGAGAAAGGGTTTGCGGCCACGCGCTCGGATGAAGTCGCGGTGCGCGCGGGGGTCTCCAAGGGAACGCTGTACCTCTATTACCCGAGCAAGGAAGAGCTGCTGAAGGCGGTGATCCAGCAGAACCTGTCGCAGATGATTGCCGAGAGCCGCAGCCTGGCCGACGGCTTCGATGGCCCGACCGCCGAGCTGTTGACGCGGCTGGTGCATTCCTGGTGGGAGCATGTCGGCAACACACCGGCCGGCGGCATTCACAAGGTGATCATGTCGGAGGTGCGCAACTTCCCCGAGATCGCCGAGTTCTATCGTGAAGAGGTGATCCGCCCGTCGAACGATCTGCTCGCCCGCGTGCTGCGCCGGGGCATCGAGCGCGGTGAATTCCGCACCGTCGAGGTCAACGATGTCGTCCATGCCATGCTCTCGACCCTGATCTTCATGGCCGTGCACAAGCATTCGCTGGGCGCCTGCGCTGCCGAGGGCATGGGCATCGACCCCGACCGCGTCATCACCGCCCACATCAACCTGATTCTTCATGGGCTGCTGGTGCGCCCGGACGCCGGCCTCTTACCTTCTGCGCCCCCTGCCGATCTGACGCCCTCCACACCATGAAACCCTGGCTGAAATGGTCACTGCCGCTGCTGGCCGTTCTTGTCATCGGCGGCCTGGCCGCGCGTTCACTGCATGCGCGCAAGCTCGAACGCGAAGCGATGCTGATGCCTGCCAAGGCGGCCGCCGGCCTGGATCTATCGCCCAGTGACGTGGCGACCGCCGAAGTGCAGGACCTGGCGCGCACGATCGCCATCTCCGGCGGGCTGAAGGCCGTCAACAGCGCGGTCGTCAAGGCCAAGGTCGCGGCCGAGGTGAAGTCGCTGTCGGTGCGCGAGGGCGACACCGTGCAGGCCGGCCAGTTGATCGGCCAGCTCGACACCGCCGAACTCGAGTTGCGCTTGCGCCAGGCAGATCAGACGGCGGCCTCGTCACGTGCCCAGCTCGACATCACGCAGCGCGCGCTCGACAACAACCGCGCCTTGGTGGCGCAAGGCTTCATCTCCGCGACCGGGCTGGAAACTTCGATCTCCAACCACGCCGCGGCGCAGGCCACCTTTGGCGCCGCGACGGCCGCCGTCGATCTGGCGCGCAAGGGCCGCACCGATGCACAACTGCTCGCGCCGATCAGCGGTCTGGTCTCGCAGCGGCTGGTGCAGCCGGGCGAGCGGGTATCGATCGATACCAAACTGATCGAGATCGTCGACCTGTCGCGCATCGAGGTCGAAGCGGCGATGGCGCCGGAAGACATCGGCGAGGTGCGCGTTGGCCAAAGTGCACGGCTGCAGATCGACGGGCTGAGCCAGGCCGTGGCCGCACAGGTCGCGCGCATCAACCCCAGCACCCAGCCGGGCACGCGCTCGGTGATGGTCTACCTCGCGCTGCAGCCGCGGCCCGGCCTGCGCCAGGGCCTGTTCGCCAAAGGCCAGATCGAGCTGCAACGCCGCCGCGCCTTGCTGGTGCCGGTCAGTGCGGTGCGCATCGATCAGGCGCGGCCCTATGTGCTGGCAATCGTCGAGGGCCGGGCACAACAGAAGGCGGTCGTGCTGGGCGCGCGCGGCGAGCTGGCGCCCGAGGCCAGCCCGGTCGGCAACGCCAGCGGGCCGCCCGAGGCAATGGTCGAAGTCACCGAAGGCCTGGCGGCCGGCACGGTCGTGCTGCGCGGCAGCGTGGGTGGTCGCCTGATCCATCAGTTTTGCATAAGGGT
>CAXTCD010000049.1:0-25975 GCA_964242145.1 uncultured Rhizobacter sp.
GCGACGGCGGTGTGGCAGTCTGCTGGCTGAGGCTAATGCTGTAAAGGAGTGGCTTCATCAGCCAGGCCTGTGCCGCAGCGGCCGCCTGATGGCGATGCGCCGGGCTCGGCGCATCGCGCTATCTCAGCGCTCCGTTCTCAACCCCCCGCCTCACCGCACCGTTTCACTGACAAAAAGGAACGAGTAGTCCGATGCATACGGGGCGCCCGCTCCGGTCAGTTGCCGGGGTCTGACCTTGCGTTCGGTGTGGCCGGCAACGAGGGCTTGCGTCTGGTTGCTGGGCACGGCGATCGATGCGAATTGATGGCAGCTCATGCAGGCGTTCTTGCTTTGCTGGAAGCTTTCGAGGGTCGTGTTGGCGACGATGCCTGAATTGGGCGACGGCGTGATGTCGCCGGTCGGCAAGGGCGTAAGGCTTTGCGGTGGCACCGTTGCCGGGCTGCTGGGCCATTGCACGTTGATCAGCCGGTAGTAGTTGTAGACCGAATTGGCCGGCAGCAGGCTCCAGGCATAACCGGTCACTTGATTGGCGGTGTTGTCGGTCGGTACCAGCCGCGTGATCTGCATCGGGGCGCTGTAGGCATCGCAGCCTGCCGGCTGGCCCTGCGCATTGCACGGCGTGCCTGGAAGCCGGTTGTGCTGGCATTGATAGGTCGGGTCGGTGGCCACGGTGCACTGGGGGTTGAAGAAGGTGTAGCCGGGGCGGGCCTGCTGGTTGGGGTTCGGCGGCAAGGCGGGTGCTTGATAGCCGGTGCCGGCGTCGTCGGGGCTGTTGTCGATCTGCTCGAAGGTGGCCCAGACGAACTGGGGCGCGCCAGGCACCTTGTGGATGATGTGCAGCCCGACGAGGCCGACGGTGGCGCTCGATGTGCTGCCGTCAGGTGCGGTGATCTGCGCGACCGCCGTCTGGTAGCGATAGTCCAGCGAATGGTCGGCCGGCAGCGCCGTCCAGGCGGCTTTCACTTCGATCGAGCCAACGTTCTTGCCGTAGATCTTCGGGTTGCCCAGGCAGTCGGTATCGAGCTGCGCTTGCGCGTTGTTGCCGCCACCCGCGGGCAGCACGAAGCCGCCCTTTTGCTTCTGGCCCGGCTGCGATGCGCAAGCGGCCTGGCCGGCGAAGGTGGTGAGGTCGGCGCCACTGAATACATTGGTGGTGATGAACTCGAATTCGTCCTGGTTGATCAGCACTTCATAAAAGGCCAGCCCACCGCGCTGGCTGGTCAGCCACTTGCCATCGCCGGCCTGGCCGATGTTGCTCAAGGACAGGTCGGTCGCGCCTTGCTTGGAGGTGCGAGACAGCTGCTTGATGCTGGGCCGCGCCGCATTCCAGCGCAGCAGGCCCGGCGTGGGCGGGTTGAACACCGTGGAGGCTTCGAAGTAGCTTTCCCACACCTTCGGCGTGCCGGTGCCCGGTGTGCCGAAGCTGGAAGGCAGCGCATTCGGATCGGGGCTTCCGGGTTGATTCGGGTCGGCTGCCCAGGCCAATGCGATGAAGGTTTGCCAGGCCATGCAATCGGCCCCCAACTGGTTGCTGGACGGCGAGAACTGGGTCGGCAGGATGGGCTGCAAGACCACGTTTTGCACGCCATACACGGCGCACGGGTTGGGGATGGCTGTCGCTGCGATCAGCGGCTTCGTGCTCAGGTTGCGCGCGGGCGGCGTGGGCGAGGGCGCGCTGCACGCTGCCACAACGGCACACAACGCAATACACATATTCAGGCAGTTAGGCCGTGAGGCGCCGCCTGCCCGTGGTTGCATGGTAAGCGGGGTGGGAAGGCGGCGCATTGCTCAGACCTCCGCGACGTAAAGGGCGGCCGGCAGGCTGCTCGGGCCCGCCTGAGGATCGGTCACGCGCACGCTTCGCAGCCCGGTCGCGATGCCCGAGCCCACCGTGATCTGCAAGGACAGCGCGGTATACGACTGCGGGTTGGTGGGTGGGAATGAGTTGCCCGGAATCGCATAACTGACATACGCCATGCCCAGCACCGTTACGCTGATCTTCGGGTCGGGGCCGGAGTCATCGGGCAGCAGCACCTGCACTGTGGGCAGTTGCGACAAGCCGGTGGTGAAGGAGTTGCAGGTCAGCGTCGTCAGGTGCTGCACGCCATTGGCCCGCAGCTGCGGGGCGATGAAGGTGGAGTTGCTGGCCAGCGGCATCGTCGCCCCGGTCGGGGCCGTCTCGACGGTGTTGTAGAACGCGTCCCAGATGTCGGTGAACATCATGCTTTGCAGCGGTTGCCCGGCCGTGGTGCCGCTGCCGGCGCAGGGCTGCAGCGGCGGCATGTCGGTGCTGGTCAAGGGTCGGGCATACAGGCCGACGTTGAACTGGTTCGCTACCTGGCCCGCGTATTCGATCGGCTCTTTGTTGACGAGGATGTCGGCCAGCGTCATTTGCGGATAGACCGCCAGCCAGCCCGATGGAATCTGGCAGATGGCGTGCAGGATCATCGCGCCGGGGAAGGGGGCGTCGGTGACCGGGTCGATCACCGAGGTCGAGCCGCGCACCACCTGCCAGATGTCGCTGGCCTGCGCGGGCTGGTTGTTGGTGTTCTTCGGCAGCTTGGTCGCATCGATGCCGGGGCCGAAGCTGAACAAGGCTGGGTTGTTCGGCGGCTGGATGTACAGGCCCACCGGGTTGGCGAGGCACACCCTTGCCGCACTGGTTGGCGGGTTCGAGCCTTGGCGTGTGCCGCCCACGACCTGGTTGACGCTTTGGCCGATGTGCGGGTCGCTGTGGCGGTATTCCTGGCCGTAGCTTCCGCAGCAGATCAGCGACTGGGCGTTGGTGTTGCCACTTTCGTCGGGCGGGTCATATTGAACCGTGGCCGCGCCGGCCAACCCGAGCTCGGTCTGCAGCGTGTTGGGTGTGCTGGTCAGATGCATCACGCCGCCGCTGAATTGCGATGCATCGCCGGTGCGCAGCGCCACCGGCCCGTTGTTCCATTTGTTGAGCGGGTTGTAGACCGGGCCACCGGTTTCCGGGTCTTTGACCGCCACGCCGTTGTAGAAGAGCTGAAGGTCGGCCAGTGTGACGGCGATTTGGCGCTGTGCGGGGGCGTCCCAATTCAGCACGGTCTGGTAGATGTCGCACACGGCCTGCGGGCTGACCTTCCACAGCGTGTTCCAGTATTCTGGGTTTTCGCAGGCGAAATCGATGCGCGTCAGTTTGCCGTTAGCGTCGCGGGCTGCACTCCATTCGCAGTATTCGTCGAGCCAGCCACGTGGGCCGTACGGGCCGAAGACCTTGGTGCCTTGCGTCCAGTCGGCCTTCGGGCAGACCACTTGGGGGATCTGCGGAAAACTCTGGCGCCGGTTGTTGGCATCGAGGTAGTAGCCAGTGTCGGCCAGCGCGTAGATCTGTTTCTGTGTCAACGGGTGCGGGTTGCTCGGCAGGTTCGGCGGGTTGGCCGAGTAGTACTGGTCAAGCCGGCCCGGGAAGGCGCCCCACTGCACTGGCGCGGTCAGGCTGCCTTGGGGAATCGGCGTGACGGTGGGGTCGTAGAAGTAAGCCGGCGCCCCTGGCATCGCCTGCAGAATCCAACCCGAGACATTGATGTTCCAACGTCGCTTCAGCGCGAGGTCGGCCGGCGTGCCGGGCGCGAAGTCTTGAATGAACGCAGGCAGCGAGAAGATGAATTCGGTGGTTTGCTTGGACATGACGCTTCCTTTTTATCGTTGACGTTTCAATGGCAACACCTGATGGAAGAAGACGGCGGCGCCGAGGCCGCGTCGGCGGGCGCCCATCCGCGCTTCGCCCAGAGAAGCCGGCCTTTGAAGCCCGGCAAGGCCTGATGGACCTGCGGCGGCACCTCGGCGGCGCTGGCCAGATCGGTGATCAACAGCGTCAAGCTGCACGGCGCACCCGGCGCCAGCTGCAGCTTTTGGGCGGTGGCGGTCGCGTCGAGCATGCGTGGCACGCCTTGCGTGATGCAGCGGCCCTTGTCATCAATCTGGCCCATGCCGATGCGCGAGAAGCGGCCGATGTAGTGCGGGTTGGCCGCATCGACGTCATTCAGCGTCGGCGTGTCCAGGTTCAGGAAGGCATCGATCGCGAAACTGGCATGCGTGCAGCGCACTTCATCAAAGATGACCAGCAGTTCGTCTTGCGCCGGTTCAGCCACGAACAGCGCGGGGCGCGGAATGCCGGGCGACACCGGCCCGGTTGACTGTGTCAGTAGCCGCCCGTCACGGCTGCCGAAATCGGGGCTGGCCGGCGGTGCGAAGTCATAGCCCAAGGCGCGGCTGTCTTTGGCGAGGTCGCCGATCGTGGTGTAGACGAAGGGCCGCGGGTCGGTGAATTCAATCCGGTTGGCGCGGGGCCCGGCGAACGGTGACAGGCCGATGTTGGCGGTGAAGGTGGCTTGCGTGGCATGCGCGCGCAACCAGACTTCGAACAGGCGATCGATGTTGGCGTGGTACGACCAGAACACCGGGTCGTAGGCGGTGAACGCGTTGTCCGCCATGTCGGGGCCCACCCAGCCGTGGTAGTTGTCATGTGGCTGCTCATAGGCGCCATCGAAGTTGTAGTTGCGATAGACGTAAAGGCTGTCGGCCGGCGGCGGGTCGAAGCTCGGGATGTTGGCCCAGGGCTGGCCCATGCCTTGAGGGTGGCTGAAATCATGGAAGGCCAGCGCGCGCTGAACCTGCTGTTGATAAAGCCGCGTCAGTCCGATCTTGCGCACGCGCGCTGCGCGGTCTTGATCGCCGCTGGTGTAGAGCAGCGGGTCGCGCTGCACCCAGTGGCATCGGCCGCCGGGCTCGGGGCGCGGGTCGGGCGGTGGCATGCAGGCCTTGCTGACGCCGCGCCGTGCGGTGGCAAAGCGCAAAGGGTTGGGGCGCAGTTCACCGCTGAGCGGGTGCACATAGGTCAGGTCCTTGAAGGCTTGCGGCAAGCCGGCATTCGGTGAGCCATCGATGGCGGCGTCTTCGGCATACCAGTTCCAATACGGTACTGCGCAGCCCAGCCGCTTCTCGAAGGCCAGCAGGTAAGCGCGGTGCCACAGCAGGAAGGCCTCTTGATAGTGCAGACACCAGTCGCCGTGGATCGCGAAGAAGGTCTGGCCGGGCGCATCGGCGCTCGCGTCTCGCACCTGGAAGCAGACGTCGAAACGCATCCGGTAGTCATCGAGCTCGTCCTGGCTCAGGCTGCTCAGATCGCGCCGCATCTGCAGCGGCTCGGGGTGAGGCGAGGGCAGCGCGATGCGCTCTTCGGGATTCAACGGGTCATCGGCGCTGCGCCGCCACCCCTGATTGACCCACTGCCGGAACGTCTCGAGCGCCTGAGCGGGCCAGTATTCCGCCGGGTCGTCGGTCAACGGCATCTTGCGGCTGTGCAGGTATTGATAGATGCGGGCCGAGGCCGCTTTCACGCAGCCGTAGTCGCTGAGGTCGAGGTCGTACGCGCGCATGCAACCCATCCATTTGGCGCCGGTGTCTTTGCGTGTCGACATCGACATCCAATAGGGCGAGATGAAGAGCGCGAGAACGTCATCCAGCCAAGTCGGCTGCTGACCGATGCGCATGCTGTGTCTCCTGTAGCGAATCGTCCCGTTCGCCGCGGTGGCAGAAATGCCTGTCACGCTAAAAACGCAGGGGGTCGTTCGCGGTGGTGCGGGTTGCTGGTGAAGCCGGGCCTCGAAGCGTGGCGCATTGCGCCGTGTCATCAGACGCTGCAAGAACTCGCCGCTTCGAAGGCGAGGTGCAAGCCGGGGTGCCTGTCTCTGCGATCTGCTCACGGCGGGCAGATCGCAGACCCGACGCTGCGACCATTTGCGCAGCGAAGGCATCAGAAATACATCGAACGCTTTGCCTGTTTTCTATCTTTTCATATACGCGTAGTGTGGAAGGCATGCTGCCACTGATCGGCCGTTTGGTGGGGGTCAAGTTAGGGGTGGATGTCAGCACCGGCTTTCGGCTTGTGAAGGCCTCCTCTGACAAGCGTTTGAGCACTTGTCTGCGTTCAATGGCGAAGGCATTCGCATACGCTAAGTACGTCAGCAAGCTCTATCCAATACCCCGCGTTCTGAGCGCTCAATCGCAGCGTCATATCCCGATAGACCCGCGTACCTAACAAATTTCAGGAGATCCGCATGCCACTCAAAAATACAAGCCCCGCCGCGCCTTCTTCCACCTCGACCATCACCGGCACCGCCGCGCGGGCGCAGATTCATCGGCATCCTGGTGAAGCCTCTGCCGATGGCTTGCCAACGACACAGCCCTCGCCGCGCCGGCATGACGACGGCCCTCTTGAATCAATTGGCAAGGCCGTTACCGCGCCGATTCGCAATGGGGCCGACGATGAAGAGAAGATCGACCTTCCGAAGAACAAGCCATCGACGTCAGGATCTGCTCGCCGTTGATGAGGGAACGAGTGCCGCACTGACCGGTGGCGTTGCTTCCGACGCTCGTGCCCGACAACGGGGTGGACGGCATGACGGTGGCCGATGTCGATGGCGTGAAGATCGCAGGCGTGCTGTTCGATGCCGGCACGGTCAACAGCCAGGCCTTGTTGACGGTCGGCCCGGCGGCCTCATCGGCCAGCCATGCGGCGAACCCGATCACCATTCAAGACGTGTATTTCCGCATCGGCGGCGCGGTGGCCGGCAAGGCAATAAACAGCGTGATCATCAACAGCGCTAACACGATCATTGACCACATCTGGGCCTGGCGTGCCGACCATGGCATTTTCGCGACCGGATGGACCATCAACCCGGCCGACTATGGCTTGGTCGTCAACGGCAACAACGTGCTGGCCACCGGCCTGTTCTCGGAGCACTACGAAAAATACGCTGTGCTGTGGAACGGCGAAAACGGCAAGACGATCTTCTTCCAGAATGAGCTGCCATATGACGTGCCGAATCAAAGCGTCTGGATGAGCGGCGCCGGCAATGGTTATGCCTACAAAGTGGCCGATGGCGTCAAGACGCATGAGGGCTGGGGTCTGGGTGCGTACGGCTACTTCAACGCCAACCCGAGTGTCAACGCGGCGCGTGGCTTCGAAGTGCCGAACACGCCGGGGGTGCGTTTGCACGATGTGTTCACGGTTTCGCTGGGTGGTGTCGGCACGATCAGCCACGTCGTCAACAACACCGGCGACATCGCCCAGGGGCAATCGACGATTCCGGTGAACCTCGTCAGTTACCCATGATCGCGCGATAGCGATGCAAGTCCGGCCGGCGCCGCCCTTTGAGGGAGGCGCCGGTTTTCTTTTGGAGCTGGCCGTTTTGCGGCTTGACGTCAAACCAGGCCGCGAGCTTAGGTGGCGAGATTCAGGTAGCGATGGCCACCGGCAGCAAGCGGTCGTATTCGTTCTTCACGACGGCATAGCACTCGCAAGTGCGCAGCTCCAGCCCGGCGCGGTCCAGCACGGTGATGTGCCCGCGCCGATACGAGATCAGCCCGGCCCGATGCAGATGGCCCGCCGCTTCGGTGATGCTTTCCCGGCGCACGCCGAGCATGTCGGCGATCAAAGACTGTGTCATGACCAATTCGTTCGATGACAAACGGTCCAGGCTCAACAGCAGCCAGCGGCACAGTTGCTGATCGAGCGAGTGATGGCGGTTGCAGGCTGCGGTTTGCGCCATCTGCGTGATCAGTGCCTGCGTGTAGCGCAACAGCAAGTGCAGCACCGGCCCGGCGCGGTTGAACTCCAGCATCATCACGCTCGCCTTCAGCCGAAAGCCGAGGCCGGCGCTTTGCACCACGGCCCGGCTGGTGGTCGACTCTCCGCCCATGAACAGCGACACGCCGACGATGCCCTCGCGGCCCACCACGGCGATCTCGGCCGAGGTGCCGTTTTCCAGCACGTACAGCAGCGACACGATCGACGTGGTCGGGAAGTAGACGTGGCTGAGCTTGCGGCCCGATTCGTACAGTACCTTGCCCAAGGGCATCTCTACTGGCTCGAGCTGCGCTTTCCACCGCGCCCATTCGGCCATGGGCAATGAAGCCAGCAGAGCGTTGTCTTTTGCATTGCCTGTCAAGGCCATCGGCGCTCCTGTGCTGCCTGGGCGGCATCGCCACCGCGGCGGGTTTGCCGTTCCATCGTGAAGTCGCTGTGTGCGGCAGCGCACAGACCGTTGCGCCACAGCGGCGCACCCTGGAGAAAGGAGTATCGCCGTGAATGCTTCAACCAATTTTGCCGTAAGGCGGCGAGCCCGTTGACTGAGCCGGGGTTCTGAAATGAGCTCTCGGCAGCTTCGGTGCCGACCGAGCGCCGTGTCGTGAACGCCGACCCTGGCATTCGCCCGGCTTGTCAGCGCTGCCGTTGCTGCCTTTCCGGGTGGCCGCCAGTCATCCTTGCTTTTCGTAGATCAACCCTTTCATCGTCATCGAACCACCATGTCCAACTCTCCTTTTTTCCACGAACCTTCCGGAACCGTTCGCTTCTGGGTTCAGGTCGATTCCGAACTGATCGGCGCCAGCATTGGCAAAGAAACCTTGCACTACCACTATCGGCCGAGTGCGCAAGATGACAACCCGCTGGAGACTTTCAATTCTCATGTGCGGCAGATCGAAGCAGCCGTGCGGCGCCGTGTCGCGCAGGGCTCGATCGAACCGGTGATGCTGCGCGAGCACGACTTGCGCGCCGTGCAGGACTGACGCGTTGCAGCATCGGCCGAACGTTGCTGCCTGTTGCTAACGTTTTAAGTGAGCGTATTTTATGAAGGTGTGCCGAGCCGCCGACCCAGATCGGCTTCAATATTCCCTCAATTCAAAATGACCACGGCGGAGATTCACTGTGGCATTTTCAATATGGAGTATTCGAACGGGTTCATCGCCCCAACACCGATGAACAGGCGCGAAAATGCGCATTGGTGTTTTCAGACGGAATGAAATCTCCCGCAAAAGCCTCGTCATCATGCAGGCCGCATTTCGATCGGATGTGAATTTTCGACCTTCGGGCGGTGGCCCGTCGTGGATTGACAGCGGCGCTCGCTTCAATTCGCGTCGACCGTCGGGTTTTCAGATTTGCAGGCCGCTTGCGATCGAATCCAGGCCAATGCGCTGGCGCGTCAGTGCGCTCGGCGCTGCCTGAAACCCCGAGAATGTGAGCGGTGGAGTTTGTGCTGCGTATATGGAAACGCGCCCTGGGGAACGAGTCAAGGAATGAGCGTGAAAATGAACTGGCGATTCCTTCGTTTCCCAGAAACAGGATCAGGTGAATCGTTCTTGCGATCCTTCGCTCAAGCCAGCGAATATTCACTCAGTGGCCCGCCCTTGGCAGGAGCCCTCGGCTTGGCGGCCTGCTGCGCGGAGCCTGCATTCAAAGAAACCAGGGCTTGGAATTGACACGCGGCATGCCATTTTTGAATCGCCATGTAAACACTGGATGTTCCGAATGGTTTCGCCCGCCCGGAAGCATTCACGTTCACAGGTTATCCAGAGAACTGGTGTTTCGAGCCGAGGCTCGCGCCAGCCTCATTCCATTTCCGTTGATCCTTCAAAGCGCGGCGAGCACATTGGCAAGTCTGATACTTTGAATAAAATAGGTCCGTAGACCGGTTTGAGTGGATAAATTCGGTGCAAGCCATTCAGATCCGTTAGAGTTCGCCCGCCATGTGGCATTACCTTGAATGAAAAAAATGCCCAGTATCAAAAAACTGACCATTGCAAAGAAGACAACTCGCGCAGCCGTTCCCGTGGCCAAGAAAACCACCAAGCCGGTTTTGAAAACTCCTCCGGCCGCCAAAGTGGCGAACCCGAGCGTGATCGGCCGAAGTCGTGGTGCTCGCGGTGACGCCTTGCTGACCAATCTGCAGTCCACGATCGAGAAAGCATTCCGCTTGCCCGAAGGCAGCGTGAAGCTGATCGCCCCCGGCAACCGCAAGTTGGATGAAGGCGCCAAGCTGGAAGACTTGCGCGCGCGCTGGGAAAAGTGATTCCAGGCCAGGCCGCAGGGTTGTCTGGGGCCGGCGCTGGCCTCTGATTGAATCGTGCCTGTCTCTTCGTGTCTGCCGGCCTCTGCACCGCCGGTGGACCCGCCCGGTGGGCAGGCATGGATCGGCCTGTTGAACGGCTTGTTGGAGAAAAGTGGGTTGGCTTGCGCGCCGGCTTGTCCGGGCCTTACAGCAAGCGCAGCACGGCCTGCCATTCATCTGGCGTGACCGGTGTGATCGACAGCCGATTGCCGATGCGAAGCACCTGCATCGTCGCAAGTTCCGGTGTGCGCCGCATCTCCGGCAGTGACAACAAGCGCGTCTTGCGTTGCAGCCTCACATCGACATGGCTCCAGCGCGGCGAACTAGGTTGCGCCTTCGCATCGAAGTAGACATGGGTGGGTTCGAACTGGGTGGCGTCGGGGTAAGCCGCGCTGACCACGTTGGCCAAGCCCGCAATGCCCGGCTCGGGGCATGACGAGTGATAGAACAACACGCCATCGCCGATGCGCATCTGATCGCGCATGAAATTGCGCGCCTGATAGTTGCGCACGCCGATCCACGGCACGGTTTGATTCAGCGCGGTCGCTAGGTCATCGATCGAGCACTCGCTGGGCTCGCTTTTCATCAGCCAATACTGGGTGGCCATGGGGTGATGGGGCGGCAGTGAAACCTGAAAGCGGGAAGGGTGTCCGTTGCGAACCGTGAGCCGCATTCCTGAACCCAGGCAGTTCAGGTGGGCGAGGTCAGCCGGGCTTCGGGTTCATCTGACGCGAGACGATCACACCAACCGAGCGATGTTCCAAGCCCTTGCTCTTGCGAGCATCGGTTCAAGGAAATATAAGACTCACGCGAACGCAACGGACCCGATGGATTCTACGCGTGTCGCCTGTTCGGCCGGGCTCGGTCAGAGCAATTGCCCATCCGCGCCGAGGGCTTGATCGAGCTTGCGGATCAGGCGATCGACATCGATGTGATTGGCTTCGATCGACGAGGCCTCGCTCGGCGTGGCTTCCACCTTGTCGGGCTCGGTTTTCGCGGGTTGTTCGGCCAACGAAAACGCCAGATTCAATGCAGCCAGCACCGCGATGCGCTCGCGTGACTTGACGCGCCCCGCATCGCGGATGGCGCTCATCTCACGGTCGACATGCGCGACGGCCTCCATCAGCGAGAGCTCGCCACCTTCGGGGCAACCGAGGATGTAGCTCTGGCCCATGATCGTGACTTCGAGCTGCTTCATGTGCTGCCTCCGGTGGGGCTGCTCGGCGGCGCTTCGGCCGGCAGCCGGTCGAGCAGCGCATCGATGCGGCCGCGCGCCGCATTCAAGCGTGATCGCAGGTTGTCACGCTCCGAGGTCAGCGTGGCGACTTGCTGCTCGAGCAATTCGTTGGTGCGTTTGAGTTCTTCGTGCCGCAGCAGCAAGCGCTCAACGCGGTCAGCGAGTTCCTGGGTCTTCGACATGGCGACCTGGATGTTGGGGAGGTGCCGATTGTAGAGGCGCAGCACGGCCATGCTTTCAATCTCGGGCCGGTGTTTCGTCGGGTTGCCCGATAAGCGCTGCTTACAATCCCGGCCGTTGGTGCTCGTGCCGATCCCTCATCGGTGCAGTTAAACGGGAAGCAGAGGTCGATCGCCGCTCGGGGCTCGACCCGCCTGCGCTGCCCCCGCAACGGTCAAACGGACGAGGGCGAAAGCCTTCGCTCATGTGCATACACCACTGGGGCGCTTGCGTTCTGGGAAGGTCGCATGGGATGTCCGTCAGCCCGGATACCGGCCAACGAAGCGGCGCACTGCCTCGTCATGGCGCCTGGATGCACGGTCAGCGGGGAGGCTGGCGTGTGCGGCTGAGTCAAGAGATCACGATGACATTCCATTTTTCCCGGCGCAGCCCGCCGTGGCCCGGGCGCTGTTTGCAAGGCCGGCCTTTGTCTTTTTCCTGGATGGCGCTGGCGATGCTCGCCGGCTCGTGCAGCGCCGCGCAAGCGCAGCTCACACTGGCGCCGGTGGTCGTCAGCGCAACCCGTTTTGCCGACGATGCCGACAAGCTGGCCTTCGGCGTCAGCGTGATCACGGCCGAAGACATTCGCCAATCGGGCGCGAGCACCGTCAACGAAGCGGTGATGAAGCTGCTCGGCGTGCCCGGCCGCCTCGACCTCTATGGCGGTGGTGATTACGCGCTCGACCTGCGTGGCTTCGGCAGTGCAGCCGACAGCAACCAGGTGGTCATCGTCGATGGCGTTCGCATCAACGAGGCCGATCTCGGCGGCACGCGGCTCTCGGGCATTCCGATCGATTCGGTGGAGCGCATTGAGGTCATCCGTGGCAGCGGCACCGTGCTGTACGGCGAAGGTGCGGCGGGTGGCGTGATCGTCATCGCCACCCGTGCCGGGCAAGGCCTCGCGCGCAGCAACGAGGCCCGCACCTACGCGGCGATCGGTAGCCATGCGCTGCTCGACACCCGCGCCGGCGCCACGCTCAACGCCGGTGAGCTGTCGCTGGAGCTGGCGGGTGCGGCGCGCACGTCCGACAACCACCGCGAGAACTTCCATTCGCGCAAAGACGGCGCATCGGCCGGCCTGCAATGGCGGCATGAGGGCTTGCGCTTGGGCCTTCGCCAGTCGTACGACAAGCTCGATGGCGGCCTACCTGGATCGTTGAGCGCAGCCCAATATGAGGCTGACCCGCGACAGAGCCGCACGCCGAATGACCACGCGTCGATCCGCAACCGCCAAAG
This sequence comes from uncultured Rhizobacter sp., assembly GCA_964242145.1. GTDB lineage: Bacteria > Pseudomonadota > Gammaproteobacteria > Burkholderiales > Burkholderiaceae_C > Rhizobacter. The sequence continues at coordinate 12,613 of CAXTCD010000049.1, forward strand.
CGGCGTGCTGGTGCAAGCTGATTTGGGCGACTGGCAGCTGGCCTTCGATGCCGGCTGGCGCGACAAGGCCTTACGCAGCGTCAATGTCTACAACGGGTCGGCGTCGGCCTATGACTATGACGTCGAGGCCTCGACCTACGCGCTGCGCGCCCGTTACAGCCAGGCCTGGGGCGCGCTCACCCATGCGCTGACTGCGGGCTTCGATGCGAACGAATGGACGCGGAAGGCGCCCGGTGACGATGCCTCGCGGGCCGACGCGAGCAGCCGGGCGCTCTATCTGAAAGACGACGTGAGCCTTGGCTCGGGGACGCGCTTCAGCGTGGGCTGGCGCGCCGAGCGCATCGACAAGACCCGCGGCGCGGCCTCGGATGTGGCTGTGGATGACATTCAGCATGCCTGGGATCTGGGCGTGACACAGTCGATCGGCGGCGGCGCTTCGGCTTACGGCCGCGTGGGCCGCAGTTTCAGGCTGCCGAACGTCGATGAGTTTGGCTTTACCGCGCCGGGCGTGAGTCTGCGCGCGCAGACCTCGCGCGATGTGGAACTCGGCGCTCGTTGGGCCGATCGCCGCACCCGCGCCGAGCTGAGGGTGTATCGCAGCGCGCTGACCGACGAGATCGGCTACGACCCGACGGTGCCCGGCGAATTCTTCAACGGCGCCAACGTCAACTTCGATCTGACGCGGCGCCAGGGTGTCGAGCTGGAACTGTCGCAAGCCGTTAGCGATGCGTTCAGTGTGCGCGTGGTCGCGGCCAGCCGGCAGGCACGCTTCGAGTCCGGAGCTTATGAAGGCAAGCGCGTGGCGCTGGTGCCGCGCAGCACGCTGTCGCTGCAGGCTGGCTGGAAGCCAGCGGCCGGCCACACGGTCGATGCTTATCTCAACACCATATCGTCTCAGCACCCTGACTTCGCCAATGCGTGCAGCATGCCGCGCTATACGACGATGGACCTGCGCTACGCCTTTCAGCGCGATGCCATCGAGCTGGCGCTGGGCGTGAGCAACCTCGCGGATCGCAAGTACTACACGCAGGCCTTCCGCTGTGCCGGCGGCCAGGTGTCGTCGATTTATCCGGAAGACGGGCGTGCGTTGGTGGCCTCCTTGCGCTTGACCTTTTGAACAGAACCCCGCCACATGCCCGACAGCGAACTCATTCTTGGCGGCCAGCGCAGCGGCAAGTCGCGCTGCGCGGAGCTGCGCGCGGCTCGCTGGCTGCAGGGTGCAGACCGCTCGGCGGTGTTGCTGGCCACGGCGCATGCCGGTGATGACGAGATGCATGAGCGCATTGCCCGCCATCGCATGGACCGCGCTGAGCGCGTGCCGGGACTGGTGACCGAAGAGGTGCCGCGCGCTCTGGCTTCGGCCGTGCGCCGCTGGAGCCGGCCCCATCGTTTGATCGTCATCGATTGCATGACCTTGTGGCTGACGCAAATGCTGATGCCGCTGGCGGGCGAAGCGCTCAGTTCGGTGGCGCTCGAAGCGGCCTGCGACGAGCTGTACGCAGCGCTGAAAGCGGCGCCGGGGCCGGTGGTGTGTGTGTCGAACGAGATCGGGCTCGGGCTGTCGCCGATGTCGCGCGAGACCCGCCGTTTCGTTGATGAGCTGGGCCGGCTGCATCAGGCGCTGGCGGCGCAGTGCAGCGACGTGACCTTGATGATCGCAGGCATCGAGATGCCGGTGAAGCGGAAGGCGGGCGGATGAAGATCATGCAGAGATGGCTGGGCGCAGCGCGCTCCGGTGATCGCCATCCACGTCGTCACCGGTGGCTTGGGCTCGGCGTGAATGGCCTGTGCGCTTTGCTGTTCGCTCTGTCGTGTGCGGCAACTGGCGCCACATCGGCCAACCCGATCGAGGTGCCGGACTACCGAGGCAAAACGCTGAGCCTGCCAGCGCCGCCCCAGCGCATCGTCAGCCTGCTGCCTTCGCTGACCGAAGGCGTGTGTGCACTGGGCGCGTGCGCGCGCCTGGTCGGCACCGATCGTTATTCCAATTCGCCGGCCGAAGTGCTCGCGCTGCCCAAGCTCGGCGGGTTGGAGGATGCGCAGGTCGAGCGCATCGTCGCGCTGAAGCCGGATGTCGTGCTGGCCGCGCCCTCGGCCCGCGTAACCGACCGGTTAGAGCAATTGGGCGTGAAGGTGCTGGTGATCGACTCCAACACCCATGCCGAGGTGCAGCGCGGCCTCCTGAGCCTGGCGCAACTGTTGGGTATGCCCGACAAAGCCAGCGTGGTGTGGACGGCGATCCAGCGCGACTTGAGCTCGGCGGCGGCCCGCGTGCCGAAAGCCTTGCGAGGCCAGCGCGTTTATTTCGAGATTGACGGTTCCGGCTATGCGGCCGGCGCCGGCTCGTTCATTGGCGAGACGCTCGCCCGGCTGGGCCTGGGCAATGTGGTGACGGCCGATCTCGGCCCATTCCCGAAGCTGAACCCGGAGTTCGTGGTGCGCGCTCAGCCCGACTTGCTGATGGCGGCGCAGCGCAACTTCGATGCCATGCCCGAGCGCCCCGGCTGGAGCGCGATCCGCGCGGTGAAGGCACGTCGCGGCTGCGGCTTCGATGCCACGCACTATGAATTGCTGATCCGCCCCGGCCCGCGCCTGGGCGAGGCGGCGCAGGTGCTGGCCGATTGCCTGGTTCGCGTGGGCGCGGCGCGCTGATGAGCCAGGCCAAGCCGCCGTCCGCCGAAGCGTCGATCCTGACCCTGGCCGACAGCGCATCGCAACAACGCCGGCGCCTCGCTTTCGGCTTGGCGCTGGCCAGCCTGTTGCTGTGCATTGCCGGGCTGGCTGCCGGCAGCGAAGGCTGGTCGCTGTCGCAGTTGATGCAGTTGCTGCAATCGGGCGAGGGTGGCTTGATCCTCGGTGAAATCCGCGCGCCACGCACGATCGGTGCATGGCTGACCGGTGCGCTCTTCGGGCTGGCCGGCGCGGTGGCGCAAGGGCTGTTCCGCAACCCGCTGGCCGATCCTTATCTGCTGGGCTCGGCCTCGGGCGCGTCGCTCGGTGTCGTGCTGGTGCTGGGCGCGAGCGCGTTGACCGGCCAGGCGGTCAGCCTGGCGGCTGCCAATACGCTGATGCGCCTGGGCCTGGTCGGCGGTGCCTTTGTCGGCGCGCTGGTCGGAGTGGGTTTGACGCTCGCGATGGCGCGTGGCCCGCGTGACACAGTGCGCCTGCTGCTCGCGGGTGTGATCGTCGGTGTGGTGCTCGGCGCGGCCAGCGACATGGTGACGACGATCGCGCCCGATGCCTTGCGCGGCAAACAGGCCTTCATACTCGGCTCGACCGGCTTTCTCGGCTGGAACAGTTGTCTGCTGCTGGGCATCGGCTTGTTGATCGCATTGCCTGTGAGTTGGCGTTTGTCGCGTGCGCTCGATGCCTTGACGCTCGGCGAAGACAGCGCGATCAGCCTGGGCGTTGCATTGCCACAAGTGCGGCTGATGCTGGTCGTGGTGTTTGCATTGGCCACCGGCATCGCGGTGTCGCAGGCGGGCCTGGTGGCTTTCGTCGGCCTGGTGTCACCCCATCTGGTGCGGCGCTTCGCACCGGCGCCACATGGCTACCTGCTGATGGCCAGCGCGTTATCCGGCGGGGTGCTGTTGCTCGCCGCCGATGTGCTGGCGCGCAGCCTGATGGCGCCGCAGGAGCTGCCGGTGGGCGTATTGACCGCCGTGCTGGGCGGCGCTTATCTGTTGTGGCTGCTGCATCGGCGGCGCATCGGATGATGAAGGGAAGGGCCGCTCAATGAAGGCCACTCACGGCAGCACGCCCAGCGATCACACCAGTGCCGCCTTGTCCAGCGTCATCTTGTCGACCGAGGCGCTGAGCGTTCGCCTGGGCAGCCATGTCGCGCTGAGCGAAGTGTCGCTGTCATTTGCGCCCGGCTGGACGGCGATCGTCGGGCCGAACGGCGCCGGCAAATCGACGCTGTTGCGTGCATTGGCAGGTTTGCAGGCGCCGCACAGTGGCGAGGTCAGGCTGCAGGGGCGGCCGATCGCGCAATGGCCGCTGCGCGATCGATCGCGGCAAATCGCCTGGCTGGCGCAGCAGGGCGAGGCCAGTGGCGAGATGACGGTGCGCGAGGTCGTCCAACTCGGCCGGCTGCCGCACCTGGGCTTGTTCACTGAACCCGGCGCGCAAGACGAGGCCATCGTGCAGGCCGCGATGGCACAAACCGAATGCGCGGCCTGGCAGCAGCGCCGCCTGCATCAGCTCTCGGGCGGGGAGCGGCAGCGGGTGTTGCTGGCGCGTGCCTTGGCAACCGATGCGCCGCTGCTGTTGCTCGACGAGCCGACCACCCACCTCGACCCGCCGCATCAGGTCGCCTTGGTGCGCTTGTTGATGGCGTTGGCGCGGGCTGGCAAGACGGTCATCAGCGTGCTGCATGACCTGTCGCTGGCGCTGCAGGCCGATCGGCTGGTGCTGATGCAAACCGGCCGCTTACGCGCCGCCGGCAAGCGTGATGATCGGGCGCTGCATGCCGCGATGGCCGAGGTGTTCGAAGGCGCGGTGCGCATCGAAGGCCTGGGCTCGCAGTGGCTCGCGGTACCGCAATTCGATGATGACCGCGCATCGGTGGTGACCCAGACACACCGATCGATCGGCGATTGATCACAATCGCCTGCTCCGGAGACCCCATGCAGATTGAAACCCCGCCCAGCGAGAGACGATATGACCGGCCCGAGGGCGAGCGCCGCGGGCTGGTGCTGGTCCACACCGGTGATGGCAAGGGCAAGAGCACCGCGGCTTTCGGCCTCGCGCTGCGCGCCCATGGCCGCGGCAAGGCGGTGAAGATCTACCAGTTCATGAAAGTGCCATCGGCGCGCTTTGGCGAGCACCGGGTGTTCGAGCAGCTCGGCGTACCGATCGAAGGTCTGGGCGACGGCTTCAGCTGGAAGAGCAAGGACCTGGAGCACTCGGCCCAGCTTGCCCGCGATGGCTGGGCGAAGGCCGAAGCGACGATTCGCGCCGGTGCGCATTTCCTGATCGTGCTCGATGAGATCATGTATCCCCTGCGTTATGGCTGGCTGGCACTGGATGCGGTGCTGGCCAGCCTGCGCGAGCGGCCGGCCGATGTGCATGTGGTGTTGACCGGCCGCAACGCACCGGCGGAATTGATCGCACTGGCCGACACCGTGACCGAGATGAGCCTCGTGAAGCACCATTTCAAAGCCGGTGTGCCGGCCCAGCGTGGCATTGAAGACTGAGATTGAAGACGGACATCCCGCACCAAGCACCCGCACCCAGCACTCGTACCCAGCATCCACGCCATGCCTTCGCTCTCCTTCCATCAACCCGACTGGCTGCTCGCGCTCGCGCTGCTGCTGGCCTGGCTGCTGGATGCCGCCTTCGGCGAGCCACGCAACGCACTGCATCCCGTCGCCTGGTTAGGCAAGCTGCTGTGGCCGGTGGGCTGCTGGCTGCGGGTGAAAACGCCGCGCGTGGCGATGTATGGCGGCGCGGTGGCATGGCTGCTGATGGCGGCGGTGCTGGTGGGCGCGGCGTGGCTGATTGAACAAGAGCTGCGCCGGCTGCCGCTGTGGTGCTCGGCGCCGGTGCTGGCGCTGTTGCTCAAGCCGATGTTTGCCTGGCGCATGCTGCACAACGAGGTGAGGGCGGTGGAGCACGAACTGCGACGGGGCATCGGCCCGGCACGTGAGCGCCTCGCCCGTCTGGTCAGCCGCGATACCACCCGGGCCGATAAAGCCGCAGTGCGTGAAACCGCGATCGAAACATTGGCCGAGAACCTCGCCGATTCCGTCATCGCACCGCTGTTCTGGTATGCCGTGGTCGGGCTGCCAGGTGCGGTGCTTTACCGCTTTGCCAACACGGCCGATGCGATGTGGGGCTACCGTGGCATCTGGGAATGGGCCGGCAAGTTTGCGGCGCATGCTGATGACGTGCTGTCGTGGATACCTTCGCGGCTGACGGCCTTTCTGCTGCGCCCCACCTTAAACCTGAATGCATGGCGCGTGCTGAAGCATCAGGCGAGCCGCACGCCATCGCCCAACGGCGGCTGGCCGATGGGTGCGATGGCCTTGCGCCTGAGCGTGCGCCTGACCAAGCCCGGCGTCTATGCGTTGAACGAAAACAGCGCACCGCCCGGCTCACGCGCGATGCGCCGTGCGTTGCGCTACGCCACCGCGGCCGCCTGGTCGGGCTGGCTGATCGCGATGGTGGTGTGCATGGTGAGGCCGGCTTGAGGCCGCCGGTGGAGGCATCACATCCGATGCATGGCGGGCCCGACGCGCAAGGCGTGCCACGCTGGGATTTCTCGACCAATGCCAATGCCTGCGGGCCAGCGCCTGCGGCGCTGCGCGCATTGCAAGAGGCCGACCCGGGCCGCTACCCCGACCCCGGCTATCAAGCGTTGCGCGAGCGGCTCGCCGAGTTCCATCGCGTGCCGGCCGATCGCATCGTGCTGGCCGCCAGCGCCAGCGAATTCATCGGCCGCTTCACTGCGGCGGTTGCGCAGCGCTGGCCGCAAGCGTCGGTGCATGTGCCTCGGCCGGGCTATGGCGATTACGAACGGGCGATGCAAGCGCAGCGCCTTCGCGCAGCCAGCCTGCCTGGCGATGCGCGCCTGGTGTGGCACACCGAGCCGGCCAGCCCGCGCGGCATCTCGCGGCGCCCACCCGTATTGCGTGACGAATCGCTGCTGGTGATCGATGCCGCTTATGCCCCTTTGCAGCTGGAAGGCGAAGCGCTGGCTGCGCCGGCAACGGCGTGGCAGCTGATGTCGCCGAATAAGGCGCTGGGCCTGACCGGCGTGCGTGCGGCCTATGCCATTGCGCCTGCGTCATCGGAATCGATGTGCGAATCGCTGGCCCGCCTGGCCCCAAGCTGGCCGCTCGGCGCCCATGGCGTCGCGATGCTGACGGCCTGGGTGAGCGCACCCGTGCAGCAATGGCTGCGCGCGAGCCTCGACACCTTGCGCGTGTGGAAACAGCGCCAGTGGGCGCAGCATCAGGCGATGGGCTGGATCTGCGAGCCGAGCGTGACACCGTTTTATGTGGCGCGCATTGCCGATGAATCGCTGCTGCCGCAGCAGCTGCAGCGCCTGCGCGCGCAAGGTGTCAAGCTGCGCGATGCCACCTCGCTCGGGCTGCCTGGATGTGTACGCGTCAGCGTGCAAGCGCCTGATGCGCAAGATGCATTGCAGGCGGCCTGGCAGCGGGCCCTTGCGCCGTGAGCGCCCGCGCGGTGATGGTGCTCGGCACCACCAGCGGCGCCGGCAAGAGCTGGCTTGCGACGGCGCTGTGCCGCTGGTATGCGCGGCAGGGCCTGAAGGTCGCGCCCTTCAAGGCGCAAAACATGAGCAACAACGCGCGCGTCGTGCCTTCGGGTGGCGATCGCCTGTCGCATCCGATGTCGAGCGGGTTGTCGAGCGACATGCTGGGTGACGCGTTGGGCGACGCGTTGGGCGAGATCGGCAGCGCCCAATACTTCCAGGCGCTGGCCGCGCGCGCGATGCCCGAGGTGCGCATGAACCCGGTGCTGCTGAAGCCCGAGCGCGATACCGCAAGTCAGGTGGTCGTGATGGGCCAGGTACGCGCCGATCTGCAGCGCATGCCGTGGCGCGAGCGCAGCGACCAGCTGTGGCCTTATGCCCGCGAGGCCTTGCAGTCCTTGCGCGCCGACAACGAGGTGCTGGTGATCGAAGGTGCCGGCTCGCCGGCCGAGATCAACCTGCATTCGAGCGACTACGTCAACATGCGTACCGCGCTCGCCGCCGAAGCCGCCTGCCTGCTGGTGACCGACATCGACCGTGGCGGCGCCTTTGCCCATCTCTATGGCACGCACCAGCTGTTGCCTGAAAAAGAACGCCAGCTGCTGAGAGGTTATGTGCTGAACCGCTTTCGCGGCGACGCGGCTCTGCTGGCCCCCGGCCCCGAGCAACTGCAGCAGCTGACCGGCGTGCCGACGCTGGCCGTGTTGCCGATGTGGCGCGGCCATGGCCTGCCCGAGGAAGACGGCGTGTTCGATGATTCGCCGAGCGGGCGCAGTGGGCTGCGCATCGCGGTGGTGGCTTATCCGCGCATCAGCAACCTCGATGAATTCCAGCCGCTGCGCGGGCTCGACGGCGTGCGCCTGCGCTGGGCGCGCATTGCGGCGGCGCTCGACGATGTCGACTGGATCATCCTGCCCGGCTCCAAGCACACCAGCAGCGACCTGGCCTGGCTGCGCGCGCAGGGGCTGGACGCGGCGATTGCCCGCCATGCGTCGCGGGGCCGGCCGGTGCTGGGCATCTGCGGCGGCCTGCAAATGCTGGGCGAAGCGCTGATCGACCCGCATGGCGTGGACGGCAACGCACCGGGCCTCGGGCTGCTGCCGTTGGTGACACAGTTCGAGCCGGCCAAGCTGCTGCGTTGTACGCAGGCGCGGTTCAACGATCTGGCCGGGCCGTGGTCGGGCTTGTCCGGCGTCGCCTTCAGCGGCTATGAGATTCGGCAGGGCCGCACGCAACAGCATGCCGATCTGCCCCCGGCGCGGGCGGTGCTGGCCAATACCGAGGGCGAGCCGATCGGCTGGCAGCACGGCGCGGTGCTGGGTGTTTATGCGCACGGCCTGTTCGAGGCCGATGGCGTGCTGCGGGCCTTGTTCGGTGCACAGGTGCGCACGCTCGACGCCGTCTTTGATGGCCTCGCTGATTTCATCGATGGGCATTTCGCCCCCGGCTCGCTGATGGGCCTGCTTCAACCTGACTCTTCATCGTGATGGCTTACCTGACCCTTCCCGCAATTGCCGACACCCAGAACGCCGAGCTGGCGCAGCGCCTTCAGCACCGCATCGACCACAAGACCAAACCGCTCGGCTCGCTGGGCCGGCTGGAGTCGCTCGCGTTGCAGGTCGGCCTGATCCAGCAGACGGAGTCGCCTGCGTGGCATGACCCGCAGCTGGTCGTGTTCGCCGCCGACCACGGCCTGGCCGCACGCGGTGTCTCGGCGTATCCGAGCGATGTGACCTGGCAGATGGTCGAGAACTTTTTGGCCGGTGGCGCCGCGGTCAGCGTGCTGGCGCGGCAGCACCAACTGGCGCTGACGGTGGTCGATGCGGGCGTGAACCATGACTTTGCGCCGCGCGCCGGCCTGATCGATCGCAAAATCGGCCGCGGCACCGCCGATGCATCGGCCGGGCCGGCCATGACGGCCGAGCAGTGCACACAGGCGCTGGCGGCGGGCTTCGACATCGTCAAGCAGCTGCCGGGCAATGCGGTGCTGTTGGGCGAGATGGGCATCGGCAACACATCGAGCGCGGCCTTGCTGGTGTCGCACCTGACAGGCCAAAGCATCAGCGCGTGCGTGGGCCGTGGCACCGGGCTCGACGACGCGGGCCTGGCGCGCAAGCTGGCCGTGCTGCAGGCCGTGCGTGAGCGGCATGGTCAACTGAAAGCGCCTTTGCAGATTCTGGCGGCGATGGGCGGCTTCGAGATCGCGATGATGGCGGGTGCGGCCTTGCAGGCGGCGGCCGAGCGGCGCGTGATCGTCGTCGATGGCTTCATCGCCGGCTCGGCCGTGTTGCTGGCGTCGCGCCTGGTGCCCGAGGTGCTCGGCTACTGTGTGCTGGCGCACCGCTCGGCCGAGCCGGGCCATGCAGTGCTGATCAAGCATGTCGGCAGCCAGCCGCTGCTCGATCTCGGCATGCGGCTCGGCGAAGCCTCCGGCGCCGCGCTGGCGTGGCCGCTGCTACAAAGCGCGGTCGCGGTGTTGACGCAGATGGCCAGCTTCGAATCGGCGGGAGTCTCGCAGCAGGAGATGCTTTGATCGCGCTGACGCCTCGATCAATGTGCGCCGGGTGTACGGTGCGTTGTGCATCGGCTGCGTGTGTGGTCAGCGCCTTAGCTCCCGGCGCCTTTGGGCGCGCCACATGACGCATGGCATGACGCATGGCATGACGCATGAGCTCCGGCTCTTCTTCATCGCGCTGCAGTTTTTCACCCGCGTGCCGGTGCCGCGCTGGGTGGGCTTCGAGCCTGCGTGGTTGAACGACAGCGCGCGCTACTTTCCGCTGGTCGGCACCCTGGTTGGCTTGATGGGCGCGGTCGTGCTGTGGGCTGGTAGCCTGGTGTGGGCGCCGGCGGTGGCGGTGGTCTTGTCGATGATCGCGACCGTGATGTTGACCGGCGCCTTCCATGAAGACGGCTTGGCCGACACCTGCGATGCGCTCGGCGGCGCAGTTAGCCGCGAGCGGGCGCTGGAGATCATGAAGGATTCGCGCATCGGCAGCTACGGCGCGGTCGCGCTGGTGCTGGTGCTCGGCCTGAAGGCGGCCACCCTCGCTGCGATGCCACTCGGCCTGGCCGGGCCCGCGTTGCTGCTGGGGCACACCGCATCGCGCGCCGCGGCGGTCAGCCTGATCCGCTGGTTGCCATATGCCGGCGATGTGTCGCAGGCCAAGGCCAAGCCGCTGGCACGGCGCATCTCCATGGCCGGTTGGTGCATCGCCTGCGCCTGGGTAGCGCTGGTTGCGGCCGCTTTATTACTGTGTCAACCCGCGTGGTGGTCCTTGGTCGCGCTCGGTTTGCTGCTGGCTTCGATTGCTACCGTGGCTTGCGCGCGCTGGCTGAAGCGCCGGCTGGGTGGCATTACGGGTGATGGCCTCGGGGCCACGCAGCAGATCACCGAACTGCTGCTGCTGCTGGGTTGGGCGGCGGCGGTGCGATGGTTGTGATGGCGGACGCGGCAACGGCAGCGTGGGTGATCTGGCGCCATCCGCGCCCGGAGGGTGCTGCGGGCCGCTGCATTGGCCGCACCGATCTGCGGGTCGACCGGCGCAAGGCCAAGCGCCTGGCGCACCGCATCCGCCAGCGGGCCCGCTGCGAGGCGTGGCCCGCGGTGGTATGGACTTCACCGCTGCAGCGTTGCGCCGATGTCGGACGTTGGCTGGCGCGCTGGGGCTGGCAGCATCGGCTCGATGCACGCCTGTTCGAAGTCGACTTCGGTGCGTGGGATGGGCTGACCTGGCAGGCGATCGGTGCCGGGCCGGTGGCAGCCTGGTGCGATGAATTCACCGACCATGCGCCGGGCGGCGGTGAATCGGTGCGTGCCTTGATGCGGCGCTGTGCCGGCTTTCTCGCCGACGTGGCCGGCACTCAGAACTGCGCGCAGGCGCCCGTGCTGATCGTCGGCCACGCCGGCTGGATCAATGCGGCCCGCTGGCAAGGTCAAGGGCGCCAGCCGCCGTTCGATGCGGCGCAGTGGCCGGCAGCGCTGGGCTATGGACAGTGGGTTTCAGGTGCGGCCGATGCCGTTTCGTCAAGTGACCCAAGTCCGTGAACACAGCGCCTTGAAGCCGATCGGCAACAGGAATACCTAACTTCTCAGGTGATTGAAATGTGCTCCTAGAATGCGTTTCACAAAAATCAGCGGAGGATGAATGCTGGATTGCAAATTTGCCTTGAACGGCAAGGAAATGAGTGAGTTCAAGATTGGCGCGTCGGCTTGGCGCGCTTTCACTGGCCAGGGCTCGGAGCGCAACAAGCGCAAGTTCATGTGTGCGACCCCCGCGAGCCCGATTCCGCCCGGCAGCTATTACATCGTCGACCGGCCGTCGAGCGGCGCACTGGCCGGCTTGAAGGACGGCGCGAATGCACAAGGCCTCGGCTTTGCGCTGTATGCCGATGATGGCCGCATCGAAGATGAGACCATGCGCGATCTGATCGCGCGAGGCAACTACCGCCTGCACCCTGCGGGCGAGGTGGGCAGCGGCATGGGCTGCATCAAGATCCATGACAAGGGTCAGTACCAGTTCATCGCCAAGATGCTGCGCAATGCGATCGCCTCGCCCATTCCGGGCAGCACGATGCAGGCCTACGGCAAGCTCACCGTGGTGTGACGAGGGGTGTGGCCCGTTCGTCGGCCACTGAGCCTGCAGGCTGTGGGTGATGCGAGGCAGGCGAGGCGGGCGAGGCCTTGCCGGCTGACGGTGCGGGCGGAACGCTCAACTGCATCTCGCCCACGCGGCGCAGGTAGTAGTCGACGAACACGCGAATGCGTGCTGGCAGATGCTGGCGGTGCAGGTAGCAGATGTAGTGGGCACGCCCCGTCGGCGCATGGTGATCGAGGAAGCTCACCAACTCGCCGCTGCGCAAGTCGTCAAGGGCCTGATAGCCGGCGACCTGCGCGATGCCGAGGCCTTGGCGCACCGCATCGATCACCAGTTCAGGATCGTTGAATACGCGCCGGCCTGTCGGCATGAACTTGCGCACGCGCTGCATTGCCGTGCCGGCACTGTCATCAAGCACTTCGAATTCCCATTCGTACAGGCGGCCCGAGCCCAGGCGGAACTGGATGCAGGGGTGCTGCTGCAGCTCATCGAGGCTGCGCGGCAGGCCGTGCTTCGCAGCGTAGGCCTTGGAGGCACACAGCAGCATCTGCATCGGTGCGAGCTGGCGCGCGACGATGCCGCTGTCTTCCAGCCGGCCGTTGCGGAAGGTGACGTCGATGCGGTCCACGATGAAATCGGTCATTCGATCGTCGAGCACCAACTCGACTTCAACGCCGGGGTGCGCTTGATGAAATCCTGCCAGCAGCGGTGCAACCACCTTGCGGCCAAAGCCCACGGTGGCGCACACCCGCAGCGGGCCGCGGGCCGGGCTGCCTCGCAGTTCACGCATGTGATGCAGTGCCTGCGCGATCTGCTCGACGCCGGGGCGGCAAGCGGCATGGAAGACCTCGCCTTCGGCCGTCAGCGACACGCTGCGCGTCGTGCGACGCAACAGCCGCGTTTGCAAGTGTTCTTCGAGCTTTTGCACGCTGCGGCTGACCGCTGAGCGGCTCAGCCCCAGACGCAACCCCGCCTTGACAAAGCTGCGCTCGGCCGCCCCGGCCATGAAGGCCAGAACGCCGGGATAGCTGGCCGCAAAGCTCGAGACCAGCGGATCGGAGGGCATCGGTAACGCAGGTGAATTCATCGGCGGGGGTGGCATGGAAAGAAGCGTACTACGAGCGACAAGCCGGCTGCATTGGTGCGTCTGCGTCAACAGGCTGGTGAGCGCCTTGCAGACACTTCGCAGCAGCCCTCTTTCTAGAATGGCCGGCTCCCACCTTGTCCATCTCATTGATCTCCATGGCCCCAAACGATAAGAAACATGATGCCAGCGCGATGAACGGCCACTCTGCGTGGGCCTGGCTGCCCTGCCTGCTGGCGGCACTGGCGTATCCGCATTTGCTGGCGCTCTTCCATGCGCAGAACAAGGCCGGCAGTGTTTGGCTGGCGATCGCCAGCATGGTGCTGGCGTTTGGCGTCAGTGCCTCTGGTGGGGCGACCGTGCTCTGGGCCGGATCGTCAGCAGCCGGGGACGGCCGCCGTTTGATCCTGCGGCGCTTTGCTTATCTCGTGGTGGCCGCGCCGCCGCTGTTCACCTTTTTGG
>CAXTCD010000050.1:0-7719 GCA_964242145.1 uncultured Rhizobacter sp.
GAGCAGGAGCAGGAGCAGGAGCAGGAGCAGGAGCAGGAGCAGGAGCAGGAGCAGGGGCCGTCGTGGAGGTGCTTGGCGGGGTCTCATCGTTGCCGCCACCGCAGGCGGTCAACGAGGCCAACAACAACCATGCAACAGGCCAGGGAGATGGCGGGCTCGATGCGTCGTTCGATTTGCGATGCCGCGTTAACGCGGCGGCGGCTGGTCTGTGTGCCATGGTCTATCCCTTGTACGAAACAGATGTATCTGCGGTCATGCGACTCCACCTTGTCAGCGCCACTGTTTGTCAGCAATGGCCAAAGCCTGTGCTTCGCCGCGCCGCTCTTCGCTTTGCAGTGAGCCCTGCTTGTCAGAAGCAAGGCTTGAATCGATCACAAGCAAAAAGCCAGCCGTTGCGGTTGGACGCGACCGCACGGTCGAACGCTCTCCGGCTTTAGCGCCTGACCGGCCCGTCAGCAAAAACGGCCATGGCTGCATCACGCAGCCATGGCCGGCACACAGGGTTCAAGCAGGGTCAGATCGAATCGCGATAGTCCAGCCACAACACATCGACGGTCTTGCCGGTGAGCGTTTTGAAGGTGTCGGTCGTCCAGGTCTCGCCGTCGTACGAATCCATCGAAAGGTTCAGTTTGTAGATGAACGAGTCGTACTGCGTGTCGAACCACAGCAGAAAGAAGGCGGTCGTGCGGTAGCCATCATTCCAGTGGCCCGCGCGATTGGGGACGGCATCGGAGGGTGTGAAGCCGCTCTTGAAGCGCACCGTGTCGGCCATGCCTTCGATCAGGCCGTTGTCGGCTCCATGGCCATCGCTGTCGTCTTGCTGGTACATGTGCGTCATCTCGTGATGCACGATGCCCTTGATCTCGGCAGCGACATCGCCGTTCGCATTCTTGATGTTCTGCAGGTGATCGGTGCTGATCATCACCGTGATGTTGGCGCCATCGCCGGCTTTCCAGGCGACCTCTCCAGGGGCGTTGCGGATGATCAGCTTCAGGTGCGTGGCGTTGCGGATCTCGCTGGCGTTTTTATAGAGCGTGCGGCAGACGGTCCGGCCAATGCTTTGCAGGAAGGCTTCGGGGTTGCTGCCGGAGACATCGAGGAACAGGCTGGCACGCGCGGGGTCTTCCTGTACGAGTTCAACCGTCGGCGTGCACTTGGCGTCGAGGTCAGCGGGCGTGCCTGGCCGGGCGCCGGAGCGGGGCTTGGCGTGTCGCCAGACGAAGGCAGCGAGACCGTGAACGACGATACGGCGTTGTCAAAGTACAAGGGCTTGGGGCCGAGGTTCGGTACGCTGCTTTGCAGCGTGATGCTGATGCCGCTGAAATTCGAATTCCGGTACAGCGTGGTCGAAGCCGTGCCCGTGATCTTGACCGACGAGATGCGGTCGTTCCAGGCCGTGCCCACCCAGGTGCTGTCGGCCGTGGGCAGAAGAAGGCCCTCTGATTCGCCTTCACAGTCGCGATTCACAAAAGAAATTGGCCACGGTGCTTGCGCAACCGTGGCCGATGCAATCAGCTGATCAGCGGGAGATCAGTTTGAATTGCGGTAGTCGGTCCAGAGCTGATCGACGCTCTTGCCGGTGATGGTCTTGAAGGATTCCGAGGACCAGCGCTTGTTGTCGTTCGATTCCATCGTCAGGTTCAGCTTGTAGATGAACGAGTCATATTGCTTGTCCAGCCACAGCAGGAAGAATGCGGTCGTCCGGTAGCCGTCGTTCCAATGGCCGTTCTTGTTCGGCTGTGCGCCGTCAGGAATGAAGCCGTTCTTGAAACGAACGGTGTCGGCAATGCCCTCGATCAACCCGATGTCCGCGCCGCCCTTGTCGTGGTCATCTTGCTGGTACATATGGGTCATCTCGTGATAGAGGATGCCCTTGATTTCTTTGCCGACGTCGCGGTTGGCGTTCTTGACGTTCTGCAGATGGTCGGTACTGATCATCACCGTGATGTCGGCGCCATCGCCGGACTTCCAAGCCACGTCACCCGGGGAATAGCGAATGATGAGCTTGACATGCGAAGCGTTGCGGATCTCGCTGGCATTCTTGTAGAGCGTGCGGCAGACGTTGCGGCCGATGTCTTGCAGGAAGGCTTCGGGGTTGGCGCCCGACACGTCGAGGAACAGCTTGCCACGCGAGCTCGTATCTTCCAGCGCAAGATCCACCTTCGGTGTGCACTTGGCGTCGAGTTCGGTGCTTCCGCCGCCGCCACCACCATCGCCACCACCACCGGTGTCGCTGACCTTGAACGACGACGCGTTGTCATTGAAGTTCAATGGCACGAGGTTGGGCGTGTTGGCCTTCACCGCCAGTGAACGGCCGCCGAAGTTGGCGTGTTCGTACAGCGTGACCGATGCCGTGCCGCTCAGCTTGACTGACGAGATGCGGTCGTTCCAGGACGAACCGACCCAATTGCTGGTGGCCGAAGCGCAGAACGATGCACCCTGGTAGTTGACGTGTTCATAGAAGCAGACCGAGCCGGTGTCCGCCTGGGCTTTGACTGGAGCCGCCTGCGCGGGTACAGCCACGAAGGCCGCAACGGCGGCACAGGCCCAAGCCACGGCGTTCAATTGCCTTCTGATATGAATTCTCATGTTTTCCTTTCGGGTTGATTGCAAGCGAGCCATCCCTGAGACGGAGGCACTGTCACAGCGCCGGTGACGTTAGTACTGCGGGTACTGCCTGCGAATGCAAAGATAGATTGATGTGCTTTTCTCTGCAAGTTACGAGAGGTGTGCTTCCCGTCGAAAGGTAGGGCCCATGGGAAGGTTTGGAGAGGGCGGTGATGCGTCTCGGGAATCGCTCGATGGGCCTTTCGAACCTGTTCAGCGCCTGGGACGGAAGGGCCTTTTTGATCCGCCTTGGCTTGCTGTGTCATAGGTCTGCGCAGGAGCGCAAGCCATGCTTTTCAGCCGCCGAACGGGTGGGCGCGTTGCGCACCAGTCGGCATCGGTGTGAGGTTAGATGTAAGTCGAAAAGGCTTGGCCTGCGCTGCGGAACGTCCCACATCTGCTCACCAAACGAAGACCTTTGGAAGCAATGCCTTTGCGGCAGCACGGTGTTTCGATCGCTGACGCAACACGTTTGTTACGGTGCTCTCAGGGTTGATCCTCTGCCGTGTGGCCAGTGGCCATGCTGACGCGTCGCAGACGCGACTTGAAGCGATGGCGCGCATCAATCGGGTTAGGCTACCGAGATGAGCGACACCGGCTTCGACCCGATGCGCCGACTCGCATTCAGGCCGGCGTCTTGACGACGGCGTACCGCCGCAGTGTTTCGTCTCGTGCTTCGCGGTGGTCAACGATCGGCAAAGGATAGTCCTCGCCAAGCGAGAGGCCGCCTTCAGCCAGCTCGATCGGGCGTGCAAGCCACGGGGCATGAATGGCAGAGTCCGGCATCTTGGCCAACTGCGGCACATAACGGCGAATGAACTTGCCGGCCGGGTCGAACTTCTCGCTCTGGTTCACCGGGTTGAAGATGCGGAAATAGGGCTGGGCGTCGCAGCCGGTGGAGGCTGCCCATTGCCAGCCGCCGTTGTTGGCCGCGAGGTCATAGTCATTGAGTTTCTCGGCGAAGTAGCGTTCGCCGCGCCGCCAATCGATGCCCAGGTCTTTGACCAGAAAGCTCGCCACGACCATGCGCAGCCGGTTGTGCATGTAGCCGGTCTGGTTGATTTGCGCCATCGCGGCATCGACCAGCGGGTAGCCGGTTCGGCCTTCACACCACGCGGCAAACAAGGCATCGGCCTGCTTGCCGTGGACCCACTGGATGGCGTCGTACTCCGGCTTGAAGCTGCGCTCAACAACGTGCGGGTGGTGGTGCAGGATCTGGTGATAGAAATCGCGCCACACCAACTCCGACAGCCACACCGCGGCGCCGGGCGAGCCTTCGTGCATGCACGTGGCGGCTTCGCGCGCCAGGGTGCGGATCGAGACGGTGCCGAATCGAAGGTGAGTCGACAGATAACTCGGCCCTTTGACGGCGGGGAAGTTGCGCGCTTCGCCATAGCGGTCGATGCGGGGCAGGAAGTCATCGAGCAGGGCTTGCGCGCCCGTCGAGCCGCTGCCCATCTTCATCTCATGCAGGTTGGTGGCCTCGAAGCCGATGTCAGCCAGCGTGGGAATGCCGACATGAACCGGCGCTTCAAAGTCGTTTGGCAGATCTGTGGGCCACACCGCGAGGCTGTGCGCATATTTTTTGACAGGGTAGGCGCCGAGATAAAACGGCTCGAGCTTCTTCAGCCAGGCGTTCTTGTAGGGCGTGAACACGCTGTAAGGCTTGCCGCTGCCGGTCAGCACTTCGCTGCGTTCGAAGATCACATGGTCTTTGCTGGTGTGCAGTGCAATGCCTTCATTGGCCAGCGCGCCGCGCACCTGGTTGTCGCGGGTGATGGCTGCCGGCTCGTCGTCATGGTTGGCGTACACCGCTTGCGCACGGAGCTGAAGCGCCAGGCGAGGGATTTCATCGACGGCTTTGGCATGG
Organism: uncultured Rhizobacter sp.; assembly: GCA_964242145.1. Classification (GTDB taxonomy): domain Bacteria; phylum Pseudomonadota; class Gammaproteobacteria; order Burkholderiales; family Burkholderiaceae_C; genus Rhizobacter. The sequence goes on from CAXTCD010000050.1 coordinate 4,478, forward strand.
CGCACCAGCAAGCGGGCACCTTCGGGCCGCAAAGCCTGCAGCTGCGCATCGAGGTCGACCAGGCTGTCACGGATGAACTCGACCCTGCGGTCGGCGCGCGGCAGTGGGGCGAGGATGTCGACATCGAACACGAAGACGCACCACACGCGTTGCGCGGCCTTCAAGGCATGAAACAGGGCCGCGTTATCTTCACATCGCAAATCTCGGCGAAACCAGACCAGCGCGGTGTCCAAAGCCTTTTCCATCCGTCGAGTGTGCCGCAGGAATAAAATGCGGCCATGCCCGATTCGCCCATCAACCTGACCAATCAGTTTCTTATCGCCATGCCTGGCATGGCCGATGACACCTTCGCGGGGGCTGTGATCTATCTCTGTGAGCACACCGAGAAGGGCGCTTTGGGCTTGGTCATCAACAAGCCGATCGACATCAAACTGAAGAATCTGTTCGAGAAAGTGGCCCTCACGCTGGACCGCGAAGACCTCGCTGAAACGCCGGTCTACTTTGGCGGGCCGGTGCAGACCGAGCGCGGTTTCGTGCTGCATGAGCGCCTGGGTGGCGAAGGCGATACCGACAGCCACTACAACTCTTCGCTGCAGATTCCAGGCGGTCTGCAGATGACGACCAGCAAGGATGTGCTGGAAGCCTTGTCGAGTGGTGCCGGACCGAAGAAGATTCTGGTGACGCTGGGCTACAGCGGCTGGGGTGCTGGCCAGCTCGAGGAAGAGCTGGGCCGCAATGGCTGGATCAATGTCGACGCCGAGCCTGGCATCATCTTCGACACGCCGGTCGAGCAGCGCTACGACAAGGCCTTGTCGCTGCTGGGCATCGACCCGCGCATGCTGTCGCAAGAAGCCGGGCACGCATGACCGGCTCGCCGATGCCCGGTCCTTTCGCTCCTCCGCTTTCCTTTCTCGCTTTCGATTTCGGCACCAAGCGCGTGGGTGTGGCCAGCGGCAACACCGTGACGCACACCGCCACGCCGCTGCGCACGATCAGTGCCGAGGGCGATGCGCGGTTCGTTGCCATCGCCGCGTTGATCAGCGAGTGGCAGCCGAGCGCGCTGGTCGTCGGCGTGCCTTTCCATCCCGATGGCGCTGCGCATGACAATACCGCCCGCGCGCGGCGCTTCGCCCGGCAACTGCACGGCCGCTTTGGCCTGAAGGTGCACGAGGTCGATGAGCGCTACACCTCCACCGAGGCGCATGCCGCGGGCGCGCGCGATCTGGACGCTGCCTCGGCGGCGATCATCCTGGAGCAGTTTTTGAGAGAGATCCCATGAAGCAATCGATGCCCGTGATGCAAGGCAGCGCAACGCTGCGCGCGATGACCGGAAGGCTCGGCCGGCGGCAGCCGGTGGTGCGCGAGGTGTCCCCATGAGCACCTTGCACCTGGATGCCGAGGCCTTGTATGCCGACTTGCTGTCGGGCGTGCGCGGGCTGTTGAACCCTGATGCGGTGCTGGTCGGCGTGTGGTCGGGCGGTGCATGGCTGGCAGAGCGCCTGCAACGCGACCTGAAGCTGGCCGGCGACTTTGGCGTGATCTCCAGCACCTTGCACCGCGATGACTTTTCATCGAAAGGACTGGCCAGCGCCGACCCGACTCGCCTGCCATTCGAGATCGAAGGGCGGCCGATCTTGCTGGTCGACGATGTGCTCTACACCGGCCGCACCACGCGCGCGGTGATCAACGAGCTGTTCGATTTCGGCCGGCCGGCCAGCGTGACTTTGGCGGTGCTGGTCGACCGTGGCGGGCGCGAGTTGCCGATTCATGCGGCGTATTCGGCCGCGCGCATCACCTTGCCTGCCGGGAACAAGCTGCGCTTGGCGCGCAGCGATGAAGGCCGTTTCAGTTTCGACATCCAGGAGCAAGACCGATGACCTTCCTGCTTGCCCGTGCACCGGGCCTGCGCACAGCATGGCGACGCGCCGCGAAAGGCAAGCCATGCTGAGCCGCAACCCCCAACTCAATTCCCACGGCGAGCTGATCCATCTGCTGTCGATCGAAGGCCTGCCGCGCGCGGTGCTGCATCACATCCTCGACACGGCCGGCACCTTCCTGAGCGTCAATGACCGCGAGGTCAAGAAGGTGCCGTTGCTGCGCGGCAAGAGCGTGTTCAACCTGTTCTTCGAGAACAGCACCCGCACCCGCACAACCTTCGAGATCGCGGCCAAGCGCCTGTCGGCCGACGTGATCAACCTCGACATCGCGAAGTCGAGCGCGGCCAAAGGCGAGAGCCTGCTCGACACCATCGCGAACCTGTCGGCGATGCATGCCGACATGTTTGTCGTGCGGCACAGCGAGAGCGGTGCGCCTTACCTGATCGCCCAGCACTGCGCGCCGCATGTGCATGTGGTGAATGCCGGTGACGGCCGCCACGCGCACCCGACGCAGGGGCTGCTCGACATGTACACGATCCGCCACTTCAAGCAAGACTTCACCAACCTGACCGTGGCGATCGTTGGCGACATCCTGCATTCACGCGTGGCCCGCTCGGACATCCATGCCCTGACCACGCTCGGCGTGCCGGAGATCCGCGCGGTCGGCCCGAAGACGCTGGTGCCCGGCGATCTGAAAGAGATGGGCGTGCGGGTGTGCCACGACATGGTCGAAGGCATCAAGGGCGCCGACGTCGTGATCATGCTGCGGCTGCAGAACGAGCGCATGAGCGGCGCGCTGCTGCCCAGCGCGGGTGAGTTCTTCAAGAACTACGGCCTGACGCAAGAGAAGCTCGCCCATGCCAAGCCCGATGCGATCGTGATGCACCCCGGCCCGATCAACCGCGGTGTCGAGATCGACTCGTCGGTGGCCGATGGCAAGCAGAGCGTGATCCTGCCGCAGGTTACCTTCGGCATCGCGGTGCGCATGGCGGTGATGTCGACCCTCGCCGGGAACAACGCATGAACGAATGGAGCCCCTCGTCCGACGGGTACATCGGCCGATCCCCCGAGGGGATGCGGGCCGGCTTGGGAGCGGCCCGGCGCTCGGCCCGCGACCCGCAAATTGGAGCTTTTTGACCCAATGAAACTCCTGATCAAGAACGGCCGATTGGTCGACCCCGCCACCGGCCGCGATGAAGCCGGCGATGTGGCGATTGCCGCGGGGCGCATCGTCTCGCTCGGCAAGGTGAACCCGGAATTCCACGCCAACCGCGTCATCGATGCGAGCGGCCTGATCGTGGCACCGGGCCTGGTTGATCTGGCGGCGCGCCTGCGCGAGCCGGGCCATGAGCATGAAGGCATGCT
>CAXTCD010000050.1:7729-25938 GCA_964242145.1 uncultured Rhizobacter sp.
AGGCGACGCTCGAATCCGAAATGGCCGCGGCGCTCGCGGGCGGCGTGACGAGCCTCGTCTGTCCGCCGGACACCGACCCGGCGCTCGATGAGCCGGGCCTGGTCGAGATGCTGAAGTTCCGCGCGCGCAACCTGAACCAGGCGCATCTCTATCCTTTGGGCGCATTGACGCGCGGGCTGGCCGGTGATGTGTTGACCGAGATGGCCGAGCTCACCGAAGCCGGCTGCGTCGGCTTCTCGCAAGCCGATGTGGCACTGCCCGACACGCTGGTGCTTCAGCGCGCGCTGCAGTACGCCTCGACCTTCGGCTACACCGTGTGGCTGCGTCCGCAAGATGCTTATCTCGGCAAAGGCGTGGCAGCCAGTGGCGCACTTGCCACGCGGCTCGGCTTGTCGGGTGTGCCGGTGATTGCAGAGACGATCGCACTGCACACGATCTTCGAGCTGATGCGTGTGACCGGCGCGCGGGTTCACCTGTGCCGCCTGAGCAGCGCAGCCGGCATCGCGCTGGTTCGCCAGGCCAAGGCCGAAGGCCTGCCGGTGACCTGTGACGTTAGCGTCAACCACCTGCACCTGACCGACATGGACATCGGCTACTTCAACGCTGCGATGCGGCTGACGCCGCCACTGCGCCAGCAGCGTGACCGCGATGCGATTCGCGCCGCGCTGGCCGAGGGCACGATCGACGCGCTGGTCAGCGACCACACGCCGGTCGATGAAGACATGAAGAACCTGCCGTTTGCCGAGGCCGAACCCGGCGCCACCGGGCTGGAACTGCTGCTCAGCCTGGCTTTGAAATGGGGCGATGAAGAGCAGACCGGCTTGCTGAAGGCGCTGGGCACCGTCACCCATGAACCGGTGTGCGTGCTGGGTGAGGCGCTGGGTTCGCTGGCATCGAGTGCGGGCCGGCTGGTCGAAGGCGGCGTGGCCGATCTCTGCATCTTCGATCCGCAGGCGCGCTGGACGGTGCAGCCCGCCGTGTTGCGCAGCCAGGGCAAGCATTCGCCGTTTGCGGGGTATGAGTTGCCGGGCCGGGTGCGCTACACCTTGGTCGGCGGCCATGTCGCGTTCGAAGCCCGTTGATGGCAGCGCGCGCACTGAGGGCTGGTTGGCGGCTCGGCCGTTGTGGGCTGAAGATCATTCACGGCGTGTTGATCGGCGCCTTCGTGTTGCCGCGGCTTTCGCCAGCGCAACGCATGGTGCGCGTCGGCCGGTTTTGCGCGCAGGTGATCGCCATCCTCGGCGTTGAAGTGCAGGCCGAAGGCGTGCCGCAAGGCGGGCCGGCGCTGCTGGTCGCCAATCACACCTCCTGGCTCGACATCCTGGCAATCAATGCGGCGCATCCGGCGCGCTTCGTGTCGAAGGCCGATGTGCGCGCATGGCCGGTGATGGGCTGGTTGGTGGCTTGTGGCGGCACGCTGTTCATTCAGCGTGAGCGAAAGCGCGATGCGCTGCGCGTTGTGCATCAGATCGCCGAATCGCTGACCGACGGTGCGGTGGTCGCGATGTTCCCGGAGGGCACGACCAGCAACGGTCACACGCTGCTGCCCTTCCACGCCAATCTGTTGCAGGCCGCGATCTCCACCGGTGCGCCGGTGCAGCCGATCGCGCTGGCTTACCGCGATGCCGAACACGACCCGAGCCGCGTCGTTGCGTGGATCGGCGACATGACGCTGGTGGGGTCGATGTGGTCGGTGGTATCGGCCGACAAGCTGACGGTGAAGGTCCAGTTGCTGCCGGCGGTCGAAAGTGCGGGCCGTGAGCGGCGTGAGTTGTCAGACACGGTGCGCGAACGCATTGCCACAGCGCTGAACATCCACGAATTGGCACCTGCGGCGCACTGAGCGCGCTGGGCCCACGGTGGCGATGGGCTGCTTATCAACGGCCGATCAAGCGAAGGGCCGAAGCCTCGATCGCTGAACCTTCCACCGTCTTATCCGCGGCAGTTCAATGGCAGCAGGTTGGCTTCGATCGTGCTGCGGTTCGTGCCATTCACCGTCATCTTGTCGGGCGGTGCGGCATTGGCGCAAACCCAGGTCACCGGCACGACCTGCGCATCGGGCACAACGGCGGGCCGCAAGGTCAGCGTCTTGCCGCTGATCGCGCCGTTGACCTTGTTGCCGAAGGTCACGTGGATGGCGCCGTTTTCGATCGCAATCGAACGAACGAAGTTACTGACGATCTTGTCTGGCTCGGGCAGGCCGGCAATGACGTTGTCGGCCGGGAAGGTTTTGGTCAGCGTCCACGACGCACCGACCGGTGCCTTGGCGATGTCGGCCAGCTTCATCGCTTCGACGATCTGCTCGCGCACGATGCGGTCCCGCATGTTCGGCGCGGCAATCATCGCGAGGATCGCAATGATTGCGACGACCACCATCACCTCGATCAGTGTGAACCCGCACAGACGTTTTTTCATGATCGCCCTTCTTGAGAGCTGCGCATTTTGCGCGATCTCGGCGCAAGGCCAGGCTCGCAAATCAACCGGCCCCTTCGGCCGCAAAGGCGCTGCCCACAGCTGGGCGGTGAAAGCCGCTTGATCGCATCGCCATCGGTAACACCGGGTGCGGCATCGCTTGCAACTCTTGCTGTTGCAGGCGAAAGGCGACAACATCGCACCGAGCGGCCTTGCGGCCTTCTTCGCGGCGACAATCGGACTTGCATGAACACATCAATTCACACCGCTGGCTGGATTCTTTCGCTCGGCCTCGCGTTCAATGCGGGCGCGCACGCTGCCGCAGCGAACGAGACCGCAACCAAGGCCGCCGAGAGCTGCGAAGCCGCCGTCGCCGAGACCATCAAGGAAATGCGCGGCCGCCAGGCGCAAGACGTTCAATTCATCGAGTCCCGGCGCGCGCTGCGCCCCACGACCGGTGAAGACACCGAAGTCAAAGGCGCCGGCCAGTACCACGGTACCGGTAACGGGGCGATGCCCTTTACCTACAGCTGCGCCTTCAATGCAGAGTCGGGCAGCACCTCGGGCATCGTGTTTCGCGATGCGGCCCGCGCTGCACCGACCGAGCCGGCATGGCAGCCCGATCTGGCCAGCGTCTCGCCGGAAGCCTGCGAGACCGCGATTGCTGCGACGCTGAAAGACAAGTACCCGCGCGTCGGCCGCATTGCCTTCGGTTCCGACTCACGCCAATTGCGGCCTGCGCCGGCGGGCCGCAGCAGCCTCGAAGGGCAGGGCGCCGTGCAGCGCGCACCCGGCATGAGCCTGATGCCCTTCAAATACCGTTGCGAGTTCGAACCCGGCAGCGGCCGCATCGTCGCTGCCCAGGCCGATTGACCTGACAGCGCAATCCCCTTTTGAAAAGCCAGCCATTCGGCTGGCTTTTTTCATGCCTCGTCGCTTTTTTGACACAGTGTGCGGCCGCTTTTTTAACGCATGGTCGTGCAAATGTTGCCTGTGTAATTGCACTCTGTACGCAGAGCATCGTCTCGATGCTGCGCCGCGCGAGCCGTTCGTTCTCACGTCTGCTTGGCTGCTTCAACTTCCCGCTCGATGAAGTGAAGGAGCCGCTGAACGAGTCGAAGCTCGTTGTCAAGCAGCAGGTCGAAGACCAGCCGGCCTGAGTGGGCCGTTCAGATTCAGCACCGCGGTGAATGTGGCGCTGAATCGGCTGGTGCGTGATCAGGCCTTCTTGCCCTGATTGGCCACTGCGGCGGCGGCGGCTGCAGCCGCTTCGGGGTCGCCGAGGTAGTAGCTCTTGATCGGCTTCAGCGCGGCGTCCAGCTCATAGACCAGCGGGATGCCGTTCGGGATGTTGACCCCGACGATGTCGTCATCGGCGATGTTGTCGAGGTACTTCACCAGCGCCCGGATGCTGTTGCCGTGGGCGGCGATCACGATGCGCTTGTTGGCCTTGATGGCCGGAGCGATCGATTCGTTCCAGAACGGCAGCACGCGGGCCACGGTGTCTTTCAGGCATTCGGTCAGCGGAATGTCGGTGGGGCTGAGCTTGCCGTAACGCACATCGCTGCGTTCGCTGCGCGGGTCGTTCGGCTCCAGCGGCGGGGGCGGCGTGTCATAGCTGCGGCGCCAGATCAACACTTGCTCGTCGCCATATTTCTTCGCCGTCTCGGCCTTGTTGAGACCTTGCAGCCCGCCATAGTGGCGCTCGTTGAGCCGCCAGCTGTGAACGACCGGCAGCCAGGTGCGGTCCATCTGGTCCAGCGTGTGCCACAGCGTCCAGACGGCGCGCTTCAGCACCGAGGTGTAGGCGACATCGAAGTCGTAGCCTTCGGCCTTCAGCAGGCGGCCGGCGTTCTTGGCTTGTTCGACGCCGGTGGGGGTGAGTTCGACATCGGTCCAGCCGGTGAACCGGTTTTCCAGATTCCAGGTCGATTCGCCGTGGCGAATGAGCACGAGTTTGTACATGGTGCGGTGCTTGGTTGACGAGCGTGACGGCCGCTCTGCGCAGAGCACGGCCAAAGAAGGATCGAATTCTATAATTCGCGTTTGCCCTTGAGTCTGCTGTGCACCGTCGCCAGATTCGATTCATCCCTTCAACGGGCGGAGCACGCAGGTGCTCCTGGGCACTCTCCAACCTCTGGGCTTCTCTGTGAAATTCTTTATCGACAACTGGTTCCTGATCGTCGCGGCGCTGATCTCTGGCGGCTTGTTGTTGTGGCCGAAGCTGCGCAGCGGTAGCCAGGCGGGCGCCTTGTCGACGGCCGAGGCGGTGCAGGTCATCAACCGCCAGCGCGGCACGCTGATCGATGTGAGCGAACCGGCTGAATACGCGGCAGGTCATGCTACCGGCTCGAAGAACGTGCCCTTCGGAACGCTCGAGACCGCGACCACCTTGCCCAAGAACAAGTCCTTGCCGCTGGTGTTGGTGTGCCCGACAGGCGCACGTGCTTCGCGTGCCGTGGCTATCCTGCGCAAAGCCGGCTTCGAGAACGTTCACCCGCTGGCTGGCGGCCTGGCCGCATGGCGTGAGGCGAACTTGCCGATCGAGAAATCCGCGGCCTGAGTTTGAAGGAGTGATGTGATGCAAGCAGTGAAGATGTACACCACGCAAGTCTGCCCTTATTGCCATCGCGCCAAGGCCTTGCTGAAGTCGCGCGGTGTGGATCAGATCGATGAAATCCGCATCGACCTCGACCCGGTCGAGCGCGACGTGATGATCAGCCTGACGAAACGGCGCACGGTGCCGCAGATCTTCATCGGCAACACCCACGTGGGCGGCTGCGACGATCTGGTGGCGCTGGACCAGCAAGGCGGTCTGATACCGTTGTTGCAGGCGTCCGCGACTTGAGCCCTTAGCGCGCCGCAGTGGCTCAGCCATAATCCGCGCGCAGTCCGCGCCCCTCTGGGTGCGGTTTTTTTATCTCTGCCTTTCTACCCCGTCTCATACCGAGATCATCAGCGAGACCATCATGGCCGACGACAACCAGAACCCCGTGTTTCAGATTCAGCGCCTTTACCTGAAGGACTTGTCTCTGGAGCAACCGAATTCGCCGCAGATCCTGCTCGAGCAAGCCCAACCCCAGGTTGACATCAACCTCGGCCTGGCAGCTACCCCGATCGCTGACGGCGTCTATGAAGTGAGCGTCACGGCCACCGTCACGACCAAGGTCAGCGACAAGGTCCTGTTCCTGGTCGAAGCCAAGCAAGCCGGCATCTTCGAAATCCGCAACGTGCCCGAAGATCAACTGCAGCCGATCATCGGCATCGCCTGCCCGCAGATCATCTATCCGTACCTGCGCGCCATCGTCTCTGACGTTTGCACGCGTGCCGGCTTCCCGCCGGTCGTGCTCGCCGAAGTGAACTTCCAGGCCATGTTCGAAGCACAGCAGCAACAAGCCGCTGGAACGGGCACCACCGCACCGGCCTCGAAAACGCTGAACTGACACCGCCTCCGCGCCCGATGAATCTGAGCATTCTGGGTGCGGGCGCCTGGGGCACGGCGCTCGCTGTCAGCACTGCGAGCCGCCATGCCACCCGCCTGTGGGCGCGCGATGCGGCCCAGTGCGAACGCATGCAGACGCTGCGCGAGAACGCTCGCTATCTGCCGGGCATTGCGTTGCCTGCTTCGCTGCGCATCTCCTCCGATTTCGAAAGCGCCGTCGAGCATGCGCGCGGCGGCCTGTTGATCATTGCGACGCCGATGGCCGGCCTGCATGAAACGCTGCGTGCGTTGCCGGCCGATGCGCCGGGCCTGCTGTGGCTGTGCAAAGGCTTCCAGGAAGGCACCGGCTGGCTCGGCCATGAAGTGGCGCGCGCCGTTCGGCCGGGCAGCCCCCGCGTGGGCGTGCTGTCGGGCCCGAGCTTCGCGCTCGAGGTGGCGCGCGGCCAGCCCGCTGCGCTGGTTGCAGCGAGTGCGGATGCATCGTTATGTGATTTGACCGTGCAGGCCTTGCATGGCGACAACCTGCGCATCTACGCCTCCGGCGACCCGGTGGGCGTGGAGGTGGGCGGTGCGGTGAAAAACGTGATGGCCATCGCCACCGGCATTGCCGATGGCATGAACCTGGGCCTCAATGCCCGCGCCGCGCTGATCACCCGCGGGCTGGCCGAAATGACCCGGCTCGGCACGGCCCTGGGCGCCCGTGCCGAGACCTTCATGGGCTTGAGCGGCCTGGGCGATCTCGTGCTGACCGCCACCGGCGATCTGTCGCGCAACCGCAAGGTCGGCCTGCTGCTGGCCCAGGGCCTGCCGCTGTCGCAGATCATGCAGGAGCTCGGCCATGTGGCCGAAGGCGTGGCCTGTGCAGCGACGGTGCTGAACCGCGCGCGGGCGCATGGCCTGCAAATGCCGATCACCGACGCCGTCGTGCGTGTGCTCAACGGTGGCATCAGCCCCAAGGCCGCGATCCAGGAATTGATGGCCCGCGACGCCACGCGCGAACTTTGATCTGACGACGCACGATGCAGCGCCGCCATTTCATCGCTGCCGCGCTGGCGGGCTTACCGCCAGTAGGTTTCGCGGCCTCTGCGGCCTGGCCTTCCAAGCCGATTCACCTGGTGGTTCCCTTTCCGGCGGGCAGTTCGCCTGACATCGTCGCCCGCCTGCTTGCCGAGCCGCTGGGCCAAGCCCTGGGCCAGCCGATCGTCATCGACAACAAGCCGGGCGCGGGCGGCAACATTGGGACCGGTGTCGTGGCCCATGCCGAGCCCGATGGTCACACCGTGTTGTTCACGATCCAGGGGCCGCTGATCACCGCGCCGTTGTTGTCCAGGCAATTGGGCTACGACCCGGCACGCGATCTCGCGCCGGTCAGTCTGGTCGCCACCTCGCCGAACGTGCTGGTGGTCGACCCGAAGCTCGGCGCTGCCAGCGTGGCCGAGTTCGTGCGCCTCGCCCGCGCGCGGCCCGGGCAGCTGAACTACGGCAGTGTCGGTAACGGCAGCGCGGCCCATCTGGCAATGGCGCTGTTCAAGGCGCGCGCTGGCATCGACATCGTTCATGTGCCTTATCAAGGCTTCCCGCAGATCGTCAACGCCATCCTGGCCGGTGAAGTGCAGGCCGGCTTCATGGTGCCGGCCATTGCCATCAGTTCGATCCGCGCGGGCAAGCTGAAGGCCCTGGGTGTGACTTCGCTGGGCCGCGCCAGTGCCTTGCCGGAACTGCCGAGCCTGGTCGAGCAGGGCTACCCGAATTTCGAAGCTATCTCATGGCATGCGGTGCTGGCCCCGGCCCGCACGCCGCAGGCCGTGATCGACCGGCTGTCGCGCGAACTGGTGCGCATCATCAAGACCGACGAAGTCCGCAGCAAGCTGCTGAACCAATACTTCAGTGCGGCCGGCACCGCGCCCGAGGCGCTGAAAGGCCTGATGGCCAGCGAGCGGGTGCGCTGGGCGCAAGTGATTCAAGCCGCGGGCTTGCACCCGGAGTGACGGCCGCCAGGTAACGCGCGCTGGGGCCTGCGTGCGACACGCTGTCGATCGACCTCGCCGATCGGCTTCATCACTGACCCAAACCCGCGCGTTCGATGCGCCGACATCTGGCACGGGCCGGGGCTGACGCCATCGTCCAGCGCATGCGTCGGTGCATTGCGGCGCGACCGCATCACGCTGCATCTGATCACCGAACCCATCAGACCAGCCGATGCACCTGGATGCGCGGTGTGGCGGCGACGCGCTTGTTGACGGGAGCTTCGACGGCTGCGTTGTCGGCGGATTCAAGCGCGTCGCGCGCCTGCATGATTTTCGGCAGCGATTCGTTGATCCAGTCGGCCAGCGCGGCCACCTTCTTCGCGGCCTGACGGCCCAGTGGCGTCAACGCATATTCGACATGCGGCGGCACCACCGGCAAGGCCTTGCGTGTGACCAGGCCATCGCCCGCCAGCACCGTCAAGGTCTGAGCCAGCATCCGCTCGCTGACACCGCCGATCTTGCGGCGCAGCTCGCTGAAACGATGCGTGCCGGCCTGCAATGCGATCAGCGACAACACCGCCCAGGTGCTGGTGACGTGCCGCATCACGAGACGCGAAGGGCAATCCGCCGCGAACACATTGCCCTGTTCCAGCAACTCGGCGAGGGATGGCTCGCAAGCGTTCGCAGCGCAGGCTGCGGCGGTGGCCTTCTTGCTCATGGCGGTACTTACCTTTCTGTGCGTACTTACTGAAAGTAAGTGTCTTCACTATACTGAATTTCCTCAGTCATTTTTTCACTCGCAAGGAGAACATTCATGTACGCAGTCACAGGTGCTACCGGCCAACTGGGCCATCTCGTCATTCAGAACCTGCTCAAGTCGGTGCCTGCCGCGCAGGTGGTGGCACTGGTTCGAGATCCATCGAAAGCGGCCGATCTGGCCCATCAAGGCGTGCAGGTGCGCGCGGCCGATTACAACCAGCCCGAGACCCTGCTGGGCGCACTGGCGGGCGTCAAGAAGCTGTTGCTGATTTCGGGAAACGAGGTCGGTCATCGCGTTGCGCAGCACAAGGCAGTCATTGATGCGGCTCGCACTCAAGGCGTCGGTCTGGTGGCCTACACCAGCTTGCTGCATGCGGACCGATCGAAGCTTGGCCTGGCCGAAGAGCATCGCCAGACCGAACAGGCATTGAAGGCATCGGGCCTGCCTCATGTGCTGTTGCGCAACGGCTGGTACACCGAGAACCGTGCGTCCGGCGCGAAAACAGCGGTGGAGCACGGCGCGCTGATCGGCGCGGCGGGCGCCGGCCGTGTCTCATCGGCCGCCCGTGCCGACTACGCCGAGGCCGCGGCCGCCGTGTTGACGCGCGAGGGCCAGGCCGGACGCATCTACGAACTGGCGGGTGACACCGGCTGGACCTTGGCCGAGTTCGCCGCCGAGATCGCGCGCCAGGCCGGCAAGAGCATCGACTACAAGAACCTTTCTCAAGCCGACTATCAAGCGGCCTTGGCGGCCGTCGGCCTGCCGACGGAGCTGGCCAAAATGTTGGCCGATTCCGATGCGCGAACCGCCGACGGTGAACTGTTCGATGACGGCCGTCAACTGAGCCAGTTGATTGGCCGCGCCACCACGCCGATCGCCACCACGATCGCTTCAGCCTTGAAGAGCTAACGAAACCGTGGCTCGCAGGGTACCGCCCGGTGCCCTGCGAGCCACGTCAACGGCAAGGCGCAGCTTCGACCGGTTGCGGGCCGAACCTTGCCTTGCCCTTGCACAGTGATGCGTTGCCAACGGCACATCGCGGTCGCCATGCGGCCCCTCAGATCCACGTGATTTCCGTTCGCGGCGATGACGCAAATCGGCATGCAGCAGTGGCTGTGCGTCGGCCAACGCGCCAGCGCCGTCTCGCGTTGATCGCGGTTCATCCCACACACTGACGACGCCAATTTTCGCCAGGCCGCCAACAATGAGCGCACTTGACGCAGGTGTCCCTCAACGGCGCAGGCCTGAGCAACAGGGTTGAAGCTAACAGCGCCAAAGCGCGCGCTCTTCAGGCTGTCGCAAAACGGCGAGTGCATGACCTTTGGCATGTTCCGCCATGGCGCGTGTTGGTTATTCTCGGCGACCCGAATATTTCGGGGCAGGGCCTTGTCGAGTCAGGTCGCGTTGTTGCGCGAGCGCTGGGCTTCCCGTTGAACGAGAAAGATCCCGGCGCGAGTGCGGCGACTGAAGTCATCGCGAAACCGGACACAGGGAGTTGAATCCATGAGTGAAAAATTGGATGGCGAAAGCCATGGGATGCGTGCGCGCCTGCTGTCGATTTCCGCGCCTTATGGCCGCGCCCAACCGGTCAGAAGCGTCACGCAGCTGAGCCTGACCTTGTGCCTGTGGCTTGCCAGTTATGCCGCAGGCTTGGCCTTCAGCGGCCGCTCGTCATGGGCCTTTGCTGTCGCAGCGCCCATGGCTGCCGCTTTCGTCGTCAGGCTGTTCATGGTGCAACACGATTGCGGCCACCGGTCATTCTTCCGCTCGCATCGGGCCAATGACATCGTTGGCTTCTGGCTCGGCGTGTTGACGATGACGCCCTACCAATGCTGGCGTCGCTTTCATGCGCAGCACCACGTCAATTCCGGCAACCTCGATCGGCGCGGCCAGGGCGACATCGTCACCTTGACCACGCACGAATACGAGGCCTTGACGCCGGCCGGCCGGCTTCGCTATCGCCTCTATCGGCATCCGCTGGTGCTGTTGCTGATCGGCCCGCCGTTGCTGTTCATCGTGCGCCAGCGCACCACCTTCAAGGTGCCCGCCGGCTGGAAGGCCGAGCGCCGCAGCGTCCACCTGACCAACGTGTTCGTTGTACTGCTGCTCGCCATGGCGTGCTGCTTTTACAGCCCGGCCTTGGTGCTCGGGTTTCATCTGGCCGTGATGTCAATGGCGGCGATTGCCGGCGTGTGGCTCTTCTATGTGCAGCATCAATTTCCAGATGCCTATTGGCAACGCGACGGCGAATGGGAGTCATGGCGCGCGAGCATGGAGGGGGCCACCTACTATGAGTTGCCCGGGGCGCTGCGCTGGCTCACCGCCAACATCGGCTTGCATCACATCCATCACCTCGATGCACGCATCCCGAACTATCGGCTGTACGAATGTTTTCAGCGGCACCCGGAGTTCGCCAACCCGCCGCGCATCACGCTGCGTGAAAGCTGGGGCTGCCTGAAGCTTCGGCTGTGGGATGCCGCTTCGGGCCACATGGTGCCGCTGCCACGCACGGGCCGCGGGGTCTGAGAGGCCATCGTCATGAACCTCTCAGACCTGTTCCATCTGACCTGTGGCTTCGCGGTGGGTTACCTGATCGCCAGCCTCGTCGAGTCGGCGATGCACCAGCATGTGTCGGATGCGCCGAACAAGACCGTCAAGCGCTGGGAGCGCTTTCCACAACTGTTCCGCTATCTGATCCGCACGCGTTATTCACACCATGTCGTGCATCACCGGCGCACCTTCAAGCAAGACCATGTCACGCAGTTCCGCAGTGACACCGAACGCGAAGCGCTCGATCTGGAACTGGCCGATCGCGGCCACCATGGCCACATCATCCAGCGCTCGCTTTATGCCGTTCGCCTGCATGGCAGCGGCACCTTGGTCTTCATCGCGCCACTGCTGCCGGCGATTCCGTTGACGGCGTGGGCGCTCGGCGTGTGGGGCACGGTCGGCAGCTGCCTGGCGCTGGCACTGCCGCCGCTGTTCAGCCATTTCATCCATGTGTATCTGCACATGCCGCATGAGCGGGCTCTGCGCGAGGCGCCGCCGGTGACGGCGTGGCTGCTGAAGCAGCGTTACTTCCGCGCGATGGCACGCAACCATTACATGCACCACCGCTATGTCGCTTCGAATTTCAATCTGGTGTTGGGCGGCGATCACCTGCGCAGGCGTTACCGTGCACCGGCCGAGAATGACCTGTGTGAGATGCAACGCCTGGGCCTTCGCATTGATTGAGCCCGGCGCCTTCAGCCCTTTGAGCCCTTTCTGAGAAAGTTGTCCATGAACCTGATCTTTCGAATGTTGTGGGTGTGGCTGTTGTCGCTGCGGCGCGAGCGCCTGCCGGTAGGCGTCTCCGAGAGCCGCTTGCGCCTGATCACCTTGCCCAACGATCTCGACCTCAACCTGCACATGAACAACGGCCGCTACCTGACGATCGCCGATCTGTCGCGCATCGATCTGTTCCTGCGCACGGGCCTCGCCACGGTGATGCGAAAGGAGCGCTGGGCGCCGATCATCTCGGAGCACACGATGAGCTACAAGCGTTCGTTGAAGCTCTTCCAGAAGTTCGAGGCCGTGATGCAGCTGACCCATTGGGACGAGCGCTGCTTCTACATGAGCCATCAATTCCTGGTCGGCGAGCGCCTGGTGGCCGAAGGGAAGTCGGTCGGCGTGATCCGCGGGCGCGACGGTGTCGTCGCCCCCGAGACCGTGCTGCAGCGTTTGCGGCAAGAGCGAGGCATCGCATGAACGCGGCGGCCTTGAGCGCTTTGAGCCAGTCCGGTTCGGCCTGGTCGGCTGCGCAAGCCACCGACTTCATGGCACGGCTGCGCAGCGAGCTGCGCGAGTCCGGCGCATTCACCGGGGATGCGGCGGGTTATTGCCGGCGCACGCTGTGGGTGTTGTTGGTGACGGCCATCGTCTGGTGGGCGTTTATCGAGATCGGGCACGGGCCAATGCGCTGGGCCATCGCCTTGCTGGCAGGCTACATCGGCGTGCAGGCCTCAGCGATCGGCCACGAAGCGGGGCATGGCGCCGTCACACGCGACCGCGCGCTGGCGTGGCGGGTGGGCCGCTTCTTCATGACTTGGCTGGTCGGTGCGTCTTACAGCGCCTGGGTCGAGCGGCATGGCGCGCATCACCTTCATCCCAACTCACGCAAAGACCCCGATGTTCGGCCTTCGCTCTTCAACTTCAATGAAAGCGATGCAGCGGCGGCGCAGGGCTTGGCGGCCTGGTGCACTCGCCATCAGCACCAATTGCTGATTCCGCTGTCTTCGATGATGGGTTTCTCGCTGAAGCTGGCGGGCTGGAAACACGTGCTGCGCCAGCCGGTGGTGCGATGGTTGGACCTCGCACTGCTGATGCTTCACGTGGCCTTTTGGATCGCGCTGCCGGCGGTATGGATCGGCCTGGGCAACGCGCTGCTGAACTACGCGTTGATGACCTGGGTCGAGGGTGCTTATCTGGCTTTCGTGTTTCTCGCCAATCACCTCGGTGGCCCGACCCTGGAAGAGGCCAGTGCCTGGCCGCCTGCGTTGCGCCAGATCGTCACGGCGCGCAATCTGCCGAACCGTCCCTGGCTCACCCATCTGTGCATCGGCCTGAACACCCACATCGAGCATCATTTGTTCGGCCACCTGCCTGCAACCCGTTTGCCGGATGCGCGCGCGATCACCCGCCGCCTGTGCCTCAGCCACGGTGTGCCTTACCAGGAGTACACGGTTGGCCAGGCGTTTGCCGAGGTCCAGCGCTGCAATCGGCGCATGGCCGAGATCGCGCGAGAGGCCCATCGCGCGCGCCATGCTGCTCGCCGCAAGCTGAGTTGCTGAGGCCTTGCGATGGGCGCGCTGACTCGTGTGGATGCTTGGATCGGCCGGCTTGACCGCTGGTATTTCGCTTATCACTGCTGGCGAAACCGGCGCTCCCCGCCGATGTTCCATCTCGGCTGGGGCAGCCACGAGGCGCTGGCTGCCGTCAACGGGCACTGGCAAGCGCCGGGGGCACCGGGCGAGCCCGAGATCCAATGGGAAAGCCCGTGGACATTGAATGTGCAAGGCCTGTGGGTTCGCAATGGCAGCTTCGTCACGCCCGCCCATCGCGAGCATCTGCCATTGGAATCGCGCACCGCTTACTTCCGCTTCATTCGGCCGTCGGGCCCGGCGGCCAGCGCGGCGGTGCTGCTGACACCGACCTCGCGTGAAGTGGGCGTCGAAGGGCGGATGCCGATTGCCCGTGCGCTTGCAAAGCAGGGCATTTCGACCGTGCTGCTGGAAAGCCCGTTCATGGGCCGCAGAAAGCCGCAGGCACAGCACGGCTCGACGCTGTCTTATTTCTCTGACTTCCTGGTCTTGAGCGCGGCCTGCATCGAAGAGTCGCGCAGCCTGCTGGCCTGGCTGGCGCGGCAATCGTTCGGCGCGTTATGCATCGGCGGCATCAGCAAAGGCGGCTACCTGGCCACCGTGGCGGGGCTGCGTTCACCGGTGCCGGTGCGCGTGGTGTCGCTGCTGGCGCCGCACAGCGGCGTGCCGGTGTTGCTTGAAGGCCTGCTGGGAACCTTGTGCGACTGGCCTTTGCTGCAGCAAACCAGTGGGTCCGATGCGCCGGTGCGCGAACAAATGGAAGCCCTCTTCGAGCGGACCAGCCTCGAGCATTTGCCGCCACCAGATCTGCAGCGGCCCTTGACGATGATCGGCGCTCGGCAAGACCGTTATGTTCCTGCCGGCTCCTATGAGCGCATGCAGCGCCATTGGGCCGGTGTGGCCACGGTGCATTGGCTGGGCGGGGGGCATGTCAGCAGCATCGCCGAGCGCAGCCACCTGATCGATGCCCTCACCGAAGCGCTGCAACCCCGACCGCCTATTCTTGTGAAAGCCATGCCATGACCGCCTCATTCCCTCGGCTTCCGCCGCCGCTACCGGCTCACTTCACCGAGCCGGCCCGGCCTTGGGCCACCGCACTTTTTCTGGCTTACGCACTCGGCTTGTCGTTCGGCCCAGGCCTGCTGGCTTACCTGCTGGTGGTGTTCAGCGGATGGAGCCTTGCCATGCAGGTGTTGCCCGTCGCGGCGCTGTCGATGGTGGCCGGCTTTGGCTTTTATGTGATGGGTACCGTCGCACACGAGGGCTTTCATTTCACGCTCGCGCGCAACAAGCGGATCAGTGCGCTGCTCGGCGTCGGGTTCAGCTCGGCCGTGTTTGCATTCTTCGGCCTCGGCTTCTATCTGATCCACAGCCGCCACCATCGCCATACCAACCAAGCCGATGACCCGGATCACCAACTGTTTTCGCGCTTCACGAGCACCTGGCAGCGCCTGCTGGTGCTGCGCCTGGTGAACAACCGTGGCTATCTGAAGTTGCTGGTCGGCTTGATTCGGCGGGGCGAGCTGCCCCCGGGCATGCACACCGTGTTCAGCCTGAAGGAGTTGCGGTGGCTGGCGTGGGCCAATGTCTTGGCGCAGTTCGGGTGGATTGCCGTCTATGCCGGCTTGTTTGCCATCGATCCGATGCTCGGTCTGTGCGTGGTCGTGCTGCCTCACCTGGCAACGGCCGTGGTCAGCGCTGCGATCGTCTTCGTACAGCACGGTGACACCGGTGACCAGCCCTGCAACAACTCGCGCAGCCACGCGTCGCCTTGGGCGACCCTGCTGATGGGCGGAACCAACTACCACCTGGAACACCACCTTTACCCACGTGTGGCCTGCTGGCGCCTGCCGCAAGTTCACCGCTTGCTGATGGCCAGCGACTGGACGCGGCACCACCCGCCGCTGGTCGAGCCACGCTTCTTGGCGGCGTTTGGATTGATCAGCAGCCGTCGCCGCTATGGCATGGGCAGCGAGGCCCGTGACGCCCGGCCCGACACCGGCCTTTCTCGCGCGTCTGGATAAGGCTTCGCATTCGGCGTCAAATTGACAACACGCTGTAGCCCTTGCACACCATCGCGCACCCAGCCAGGCGGTAGGATGCCGCGATGAAATTAACGCCTGAAGTATGGGCTGTGGTCTTTGCGGGGCTGGCATTCATCTTGGGTCTGCTGATCGTTCGACAACGATCGAAGCGAACGCGCAGCGTGGGTCGCAAGATCGGAAATGTTCCAGCCAATCTGCGCTTCTCGTGCGCGGGTTGCTCACAGCAATTCACTCATTCGCGCCGCACGCTCGGTGCGTGGGAGCGCGGCGCGCGCCGCTTCTATTGCAATGCCTGCCACACCAAATGGCAAGGCGCGCAATCCATTCGCGGCCCGAGTGCCGAAGTCTTGACGCGCGGCTCGGTGGAGCCGCCGCCGTCGGGCGGGGCTGCAAAAAACGCGCTGCAAAAGAGCGGCTGCCTCGGCGTGATTGTTCTGCTGCTGGGCCTGCCGGCGGCCGTGGCCTTCGGGTTGATGCACTGGCCCCAAGCCCACGCCCGAGCTTCGCGCGCCACCAGCGCGGTCCTGCCCCCTGCGGGCGTTGCAGCGAATCGGCTCATGCCACCTTCGCCGGCTTCTCGCCGGGGCGCCTGACCCGGTTGCGCCGGGTACCGATTCTTGCGCAACCTCAGCGAAGCTGACCCGATGGACACACTGACAGCAGAGTCATTGCTGTCGGCCCTTGTCTCGGCAGAAAAAGCCTGGGCCTGCCCTTGAGCCTTAAGTCTTGGGCGATGCGGCTCGCCGCCTTGCCCACCCCCATCTCTCCCATCCAACGCATCACTTTCAGTCATTGCCTTCTTGTTCTGAGCGCGCGTCAGTGCTAGCGTAGCCAACTTCCAAAGTCGGAGGGCCGATGGAACGACCAGGCGAGTGTCGAAGTCAGCTGTCACCGGAGCGCCGAAACAATGCGCTGGAGGGCATCGTTACGCGGCCGGTCGAGGCCGGTGATCATGGCTTTCTGGGGTCGCTCTATGCGTCGTCGCGCAGTGCCGAGATGGCCCGCACCGGCTGGACGCCCGACGAATGCGAGGCCTTCCTGGCCCATCAGTTCGAGCTGCAGCATCGCTACTACCTGGAACAGCACGCTGATGCCCAATTCTTGTTGCTGCTGCGCGGCGAGCGGCCGATTGGCCGCCTTTATTGGCGGGAGCACGAACACGCGCAAGGGCAAGGGCACGAAGCCAGCCTGATCGATATCACGCTGCTGCCTGAAGAGCGCGGCCGGGGCATCGGCAGTGCGTGGATGCAGCAGCTCACCGCGCGTGCCGATGGCGAGGGCTTGACGGTCGGTTTGTATGTGGAGCCTGACAACCCGGCGCTGCGGCTCTATCAGCGATTCGGCTTTCAGGCCACGTCAGATAACGGCGTGTATGTGCGGATGATTCGCCACCCGCAGGCCGCACCCGCCGCGGCCCATCACGCCGTGGCGGCGCGGCACCCGGTGGAGTCTTGCGCACGATGAGCATTCCCGACGAAGAGCGCCTGCGAGGCGATGTAGGCCGCACCTATGGGTTCGGCGTCACGGTCTGGGCGGCAGAGCGTATTTCGCTGACGCTGGCCGAGGTGATCGAAGGCCGGCCGATGAGCGCACGCTACCGCTGCTACATCGCGTGTTTCGTTTTGCCGCAAGGCCTGGCACTGCCGCAGCTGAGCGGTGAGCTCAGTGCGGGCGATGAGGTCTGGCCTGATTTGCTGCTGACGCCCACCTTGCCCGATGCGCAAGGGCGCGCGCGCATGCAGGCGGTGTTTCATTGCCTGATTCCCCAGACGGAGGCCCGTACCGAGACTTCTGTCTGACTCTGCATCGCATGCCGCGATGCCAACCTTGAACTGGAGTAGCCATGAGTGACCCGTTTCTCGGAGAGATCAAGATGGTGGCGTTCAATTTCGCACCGGTGGGATATGCCTCATGCGATGGAGCGGCCTTGTCGATCGCACAGAACAATGCCTTGTTCGCATTGCTCGGCACGACCTACGGCGGCAATGGCCAGAACAATTTTCAGCTGCCGGATTACCAGGGCCGCACTGCGATTGGCGCCGGAGCCGGTGCGGGCCTGACGCCAGTCACGCAGGGCGAAAAGGCCGGCAGCGAAAACGTCACGCTGACCACCAGCCAACTGCCGCCGCATGCGCACACCGTGGGCCTGACAGTGTCGGCCACGCCCACCAACCCATTGACCTCACCGACCAGCACGAACAACGTGCTGGGCGCCTCGCCGAGCAATGGCCAGACGAGCGCTGCCATCTGGTCGAGCCAGGTGAAAGACCCGATCAGCCTGGCGCCATCGAACTCAGGGACGACCGGCAGCGCCACGCCGGTCGGCATTCGGCCGCCACAACTTGGCACGAACTTCATCATCGCGCTTCAAGGCATCTTCCCTAGCAGACAGTGACACCACGCAGCGGCGAGAGAAAAGTCGCTGCGTAAGATCAGCGTTAGCAAAACAGGCGCTCGCCACCCGGCAAGCGCCTCGCCTTTGGAACCCAAGGAGCCTGATTTGTCGAAGCGCACGCAGTTTCATTTCATCTCCGGCCTGCCACGATCAGGCTCGACCCTGCTCGCCGCCTTGCTGCGCCAGAATCCGCGTTTTCATGCGGGTATGACGAGCCCGGTGGGAACGCTGGTCAGCGGCATGCTGCAGCAGTTTGGCGCGGGCAGTGAGTTCGGCTCGGTGCTGACGCAAGCCAGGTCTGGACTAACCAAGCTCTGGGCAAACCCACC
>CAXTCD010000051.1:0-25892 GCA_964242145.1 uncultured Rhizobacter sp.
TGCGGCACCAGAGTGAGCTGCACGGGCGGCTGCCCGGTGTTGTTGCCCGGCGCCATGCGGTGGCCGACAGAACCGGTGGCAAGGCCAGCTGCAAGGGCGACAGCAAGGGCGGGCCGCGGCGCTTCAAAACGCGCACCGCCAGTCGATCGGCCCCGGCCGGCTGCAGCGCGAGCCGCAACGGCGCGGCGCTCGCCTGCTGCTGGACAGCCATCTCGCGGAACACGAAGGCCGGCCCGTCGTGCGCATGGGCCGCCAGCTGCAGGCGGCGGATGCGTTCGGTGCGCACGCGCGGCGGCAGCCAGGCCAGTACCGCGCCGACATGCCCGCTCTTGAGCGATTGCTCGAGCGCCCACAGGCGATCGGCACCTGGGCGCACCTGCAGCTCGGTCTGGATCACCAGCAGCTGCGCGACATCGATGCCCAGTTCGGCCAGCGCCCGCGCCGACAGCGCACCGGGCGGATCGAACATCATCACCAGCCGGCCGGCCTGCTGGGTGGCGGCCAGGCTGGGGGCCAGCAGCCGGATCTCGCCGATGCCCTCGTGCGGCAGCAGCAATTCGCTCAAGACGCGGCGCGGCCAGCCGCCGCCCGGCAGCTGCGCATCGAGCGCCGCATAGCCGCTCGGCACGGCGTTGTCGGCCGCACGGCCCAGCTGATGGCCGCGCCACAAGCTGGGGTGCAGGGTCTCCGGTGCGAGCACCGGCCGGCGCAACAGAGACGGCGGCGCGGCCGCGGCTTTCGCTTCGCCCGCTGGCGCCCGGGCGACCGCAAGCGGCGGCGCGGGCACGGCAGGGTCAAACAACCCGGGGGCGAGGGAGGGGGCAAGCGGCATGTGATCCATTGGAATACTGTATTTTCATACAGTCAACTGCAGGATTTTGCTCTTTGCAGGGTCTTTGACACGGCGCCGGGATAATCACGGGCTTACCGGGCATGCCACCGCCGTCAGCGCTGGCTGACACCTTGGTTTCGCCGATCGATGGCGCTGCCGGCGCCGAACTCGCAACCCATTCGCCCGACCCCGCCCGCAACTTCATCCACCAGGAAACCTTGCGCATGACTCACTGCCCTTGCGGCACCGCCACGGCTTACGACGATTGCTGCGGCCGCTACCACCACGGCGCGCTGCATTTGCAGGCGCCCAGCGCCGAGGCGTTGATGCGCTCGCGCTACAGCGCCTTCGTGCGCAATGAAACCGGCTATCTGCTCGACACCTGGCACCCCAGCACCCGGCCCGCCTTGCTGGAGCCCTCACCGCCCGAGCTGCGCTGGCTGGGCCTCGACGTTCGGCGGCATCAGGTGCAGGACGCCGATCACGCCACGGTGGAGTTTGTGGCGCGCAGCAAGCTCGGCGGGCGGGCCCAGCGCCTGCACGAGACCAGCCGCTTCGTGCGCGAGGGAGGCCACTGGTTTTATCTGGATGGCGACATCGGCTGAACGCTGACGGCAGGGACTGACACAGTCAGTGGAATCACGATGGCAATCCTTTCCGCAGGGCTGTCTTCCATGCGCCAGCAAAAAAATGATTGCAACAGGACAATCCCGGCTCTTGCAGCAGCTTGTGCCGTCGCCATGTCGCCTGGAGTCATTTACGCCGCCCTCGCCTTCACCTTGTGGGGCGTGTTCCCGCTGTACTTCCGGCAGATTGCAGCCGTTCCCACCCATGAAATCGTCGTGCACCGGGTGGTCTGGTCGCTGGTGTTTCTGCTGGCCGTGCTCGCGATTCGCCGCCAATGGGGCTGGCTGCGGCCTTTGCTGCGCCAGCCCAAGGTGATCGCCACTTTCGCAGCCAGTTCGCTGATGCTCGCCGCGAACTGGCTGGTGTACATCTGGGCCGTCAACAACGGCCATGTGATCGACGGCAGCCTGGGCTATTTCATCAACCCGCTGGTCAATGTGCTGCTCGGCTATACCGTGCTGCACGAACGGCTGCGCCGCGCGCAATGGGCCGCGCTCGCGTTGGCAGCCAGTGGCGTGCTGTGGCTGACGATCCAGGCCGGCCAGGTGCCGTGGATTGCGCTGGTGCTGGGCATCACCTTCGGCGCCTACGGGCTGCTGCGCAAGATCGCGCCGCTGGGTCCACTCGAAGGCCTGACGCTCGAGACCTTGCTGCTGGCTCCGCTGGCGCTGGCCGCGCTGGGCCTGTGGACCCTGCAGGGCCAAAGCCATTTCCCCACGCCTTCGGCCACCACCAACTTCTGGCTGATCGCCGCCGGGCCGATCACCGCGGTGCCTTTGCTGCTGTTTGCCGCTGGCGCTCGCCGCATCTCGATGACGACGCTGGGCCTGCTGCAATACATCGGCCCGACGATCCAGTTGATCCTCGGCGTGTGGCTGTTCCAGGAATCCTTCAGCCCGGCGCGGGCGGCAGGCTTCATCCTGATCTGGCTGGCCTTGGCGATCTACAGTACCGAGGGCTGGTGGACCGGCCGCCAAGGGCTGTGCCCACAAGCCGCCAAGGCACCGCACGACAAAGCACTGGCCGACAAATCAGCAAGCGATGAGGCGCTGAGCGAGCAACCGGCCAACGCGTGAACCGCAGCCGCCGACCCGGCGCTGCGGTTCACGCTTGAAGATCAGGCCGCAACGCTCGCTTCAGCGGATCAGTTCGCAGCAATCACCTGAGCGGCGGCATTCACTACGGCAGCAATGCGGCCGATGTCGCGCAGTTGCTGCGTGCTCAGGCCTTCCTTCTTCAGCAGCGCGTAATGCGAGCCGACGCAGAAGTGGCACTTGCCGACAATCGACGCCGCCAAGGCATAGGCTTCGAACTTCTTCTTTTCCACGCCGCCGCTTGAGGCATAGGCGTTCATGCGCAACTCGGCGCGCACCGTCTTCAGCTCTTCGTCGTTGGCCATCTCGACAAACGGGTACCACGCGTTGTTCATGCCCATCAACGCGGCAGCGGTCAGTGCGGCATTGGCTTCCACGGCTGGCAAATTCGCTTTGAAGATGTCGATCAGCGGCTTGCTCTTCGCCGCAAAGGCCGAAGCCAGCGCCACACCGATCGCGTCTTCCGGCGACAGGCTTGAACGCGCGATCACGCCATCGATGTTCAGGCGGATGTCTTTGGCGTAGTCCGGAATTTGTTCTTTAATCGAGTTCAGAAAGTCCATTGAATTCTCCTATTTTCAGGGCTCAAGAAAACCCGCCGAAGCGGGCTCTCTTTCGGGCGAACAGCTTACAGCGTGGTGCCGCCAACCGAGCGGTTGCAAGGGCACAGCTCATCGGTTTGCAAACCGTCGAGCAGGCGCAGGATTTCTTCCGGGCTGCGGCCGACGTTCAGGTTGTTGACGCTGACATGCTGGATGGTGTTCTGGTCGTCAACGATGAAGGTAGCGCGCAGGGCCACGCCAGCTTCCTTGTCGCGCACGCCGAGTTGGTCCACCAGCGAGCCGGTCACGTCAGCAAAGCTGTAGTGGCCGAGCTTGCTCAGGTCCTTGTGCTCACGGCGCCAGCCGAGCTTGCTGAATTCGTTGTCGGTCGAACCACCGAGCAGAACGGCATCGCGCTCTTCGAATTGCTTGGCCAGCTTATCAAAGCCCACGATTTCGGTCGGGCAAACGAAGGTGAAATCCTTCGGGTAGAAATAGATGACCTTCCACTTACCAGGGAAGCTCTTCTCGGTGACGGTCTCGAATGCCGAGACGCCGTTTTCTTCGTGGTTGTTGAAACCAGGCTTCACGCCCACAACGCTGAATGCTTCGACTTTGTCGCCAACGGTTTTCATGTCTATCTCCTGCTGCAGTTAAATGAACGAAGCTATGAAAGCCTCACGAACAATGCAGTGTACCTATCTAGATAACAGCCCGTCATCGTGCATGCCTAAGCCTGCGATAGGTAAAACCAAAGCAATGCGAAAAACAATCACTCGCCAGCTGCTGCAGAACGCTAATGAGGCTCGAACCGAATGCTGGCCAGTGCGACGTGGTTGCCGCCGCGCCGCTGCGCCTGCGCGAGAGCCGCATCGGCGGCATGCAGCAACTCTTCCTGCGTGTGCGCGGTGTGCGGAAAGCTCGCCACGCCCATCGACACCGTGAAGCCGACGTCTTGCCCATTGAGCAGCACGATCTGCGTGGCGCATTGGCGGCGCAGGCCTTCCATGCGCGAATGCGCGGTTGCCAGGCCCACACCGGAAAGCAGCACCGCAAACAGATCGTCGTGGAGCCGGCAGGATGAATCCATCGCGCGGGTGTTGCTGCGCAAAAGCCGGCCCAGCGCTTCAAGAATGCGCGTGCGGGCCTCCGCACCCAATGCGCGTGCATTGTCGGTTAGCGGGTCCAGCGCGATCGACACCAGCGCGAACTCGCGGTGCTCACGCGACGACAAATCGACCTCACGGCGCAGTTGATCTTCGAAGTGCACGGCTTGGTACAGGCCGGTGATGCTGTCATGCACCCCGTGGTCTTGAGCGTCTTGGCGAAACGATTCCTGCGCGTGTTGCTGTGCTTCCAGTTGACGGAAGGCCTGATGCAGTTGGGCTTCCATTTGGCGTTGCTCGGTCAGTTCCACCCACACACAGCACAGATAAGCCGAAGCACCGCCATCCTGAGCCACCAGCGGCACACGCGTGACCGAAAACTCGCGCCGCACACCATTGAGTTCGATGCGGTGTTCGCTGAGCTGCGGCAAGGTCTGGAGCAAGGCCGAGTGATCCGCCGAGCGCAGCGCCGGCAAAGCCTCTGCGGCAAAGCAATCTTCATCGCGCAGGCCTTGAAGCGCAGTCCCGATCACCGTTTGCATGCGTTCATTCGCATGCACGTAGCGGCCGGTTCCGGCTTCCTTGATTGCGAACGAAGCCTCCATGCGGTCCAGCAGGACCAAGGCCAAAACCGACAAGGCCTCAGGCGCCAAGCCGAACGCAGCGCTCAGACTGCGCGCTTGATCGGCGCGCGCAGACAGCGTCTGCAGATTGGATTCCGTCATTTATTTTCTCGTCAATGAACCAGGCTGTTCGCCTGCCACCCATCGTGTTGACGTCACGCAAACCCGTCACCTGTTTATGCCTTGCCACTGCGCTACCGGAAACCCCTAGATTCATCATAGCGGCAGCATTTGTGAGCTTTGCAGCTCAAGGGCTCGCCAGCTCTTCACGTCGACGTAAAGATTCAGCAAAGTTTAGGGCCCAGGAATGGGAGAGCATCCCATTCCTGGACACATCGCATTCGCATATCGCCCGAACTTGGGCATAGCCTGGCGTCACAAACGGAAAGGTCGCTGAACTTCAATGAGCTGGGCCAATACCACTTGGCTCGAACCATTCCGACCGAAATTGGGCGACACCGCCCACGCGCCTAGAATTGCTGCTCCGTGCCGCCATGATCACCGCAATGAAAAAAAGCAAGCGCCTCAGCACGCGTGTGAAGTTAGACATCGTGGCGGTGTGCATTATCGGTACCGCATGCGCCAATGCCGGCCCCTCTGAACACGCGCTGCTGGAATCCCGATTCCCTGCGATGGCCAGCGGGCAGCCTCCCGGCGCATCGGCCGCGGCGCTTGCGGCGGCACGCTCGCTGGGGCGCGGTGTGAATTTCGGCAACATGCTGGAGGCCCCCGTTGAAGGTGCCTGGGGCCTGAAGCTGCAGGACGATTATTTCGACAAGGTGGCCGAAGCCGGCTTCGACAGCGTGAGGCTCCCGGTGCGCTGGAGCAACCATGCTGCGCCCACGGCCGATGCCACGCTCGATGAGGCGTTTGCAAAGCGCGTTGACCATGCCGTCGATGAATTGCTGAAGCGCCGGCTGACGGTGGTTCTGAACATGCACCACTACCGCCAACTCGATGGCGACAAGCTCGATCCCGGTGAAGCCGCGGTCGAGCCAGCGGTCGTCAAGCTGCGTTTTCTGAACCTGTGGAAGCAGATCGCGCAGCGCTACCGCGACAGACCTGCGGCACTTTTGTTCGAGCTCTACAACGAGCCGCATTCGGCCCAGCAAATGAGCTGGAACGACCTGGCCGCCCGCGCGCTGACATCGATTCGCCAGAGCAACTCGACGCGGGTGGTGGTCATCGGGCCCACCCAATGGAACAACGCGCGCGCCTTGAGCGACTTGAAGCTGCCGAACGACCCGCACCTGATCGTCACGATCCATCACTACGACCCCTTCGAATTCACCCACCAGGGCGCGGCCTGGGCGGAAGGTTCGTCAGCGTGGCTCGGTACCCGTTGCTGCACCCCGAGCCAGCAAGCCCAGATTCGGGCGCCGCTGGAGGTGGCCGCGGCGTGGTCGGCCCGGTACCGCTATCCGATCTATCTGGGCGAGTTCGGTGCCTACAGCAAAGCACCGATGGCATCGCGTGAGGCCTACACCCGCTTCATCCGGCAGGAAGCCGAGTCACGCGGGTTCAGTTGGAGCTACTGGGAATTCGCCGCCGGGTTTGGGGTCTACGATCCGGCCCTCCAGTCATGGCGTGCGCCGCTCAAAGACGCACTGCTCACCCGCTGACGTCGCCCGCTGACTTTCTTTGCGCCAAGGAAACTCGCTTGGCCCGGTACTTGCAAAACCCCCGCAGGGGATCACCATGAGCATCAGTCAATACATCAAGGAAATCGGCCGCGGCAAGGAGGGCGCTCGCTCACTGACTCATATTCAGGCGCATGAGTTGATGGGGTTTGTGCTCGATGGCAGCGTCAGCGATTTGGAGCTGGGCGCGTTCGCGATGGCCATGCGCATCAAGGGCGAAACGGTGGAAGAGACCGCCGGCTTTCTACAGGCCGTCACCGAGCGCTGCTTGCCCATTCCCACCACGCAACCGGTCGTCGTGCTGCCCTCTTACAACGGCGCTCGCAAGCTGCCGAACCTGACGCCCCTGCTTGCGTTGCTGCTCGCGCAGGAAGGCGTGCAAGTGCTGGTCCACGGCATGCCGGAAGACCCTGGCCGCGTGACCACCGCGGAGATCTTCCATGACCTCGGCCTGCCACTGGCGCGCGACGCTGAAGACATCCGCCAGGCCTGGCAACGCCGTGAGCCGGTCTACATCCGCACCGACGTGCTGTGCCCGCCGCTGGCCCGCCTGCTCGACGCGCGCTGGGTGATCGGCCTGCGCAATTCCGGCCACACCGTGGCCAAGCTGCTGGACCCCTGCCGCGCTGGCAGCGCCTTGCGGGTCGTTAACTACACGCACCCGGAATACGCAACGATGCTGACCGAGTTCCTGCAGGCGACCTCGGGCAACGCGATGCTGATGCGCGGCACCGAAGGCGAACCGGTCGCCGACCCACGCCGCTGCCCACGCCTGGACGTGTTCATCGACGGCACGCTGCGCAGCGACCTGTCTCGCCCGGCACAAGACGGCGTGCTGCGCGAGCTGCCCGTGTTGCCGCGCACCTGCGATGCGGCGACCACCGCGATGTACATCCAGTCGGTGATCAGCGGCGAAAAGCCGGCCCCCGCGCCGCTGACGCAGCAAGTGGACGCACTGAAGGCCTCACTCGCCGCGCTCCTTCATGCACATCCGCAAGAGGCTCAGCCGCAAGAAAAATCGGCTTGATCGATTGCGGTGCCGATCTTCGGTACTGATTGCGGTACGGTCGCGCGTTAGATGGCGCGTCATTTCAAGGTCAGCGCCGCCGGCCTGAATCGTTTCTTTGGGCTTCTCCGAGATTTTTGTGAGGTTTCTCTGCGATCAAGGTCAGGCCTGCGCCTTCAGCGCTCGCGGTGCCGCCAAGCTGAGGATCGCGGCAAAAACGACCACCGCCGCCAGCCCCCAGGTCAACGAGGTGTATTCAGCCACGATGCCGATCAATGGCGGGCCGGCCATCATGCCGAGATAAGCAATCGACGCGACCACAGCAATGCCATGCGCCGGATTCGCGTCGACCCGCGCTGCCTGGCTGAACAGCACCGGCACCACGTTGGCAAAGCCGAAGCCTACGAGCGCAAAGCCGATCAGCGCCACCAACGGGTGACCGATCAGCAGCACCGCGGCCATCGCCACCGCGGCCAGCGCCGCGCTCAAGCTGACCAGGCGCACCGGAGAGAAACGTTCGCGCACCCAATCACCACAAAACCGTGCAGCCGCCATCGCGCCGCTGAAGCTTGCATAGGCCAGCGCTGCGAAGCCTGGCTCGCTGCGCAAATCTTGCGACATGTAGAGCACGCTCCAGTCGTACATCGCCGTTTCGGCAATCAAGCCGACCGCGGCGAGGATGCCGAGCAACAGCAGCACACCACGCGGCAGCGAAAACGGCGGATGGTCTGCCGGGTTGCCGGCCACATTGCCCAGCATCAACCGCCCCGCCAGCAGGATGGCCAATGCCGACAGGCCCGCCATCGTCACCAAATGCGCCATCGGCGGGGTGTGCCGCGCCAGCAGCGCACTGCCCAAGCCCGCGCCGACCATGCCACCCAGGCTGAACATGCCGTGAAAGCCGCTCATCAGGCTGCGGCCACTGAAGCGCTCCAGGTCGCTCGCGGCAGCGTTGATCGCCACATCGAACAAGCTGGTGGCCGCCCCAAAGAGCACCATCAACAACAGCAAGGCCACATAGCTGTCGGCGAAAAGCAAGCTCCCCACCGTGCCGGCGCACACCGCGCCCGCCAACATGGCCACGCGTTTCGCGCCAAAGCGGCCCACCACCCTACCCGCCTGAGAGAGCGTACCCACAGCTCCCACGCCGGAGGCCAGCATCGCCAGCGCCAGCGCCTGATCACCCAATGCGTAATGAAGCTTGACGGTCGGAACGTGCACACCCCAGGTCGCGAATAAAGCGCCTGCGATGAAGAACTGGGCTCGCACAGCCCAGGTGGCTGCAGAACTGGGAAGGGGCGGAACGGTCATGGTGTCGGCTCGATGAGGAGCGGCGATTCTAGGGAGCCGGAATGACCTGTGCTTCAAGGCTCCAACGGCCAATCAACGTGCACTCTTTGTCCGTCGCGATAATCCGCCGATGCAGAGTTTCGATGTCGTGGTGATTGGTGCGGGCGCAGCCGGCCTCTTGTGTGCGGGAATGGCGGGCCAGCTCGGCCTGAAGGTCTTGCTGATCGACCATGCCGCGAAAGTGGCCGAGAAGATCCGCATCTCGGGTGGCGGGCGCAGCAACTTCACCAACCGCGACGTCGGGCCGGGCCACTTCCTGTCGAACAACCCGCACTTCTGCCGCTCGGCGCTGGCGCGCTACACACCGCAAGACTTCATCGGTCTGGTGCAGCGTCACCGCATCGCCTGGCACGAGAAGCACAAGGGGCAGCTCTTCTGTGACGAGTCGGCCGAAGACCTGATCGCGATGTTGCTGCGTGAGTGCGAACAAGGCCAAGTCACCCGCTGGCAACCTTGCGCCGTTGCAGCGGTGCGGCAGAGCGCGGTCGGGTTCGAGATCGACACCGATCGCGGACCGGTGAGTGCGCAGCGCCTGGTGGTCGCGACCGGCGGCCTGTCGATTCCGAAGATCGGTGCAACCGATTTCGGGCACCGCCTGGCCAAGCAGTTCGGTCATCGCTTGATCGACACCCGGCCGGCGCTGGTGCCGCTGACCTTCGATGCCGCCGAATGGGCGCCGTTTGTTGCGTTGGCGGGTTTGTCGCTGCCGGTGAAGATCAGCAGCGGGGCGGGCAAGGCCGCTGGCGAATTCACCGAAGACCTGCTGTTCACCCATCGCGGCCTGAGCGGCCCGGCCGTTTTGCAGATCTCCAGCTATTGGCGCCCCGGCGCAGCGATTCAGGTCGATCTGGCACCAGAGATCGAGTTGCCGCAAACCCTTGCGCAAGCCAAACTGAGCTCTCGGCGCCAACTGGGCAATGAGTTGGGCGGGCTGCTACCTTCACGCTTGAGCGAAGCCTGGCTGGCCCGCTTACCGGGGTGGTCAGAGCGCCCGATTGCCGATATGCGCGACCGTGATCTGCAGCAGTTGGCGCAAAGCCTTCACCAATGGCCGCTGACGCCGAACGGCACCGAGGGCTATCGCAAGGCCGAGGTCACCGCTGGCGGAGTCGATACCCGCGAGATCAGTTCGCAATCGATGGAAAGCCAGCGCGTGCCCGGCCTGCATTTCATTGGTGAAGTGCTCGATGTGACCGGCTGGCTGGGCGGCTATAACTTTCAATGGGCCTGGGCCAGCGCCGCGGCTTGCGCGCAGGCGATGGCCAGCAGCTCTGCATCACATTGATGAGAGTCTGCGCTTCGGGTATTTGCAACGCTGCAAAGCAGTGGCTATAATCGTTGTCTTTGCTGGCAAACCCGCGCCGCGATTCGTCCAGGCCCCAAGGCTGGATTCCGGAACCTCCTCCTAGAGACACCGGGCGAACACCGAGCGCATAAACTTTTGGATCTATGACTTCTATTCGCGTCAAAGAGAATGAACCGTTCGACGTGGCACTGCGCCGCTTCAAGCGCACGATTGAAAAGCTGGGCCTTCTGACTGACCTTCGCGCTCGCGAGTTCTATGAAAAGCCGACCGCTGAGCGCAAGCGCAAGAAGGCAGCCGCCGTGAAGCGCCACTTCAAGCGCATTCGCAGCATGCAACTGCCGAAGCGCATGTACTGAGCCCTGCGCTCAAGCAGTCCAAGCCCGCTAATGCGGGCTTTGTTGTTTCTGCAGCCGCCATCTGCGCGCCAACACGGCGCATGGCCCTGCCCCAACCTTCCAGGGAGCCCCGATGAGCCTCAAGGACCAGATCACCGAAGACATGAAGATCGCGATGCGCGCCAAGGATGCGCCGCGCCTGCTGACCATCCGCGGCCTGCTCGCGGCACTGAAGCAGAAGGAAGTGGATGAGCGTGTCGTGCTCAGCGACACCGATGTGATCGCGATCATCGACAAGCTAATCAAGCAACGCAAAGACTCGATCTCGCAGTTCGCGACCGCTGGCCGCACCGACCTGGTCGACAAGGAAACCGCCGAACTGGCGGTGCTGGAGTCTTACCTACCGCAACGCCTGAGCGCCGACGAGATTGCCGCCGAAGTGGCCAAAATCGTTGCCGGCCTCGGCGCCAGTGGCCCTGGCGACATGGGCAAGGTGATGGGCGCCGTCAAGACGGCACTCGCAGGCAAGGCCGACATGGGCCAGGTCTCCGCTGCCGTCAAACAGGCGCTGAGCCGCTAACCCAGCGAGCATTCTTCATGACCGCACCCGCCATCCAACAGCTGAGCGCCGATATCTGCGTTGCCCCTCAGCTCGACACCGAAGCCATGGCCTGGGCCGCGCAAAACGGCTTCAAGAGCGTGATCAACAACCGGCCCGATTTTGAAGGCGGCCCCGACCAGCCGACCAGTGCCGCCATCCAGGCTGCGGCCGAAGCGGCCGGCCTGAGATACGCCTTCCTGCCGGTCAGCCCAGCCGTCCAATCGCCGGAAGACATCGCCCGTTTCGCAAGCCTGCTGGCCGATCTACCCAAGCCCATTCTGGCGTTCTGCCGCACCGGCACCCGCTCTGGCAAGCTGTTTCGCGCCGCCACCGCCAGCTGAATTGCAGCCCTGATACCTGCCCAGGGCCGACTCGGCTCTAGCGCTCAAGCACCGAGGTAGGCGGCCAGCACTTGGGGGTCGTGCAGCAGATCGGCGCCCGCGCCCTGCAGCACGATCTTGCCGTTCTCCAGCACATGGCCATGCCGCGCAATCTTCATCGCCTGCCGCACGTTCTGCTCGACCAGCAAGATCGTCAAGCCATCGAGATTGATGTCGCGTAAGGTGCGGAAAATCCCTTGCACGATGATCGGAGCCAAGCCCATCGACGGCTCGTCCAGCAACAAAAGCCGGGGCTTGGCCAGCAAGGCGCGGCCAATGGCCAGCATCTGCTGCTCGCCACCGGAAAGATTGCCGGCCACACCGTCCAGCCGTTCTTTCAGGCGAGGAAACAGCAACAACACCCGCTCCAAGTCAGCAGCTACTGCGGCTTTGTCTTTGCGCCGATAAGCGCCGAGTTCGAGGTTTTCGCGCACCGTCATCGTCGTCAGGATCGCGCGCCCTTCGGCCACCTGCACCAAACCGCGCTCGACAATCTGATGCGGCTTCAGCCGGGTGATGTCTTCGCCTTCGAACCTGATGCTGCCGGCACGCGGCTTCACCAAGCCCGACAAGGCCAGCAGCGTCGTCGACTTGCCTGCGCCATTGGCACCGACCAGCGAGCAGATCTCTCCCGACTCGACCTGAAAGTCGATTCCCTGCACCGCCTCGATGTGGCCATAGGCCACATGCAAGCCTGAGACTTCGAGCAAGGCGCTCATGCCTGGACCTCCGGCGCATCGTCATCGCGGCCGAGGTAAGCCTCAATCACTTCCGGATTGCGCTGGATCTCATCGGGCGTGCCTTGCGCGATGATGCGGCCGAAATTCAGCACCGCGATTTCATCGCACAAGCCCATCACGAAGCGCATGTCGTGCTCGATCATGAAGATCGTGTAGCCGCGTTGCCGGATCTGCTGGATCTCGGCCATCAACTCCTGCTTTTCGCTCGCATTCATGCCCGCCACCGGCTCATCGAGCAACAGCAGTTGGGGCTCGGTGGCCAGCGCGCGCGCCAGTTCGAGCTTGCGCTGCTCGCCATACGACAGGTTGTCGGCGATGTCATCGGCCTTGTGCGCCAAGCCCATCCACGTCAACAACTCCAGCGCCCGCTCGCGCGCACGGCGCTCTTGCGCACGAAAGCCGGGCAGTGCCAGCATCCAGGCTGCCACGCCGTAATTCAACTGCGCATGCATGCCGACGATCACGTTGTCGAGCAAGCTCATCCCTTTGAAAATGCGGATGTTCTGGAAAGTGCGCCCCAGGCCGAGCCGCGTGATCTGATGCGGCTTCAGGCCCGGCAGCGCCTGGCCTTTGAAGCTAATGCCGCCGCCGCTGGGCGCAATCAATCCGGTGATCAGATTGAAGACCGTCGTCTTGCCCGCGCCGTTAGGCCCAATCAGGCCGAACACCTTGCCCGCCGGCACCTCGAAGCTCACGTCCTGCAATACCGACAGTCCGCCAAAGCGCTTGGAAACCTTCGACAGCGTCAGCATCAACGCGCTCCCCGCGCCTTGCGCTGCGCGCGCCATTGCTTGAGGCGCAAAGGGTCCCAGAGGCCACGCGGCAGGAACAGCACGATGACCACGAGGATCACACCGTTGACCATGGCCCGGAAGTCTTTCAGCGAACGCAGCAACTCGGGCAGCAAGGTGATGATGGCCGCGCCGAGCACCGGCCCGGTCAACCCGCCCACGCCACCGAGAATTGCCATCGTCAGGATGTCGACACCGCGATCAAAGCCGAATTCACTCGGTCCGATGAAGAAGGTGAGATGCGCATTGAGCGCGCCAGCCAGCCCAGCAATGGCCGCCCCGAGCGCAAAGGCCAGCATCTTGTGCGCCATTACGCCGATGCCCATCAACGACGCTGCAATCTCGTCTTCCTTGATGGCTTCGAAGGCTCGGCCGATGCGCGAGTGCCGCAGCCGCCACAACACGACCAACACCACCACCAACGCGGCCAGCACATGCCACCATTCGGTGGATTGAGGAATGCCGTTGAGCCCGAGCGCCCCGCCGGTCCATGCGTCGGCATTGAGGATCGCGACCCGCACCACCTCGCCAAAGCCCAAGGTGGCCATCGCGAGGTAAACACCCGACAGGCGCAAGGTCGGCCCGCCCATCACCAAAGCCACCAGCATCGGCGCGGCCATGCCGCCCAGCAGCGCGATGCCGAATGGCGCGCCGGCATTCATCGTCAACAACGACGCGGTGTAGGCACCGATGCCCATGAATGCCGCATTGGCCATTGCCAGCAGCCCGCACGAAAGCGTCAACCAGATCGACAACGCCAGCAAGGCATTGATGCCGACGCCCAGCACGAGATTGCTGTAGATGGCCCAGAAGGCTTCGAACCCGTCCAGCACCTTAGCCCCTTCGGTGTAACGCTAGCGAGCCGCAAATCCAGCAAACACCGCGGATCTGGCGACGCCGGTCCGCCAGTGTTGCCCCCTTGAGGGGGCGCGCGTCAGCGCGCAGCGGGTGGTTCATGCCTTTCGCTCCAGTACCTTGCCGAACAGTCCTTGCGGGCGCAGCAGCAGCACCGCGAACAGCAGGCCAAAGCCCACCGCGTCACGCATCGTCGAGCCGATGTAAGCCACTGACAGTACTTCGGCAAAGCCGAGGAACATGGCACCCACGAGCGCGCCGCGGATGTCGCCCATGCCGCCAAGAATGATCACGGCAATGCCCTTGTGAAGAATCGGCTGGCCCATCAACGGGAACACCGCATTCGAATACAGCGAGATCAACACACCGCCGACACCGCCCAGTGCAGCCGCAGTGAACGATGTCAGCAGGAACAAGCCTTCAACGTTGATGCCCAACAATGCGGCCGCCTTCGGTGACTCCGCAATGGCCCGCAGTGCGCGGCCGATCTGGGTGCGGTTCATGATGAAGAACAAGGCGCCCATCAGCACGAATGACAACACGATGATCGCAAGCTCGATGATGCCGATCTGCACGCCAGCGAAATGCAATTGCTGATCGGGCAGCAGCTCGGACGGGAAGCGCATGTTCTCGGCACCAAACATGCCTTGTACGGCGTTGTTGAAGAAGATGCCCACACCGATGGTCGCGATCATCGGAATCAGGTGGGGTGCGCCGCGACGGCGCAACGGCCTCAGCACCAGCAGGTCCACGCACATGCCCACCACGCCGCTTGCGATCAAGGCGACCAGCAAGGCAGCCCACAAAGGCAGATGCAATTGCGTGACGGCCACCAGTCCGGCGTAAGCACCCAACATGAACACCGCGCCGTGCGACAGGTTGATCACCCCGAGCACGCCAAAGATCAGCGTGAAGCCCAGCGCGAACAGCGCATAGACACTGCCCAGCGACAAGGCGTTGACGAGTTGTTGTTCGAGCATTCCGTCGCTTCAGTATTTGAGCGTCAGGTTGAAAACGCCACTTCGGGTACGAGACGGCCGAACGGCATCCCTCGAGCCAGCAGCTGCGTGAGCGCGCAGCCGACGAATCGGCTTACTTTTCGATCGAGTACTTACCGCCTTTGGTGACGCTGACGATCGCAGCCTGCTGGGCATCATGGCCTGCCGGCTTGCCGTCTTTGCCCACCGCCTGGCGGAATTTGAACGCACCGGTGGCGCCCGTCCAGGTCACGGTGGGCAAGGCATCGCGCAGCGCGCTGCGGTCCACATCGAGCTTGCCGCTGAGCTTGATGCGGCCAATGGCCTGCGCCGCAATGCCCATCGCGTCATAGGCTTGCGCGGCAAACTGATCCGGCGCCGCCTTGTACTTCTGCGTATAGGCGACAACGAAATGCTGGTTCTCTTTCGTCTGGCTGTTCAGCGACCAGGGGCTGCCAACCCACAGGTTGTCGGACTTGTCTTTGGCGAGTTCGAAGATCTTCACCGAGTTCATGCCGTTGCCCCCGATCACTGGCAGATCGATGCCGAGCTGACGTGCCTGCACCATGATCGGCGCGCCTTCGGCAATCAATGCCGACAACACGATCGCATCGGCGCCGCTGGCCTTGATCTTCGTCAACTGGGCCTTGAAGTCGACATCGCCCTTGGCAAAGGTCTCGGTCGTCGTCACCGGAATCTTCAGGTCTTCGAGCGCCTTCTTGAAAGCGTCGTAGCCGCTCTTGGTGAACACATCATCGTTGCCATACAGCACCGCGACCTTCTTCAGGCCGGTGTTCTTGGCCGCGATCTTCAGCGTCTCGGGCAACACATCGGCTTCAGTCACCGAATTGCGGAACACATAAGCGCCGATCGACGTGATGCCTTCGGCCGTGTTCGAAGTACCGAAGACCACGGTCTTCGCTGCCTGGGCAATCGGATCGGCGGCCTGTGCAGAGTTCGACAAGGTCGGGCCGAACAGCATCAGCACCTTGTCTTGGAAGATCAGCTTCTTGAAGACATCGATCGCCTGCTCTTTCTTGCCCTGCTCATCTTCAATCTGCAGCGCGATCTTGACGCCACCCATACCACCTGCCGCATTGATTTCATCGGCCGCCAGCTGAAAACCGTTGCGCGCCGACAGCCCGTATTGGCTGGCCGGGCCCGACAAGGCTACAGCGACGCCGATCTTGATGTCGGCAGCGGCGGCCGAGCCGAATGCGCCGGCAATCAACAGTCCGATCAGTGCATGACGGGAACGAAAGGAGGCGGGCAACTTCATCGGAGCAACTCCAGAATTCAAGCGATAAGGCGGGCAAAGCGCTAAGGGGCGGGACAGCTCGGTAAAGAGCCGCTACAGCCAGCGCATGTTCGCTCTAGCATTGATTCGATATCAATACAAAAGCAAACCGCAGTAGATTTTAAGCGGCAGGCCACCGGAAACCTTCGCAGTGCCCCCCCTCTTGTGCCGCGACGGCTCAAGAGCCTGCGATCTTCATTCGGTCGATCAGCACCGAGCCAATGGTCTTCGTGCCCATCGTGTAGGCATCGGCACCCACTGCGACGAGGCCCTTGAACATGTCTTTCAGATTGCCAGCGATCGTGATCTCATCGACCGGGTAAGCAATGCGACCGTTCTCCACCCAGAAGCCTGCGGCGCCACGCGAATAGTCGCCCGTCACGTAATTAACGCCCTGCCCCATCAGTTCGATCACGAACAAGCCGCGACCAAGCTTGCGCAACATCGCATCCAGGTCATCGCCAGGCTGCGTCAGACGGCTGCTGAAATTCAGGTTGTGCGAACCGCCGGCGTGGCCGGTGGTTCGCATCTGAAGCTTGCGGCCCGAGTAGCTCGACAGGAAATAGCCCTGCACCACCCCGCCGATCAGCACATCGCGTTTTTGGGTCACCACCCCTTCATCGTCGAAAGGCGCACTGCCCTTGGCGCCAATCACATGCGGATCTTCAACAATGTCGATGTGCTCAGGCAGCACTTGCTTGCCCAAGCTGTCGAGCAGGAACGACGACTTGCGGTAAAGCGCACCGCCACTGGTGGCTTGCACATAAGCGCCTAACAGGCCGACCGCCAGCGTCGACTCGAACAATACCGGCACCTCGCAGGTCGCGATCTTTCGCGATTTCAGGCGCGACAGCGCGCGCTCGGCGGCATACCGGCCGACCACTTCGGGCGCGGCCAGATCGGTTGGCGAGCGCATCGAGGAATACCAAGAGTCACGCTGCATGTCATCGCCACCGCGGCGCGGCAACGAGGCAATTGGCGCGACCGACAGCGAATGCCGCGAGCTGGCATAGCCACCGCGAAAACCACGGGTGTTGCCGGCAATGAAATGCGACTGCTGGGCGGAAACTCCGGCCCCTTCGGAATTGGTGATGCGGGGGTCGACGGCAAGGGCTGCGGCCTCACAGCGCAACGCGATTTCGGCCGCTTGGGCCGCATCGATCGCCCAAGGATGGAAGAGATCGAGATCGCGCGTGCCCGCTTCTCCGAGGGCAAGATCGGCATCATCGGGCAGGCCGGACGCCTGGTCTTCCGCGGTGAAGCGGGCGATGTCATAAGCGGCCTTGACCGTCTGCTCCAGCGCAGCGCGCGAGAAATCGGAGGTGCTGGCATTGCCGCGGCGCTGACCGATGTAGACAGTGATGCCCATCGACTTGTCGCGATTGCGCTCGACGTTCTCGATCTCGCCTTTGCGTACCGAAACCGACAGTCCCGCACCTTCGGAGACCTCGACGCCAGCATCGCTGGCGCCAAGCTTACGCGCCACCGAAAGCGCGTCGTCCACCAGTTGTTCGAAAGTCTCGCGGGCGAACGAAAAGCCGTGATCGGAGGTTTTGGGGGTCATGCGAGCCTATGAGTGGATGTTTTTAGCGCACGAGTCTGCGGCGAAGGCCCCGCCTGTGCAACCAAGGGCCGCGGCTATCATACCGACGAGCTTCTCTCCACCACCGCATTCACCCTTCGGCCCTTCTTCATTCATGTCTACCCGCGCCTCGCCCCATTCCCCAGACCCTGATGAGCAGCAGGGCTATGACGGCCCGAGCAAGACTCAGCTGAAGAAAGAAAGCCACGAACTTCAAGCGCTCGGTGAAGCTTTGGTAGCCCTGCCCGACAACCGTCTGCAGGATCTGCCGATCCTGGAAAGCCTGCGCGACGCCGTCGTCCAATACAAAAGTACCCGTACCCATGAAGGCAAGCGTCGGCAGATGCAGTACATCGGCAAGCTGATGCGCCGCAACGATGTCGAGCCGATCCGCGAAGCGGTGGCCGCCATGCAACTCGGTCGGGCCAAGGATTCACTGGCACTGCATCAAGCCGAGCGCTGGCGTGCCGAGCTGATCGCAAGCGACGATTCGCTGACTCGCTGGACCGCCGAGCACACTGACACCGATGTGCAGCAACTGCGCAGCCTGATCCGCGCCGCACGAAAGGATGCGGCGGCCATGCCCGAGCAACGCAATGGCCGGGCTTACCGAGAGCTGTTTCAGTTCATCAAGACACACGAACTGGCCAACATGCCGGTGCCGCCCATTGATGGCGAAGCGTCTGACGACGTCGATGACTGAGGCGGCTCGCCCGCCTGCAGAAGCGGTTCGCATCGGCCTCGTGTCGGTCAGCGACCGCGCCTCGGCCGGCACCTATGAAGACAAGGGCATTCCTGCACTACAAGCTTGGCTGGCGCGCGCGCTGATCAATCCAATCGATTGGGAAACGCGGCTCATCCCCGATGAGCAACTGATCATCAGTGCCACGCTCCGTGAGTTGGTCGACGAGGCCCATTGCAATTTGGTACTGACGACCGGCGGCACGGGCCCAGCGCTGCGAGATGTGACGCCAGAAGCCACACTGGCGATCGCCGACAAGGAAATGCCGGGCTTTGGCGAGCAAATGCGCCAGATCAGCTTGAACTTTGTGCCGACAGCGATCTTGTCGCGACAGGTCGCGGTGATTCGCAAGCAAGCTTTGATCATCAACTTGCCCGGTCAGCCCAAATCGATCGCCGAAACGTTGGAAGGTCTGCCCACCGCGAAGCCCGCCGTACATGGCATCTTTGCTGCAGTGCCTTACTGCATCGACCTGCTCGGTGGTCCGTATCTCGAAACCAACGACAGCCTTTGCAAGGCTTTCCGCCCAAAGTCAGCGCAGCGGACTCCACGCGCCTGATAAGGCCGATGCGCGACGGGTAACGGACGCCAGGTATTGACGGCACGTCAACATTGCCGGTGAGCCAGGCTCCCGGCAGGCCCTACTTTTGACGGATTCCGGCCTGCGCTCATCCATCTCGGTAGTTTCTTCCTCGGCCCAAGCCAAAGCTACAGCGTGGGATCGCAGCACCCGCGATTCAAACTTGGCTGTCACCGCCCAATCGCCGGATCAGCGCAATCGCCTCAACAGCAATGGCAACATGAAAAAAGGCCGCATCGATTACGGATGCGGCCTCTGGGCGGGTCACTGCCACCACATAGTTTGGTAGCAGTTCATAGGGTCATCACGACCTCATTTTTTCATCAAGGAAAGTTGACCAGATTCACCGGGATCGTTGAAGTGCCTTGAGCGGCATCGCCCGTGTTATTGACGACGTGCGAGATGGTTCCCACGCCGCCCAGTGACACAGTGAACACGCTGTGGAGGCGGACACCGGAAGTGTTCGGGACTTCAAAGCCGCGGGTCGCGTTGGTGCTTGGGTTTGTATTGAAGAAGCAATAAGAACCCAGACCCCAACCTTCGTGCGTCTTCACGTTATCAGCCACCTTGTAAGCGGCATAACCGTTGGTCGAACCATTGCTCTTCCATGCACCTTGATTAGGCACGTCGTAAGGCATTTCGTTTTGGAAGAAGACCGTCTTGCCGTTTTCGCCGTTCCACAGCACTTGGAACTTCTGATAGTGCTCAACAAACAGGCCTGTGGCCAGCACGTCTCTGCCGTTGACGACCACGCCATAGTCGGCCGTATTGACGTTCCAACCCGTGGCAGAGATGCCATGGTCAGCACGCCATGCCCAGATGTGGTCGATGATCGTGTTGTTGCTGTTGACGATCAGGCTGTTCGTGGCCTTGCCAGCAACAGCACCGCCGATGCGGAAGAACACGTCCTGGATGGTCGTCGGGTTGCCCGAATGGTTGGCAGCCGAACCTGACTGGCCC
Organism: uncultured Rhizobacter sp.; assembly: GCA_964242145.1. GTDB lineage: Bacteria > Pseudomonadota > Gammaproteobacteria > Burkholderiales > Burkholderiaceae_C > Rhizobacter. The sequence continues at coordinate 19,967 of CAXTCD010000051.1, forward strand.
ACCGTCAGCAGCGTTTGACTGTTGACCGTACCAGCATCGAACAGTACGCCAGCGATCTTCACACCGTCGACGTCATCGATGGCCATGCCATCCACGCCGTTGTCAGGCACGAGCGTTGGGAAACCAATGCCCAGCACCACGGTGTTGGCACGGGTCACCTTGAGGGTTTGATTCAGGTGATAGGTACCTGGCGTCAGGAACAGGTTCAGGCCTTGTGCCAGTGCGTTGTTCAGTGTGGCCGCGCTATCGCTTGGCTTCGCGACGAAGAACTGGCTCATTGGGATCGACGAACCCGCGGTCGAACCATTCACCCAGCTGGCGCCAGATGAGTTGGTACGCAATGCAGGAACGAAGACCCGGTACTTGCCAGACCCATCGATGTACAGGAAAGGCTTCTCACGCGACACCGGGGTGGTGTTCAGCGTGGTGTACGGAGATGCCGTGTTCCATTTGGCTGGGAAAGACTGTGCTGGGGCGCCCTGCACACCGGAGAACACGATATTCCAGACGCCGTCGTACCAGACGCCGATGTTGCTGTCACGGGTATACCACTGCTGCTGCGAGCCCGACGAGATGGAACCGTCGACCTTGCTGTCAGCCAGATAGCCACCGCTGGAATAGCCTTGGCCAAAATCTTGGTTGGATGGGCCGAGGTGCAGATTGCCGATCACATGGACACGACGCATCGGGGCAGCTTGCGAGACCGCCCAACGGTTGGTGCCACCGGTGGGTGCCAGTGCCACGTTTTCTGCCGAGCGCCAGAAGTTCTGGGTCGCGTTGCCCGCATCACCGTAGTTCCATCCGCTGTCAACGTTGATGTTGCCTTGGATGTTCACATCATCCGGGCTTTGGCCCAAACCAACGATGGAGGTGTAAAAGCCCAGGTTGGCCCAGATGCCGCTGTAGCGGCCTGGCTTGAACAGGAAGGCACGGCGGAAGCTGCCGAACTGTGCGTTCGGGTTCAAGACTTGCGGCTTGAAGGCTGCGTCCAGCTGTGCCTGGATGGTGGCCGATGGAACCGACTGATCGAAGATCGTCACGTTCGGGCCGAAGTCAGGATTGTCTGAGGTTCCGACTGGCGTGCCTGGATTGGTGGCGCCGCCCTTGGTCCAGATTTGGTTGTTGCCGCCATGGCAGGTCCACAGGCCCACCGCAGTGCCGTTGGCCGTGCCGTTACCGACAACGTCCACGCACAGACCAGAGGCTTGGCCAACGAGTTGGCCATTGCCCTGCAGCGTCCATTTCTGGTTCGCGCCACCGCTACAGGTCCACGAGATTACTTTGGTGCCAGCAGCCGTGCCGCCGCCAAATGCGTCAAGGCAGCGCGTGCCGTTCAGTGTGCGCACCTCACCTGCCGCAGTGAATTCCCATTGCTGGTTGCTGCCACCGTTGCAGCCCCAGATGTCAATCGCGGCGCCAGCGGTTGCATCGGAACCGACGAGGTCCAGACAGAGACCGCTGGCCTTGCTGACGAGCGGAGAAGCCGCCGCCGCAGTGCTGGGCAGGCTGACTGTGGCAAACATGGCCGCCACGGTGTATGCAGCCGGCCGCCACGTGAATTTAAGGGAGTGAGAAATTTTCATGAGTGTGTCTCGGATTGACGTAATGACCCTGAGGGCAATTGACCGGCGCAGTTGCTACGCATCCCGGAAGGCCGGCCGGCTCGACCTTTCACATTCTGAGGTGCCGCGAACGATTGACCATCGGGGTTTGTGTAGGAAATGGTTAGAAGTTGTCTTTGACATCCATACCTCGAAGCATTGAATGAGCACCTCAGCTTCTTATGCATTTCGACGAGCGTCTGCCGCTAAGAACATCAATGTAAAGGCCTCTTTCGCCTGTTTGGCCATTCAATAACAACGCAATATTTGCGGTGAAAATCGGCGAGGGTTTGTCGGATTGCATCAAAGTGAATGAAAAAACTTTGCATCATTACCTCGTGAACACAGTCGATGAATTTGCAACGAGCCTTTGAGACAACATAACTGAACATCCACATGCAAAGACATGGGATCAGAGCTAGCTAGCGTTTGATGCAGAGAATGAAGGTATGGCATCAGCGAATGCACATTTCCGGGAGGTAACAATGGATCAGTTCATACCGTTGATGCGTCGCTGGCCAATGCATTGCACATTGCTCCAACTCAGAAATATAGGAGACAAATGGATCCTTCAAGGTGCCGCGAACGGGGCGAGGTTCGCCGGCATCTTTTGCAGCGCCCGATCGAATTCGTTTTTGAGACTTCTGCCCTGTCTTCATTGACTGTGCGGGACCCCGTTCATCCGGCCTCAAGACCGCCTCATCAAGATTGAAATCCGGCGCGTAGCCTGGCAGGAAGTGAACTTTTTCAGGGTAAGTCCACTACCCCGACGTCCGTGCTGCCTGCGCGTAAACGCAGGCTTTTTTATGGCAGTAAGACTTAAGGCCCAATCCAGCTCTGGAGCCCAGGCGTGTGATGTTTACTTGGGAAAGCGCTTGACAGGGCACAAGGTCGGCCATCGATCAAACGCCAATCTGGGGATAATCGCAACTCACCTCGAGCGAGATGACTATCCCACACTTCGTTTCAATTCGAATTGAGGTGAACAACGAGCACGTGAACGGTGTTCGATTTGAGACTGACCGACTCGTCCGCGCGGCGTTCTGTATTGAATAACAAATGTAAAGATAAGGAATTCTTATGCCTTCAAAAAGCAAAGCAAATCTTGCGTTATTCATCGCGGGATTTTTGGGAGTGGCTTCTACGGTCGCTACCGCATCCGACCAATCGCAATGGGCCGCGCAGGCGGCGCGGATCCACATCGTCAGGGACGATTTGGGTATTGCGCATGTTCACGGCAAGACCGACGCGGACGCGGTGTTCGGGATGATCTATGCCCAGGCCGAGGACGACTTCAATCGGATCGAGGAAAACTATCTCACCAACCTCGGAAGACTCGCCGAAGTGGATGGCGAACGCAGCATCTACCAGGATCTGCGCCAGCGTCTGTTCTACGACCATGAGACTTTAAAGACAGCGTATCAAGCCAGCCCCGAATGGCTGAAAAGCCTGATGACGGCCTGGGCGTCGGGGTTGAACTATTACCTGGCCACACACCCGAAGGCAAAGCCCCGCCTTATCACCCATTTTGAACCATGGATGGCGCTGAGCTTCACGGAGGGGAGCATCGGTGGAGATGTCGAGAAAATTCCCCTGACGCAATTGCAGGCCTTTTACGAACAGCGGCCCATCGCAATGAGTTCCGTGGAGCGTCTTCCAGAGTTGCTTCCTGCTGCTGGGTCCAACGGGGCGGCGATTTCGCCCTCGCGTACCAAGGAAGGTAAGGCACTGCTGCTCATCAACCCTCACACGAGCTTCTTTTTCCGATCCGAATTGCAGATGAGTAGTGATGAAGGCCTGAATACCTATGGTGCGGTGACCTGGGGCCAATTCTTCGTGTACCAAGGATTCAATAGCCGTGCAGGCTGGATGCACACGACGACGGGATCCGATCGCGTCGATGAATTTGCATTGAAGATCGTCCGTGGGGATGACGGTGTGCTTCGCTACCGTTACGGCGAGGAACTGCGACTCCTGACAATCAAGCCGATCAAGCTCAAGCATCGCCGTCCGGACGGCTCGATGGCCACGCGCGAATTCACGACTTACGCGAGCCACCATGGCCCGGTCGTCCGCGAAGAAGGCGGGCGCTGGATTGCGTTCTCCATGATGAATCGGCCGATCGAGGCACTGCAACAGTCCTTTCTTCGAACCAAGGCCGTGGATTTCAAGAGTTTCCTCAAGGTCGCTGCCCTGCAGGCCAACTCCTCAAACAACACGCTTTATGCAGATGCGGATGGCGTGACCGCCTATCTGCATCCCCAGTTCGTGCCAAAGCGCAATCCTCTGCTTGACTATCGCAAACCCGTCGATGGGAGTGATCCGTCCGCGGACTGGAAAGGCCTGCACAGCCTCGATTCCTTGCCGCAGGTCGTGTCGCCGCCAACGGGGTGGATCTACAACACCAATGACTGGCCCTGGTCGGCGGCCGGCGCTTGGAGCCCCAAGGCCGTGGACTTTCCGCCTTACATGGACCAGGCTGGCCCGAACGCACGCGGATTGCACGCAGTTCAAGTGCTCAACGCACAGGAAAAGTTCACAGCGCAAACCTTGATCGAAGCTGCACATGATAGCCATCTGCCGGGCATGCAGGAGTTGGTGCCGAAGCTGCTGACTGCGTATTCAAGGCTGCCCGCCGACGATTCGCGCCGCGTGCGTCTGGCGCCGGCAATCAAGCTGCTTGAACAATGGGACTATCGCAGCGCCCTCGATTCGGTGCCTACAACCATCGCTGTGGTGTGGGCCGATGTGCTTTGGCCTAATGCAGTAGCGCAAGGCAACGCGATCGGACTGACGCCTTGGGAACTGATCACTGCCGGCATGGGCGATGCGGACCTCGTGCAGACCTTCGACAGTTCACTGCAAAAACTCAGTGCGGACTTTGGCGATTGGCAGGTGCCTTGGGGGAAGATCAATCGGTACCAGCGCAATGATGGATCGGTTGTTCAGAACTTCGATGATGACAAGCCCAGCGTCGCAATACCTCACTCGCCAGGACGCTGGGGCGCCTTAGCCACCGTTGAAGCGCGCACCTATCCGGGTACGAAACTCCGATACGGGACTTCTGGAAACAGCTTCGTGGCCGTCGCCGAGTTCGGCCCTCGGCTGAAAGCCTGGGCCGTCAGCGTCGGCGGGGAGAGCAGTGATCCGAAGTCACCGCATTTCTCTGACCAAATTGAGCTTTATGCTAACGGCAAACTTCGGCCCGTCTATTTCTACGCGGACGAACTGGCGAGCCACTCTGTCCGCCAATATAGGCCGGGCAAGTAATTCCTGACCGGTTGCCCGCCCGATGTGTCGAAGTCTGCTGTTGGCTCCAATGACACAGAACATCAGCGGGATACCTTGCCGATCCGTCCCAAGATGCCGTTGAGTGCACACTCATCGTCCAGCCTTGGGCGACCTCACCGGCTCGATCGCTCCATTGCGAGGCAGCAGCGGCCTGATCCACCTCCCCAGCCCCGCGCTGTCTTCTCTCTTTTGATCCACGCATACCAGACGCACCTCCACCCTTTCGCGACGACAGCGTTTTGTTGGCCGCTCTTAGTACCCAACCCATTCCCATCCACGGAGAACCTCGATGAAACGCTTTTCCTGTCTTCTTGCTCTCGCCGCCGTCGCGATGGGCAACACGGCCTTTGCCGTACCGGTCACCTACAACCTCGACCCGACGCACACCTTTCCGAGCTTCGAAGCCGACCACATGGGGGTATCGGTCTGGCGCGGCAAGTTCAACAAGACCGAGGGGAAAGTCGTTTTCGACAAGGCCTCTGGCAGTGGCACGCTGGACGTCACGATCGACGTGAATAGCATTGATTTCGGCCTGGACATCATGAACAGCAAAGCCAAGAGCAATGAGCTGTTCGATGCAAGCAAATTCCCGACTGCCACCTACAAAGGGAAGCTCGATGGCTTTACCAATGGCATACCCTCACGCGTGGTCGGCGACCTGACTTTGCATGGCGTGACCAAGCCTGTGGTATTGAACATCAATTCGTTCAAATGCATCCCGCACCCGATGGTCAAGCGCGAATTGTGCGGCGCCGATGTGCTGACCACGATCAAGCGCGATGAGTTCGGCATTGATGCGGGCAAGGCCTACGGATTCAAAATGGACGTTACTTTGCGCATCCAGGTCGAAGCAGTTCAAGCGGAATAAGAAAGCACAGGACGCAGGGCTTGGCGATAGCACCGAGCCACCAACGCGTCATCAATCACAAGGCCCCGGCTGCTCAAGCGACCGGGGCCTTGTGCATTGATCGGGCCACTTCACCGGTCGCGGTAGGGACGGAGATTGCTCTCCGCCCCCCGCACAGATCCGTACG
>CAXTCD010000052.1:0-25858 GCA_964242145.1 uncultured Rhizobacter sp.
GCGGTGGCGGTGGTGGCAGCAGCAGTAGCGGCAAGATCGTCGCCGGCTACTATCCGAACTGGAAGCCTTCGGCCATCCGCATTCGTGAATTGCCCGCCAGCTACAACCTGGTCTACCTGTTCGCAGCAGTCCCTGTGGGAGGCTCACCCGGTACGACCGGCGCTGTGACCTTCTCGCCTCCAGGCGACGGCCGTGGTGCAGCCACGAACCTGAACGCCGACATTGCCTATGCACGTAAGTCGCAAGGTCGCAAGATCGTCCTGTCGGTCGGCGGCGCCGGCCAAGGCATGAGCTTCCCGAACCGCGGCAAGTCGCAAAACTTCGTCAACAGCATTGTTTCGATCTACAACCAACTCGGTGGCATCGACGGCATTGACTGGAACACCTTTGAAGGCAACCAAGCGCCAGACACCAACGAAATGATCTGGATCAGCAAGGAGCTGAAGGCCAAGTACCCCGGCTTCATCGTTTCGGCACCGCCCGCACCATGGAATGCGGTCGACAAGGCTTTCTGCAAGGCGATGGTCGACGCTGGCGCAATGGACTACGCCGCGCCTCAGTACTATGACGGCCCGAATCTGGCCACTCAGTCATACATCGTGCCGAGCGTTACCGAATGGGTCAACCTGCTCGGCGCATCGCACGTGGCCGTGGGCTTTGGCATCAATACCTCGCTGCCGAACTACATGAATCGTGACCAAGCGATCGCTACCTGGAATCAGATCAAGTCGCAGCATCCGGACATCCGTGGCGTGTTCGACTGGGAAGTCGGCACCGACGAAACCCAAGGCTGGCCTTTTGCGAACTTCGTCGGCCCGCTGGTGAAGTAAGATCCAATCTGATGCCGACGCCTTCGTGCCACGGCGCGGAGGCGAATCACCTCGATAACACCCGTCGCGAACGAGCGGCGGCCAGGGCAAAAACCGGCCGACCGCTCGTTCGCTTTTTTACGCCCCGCGCACATAAAAGCGCTGGGCCCGCGTGATGTCGCAAGGTCAAGGCCGTCTTCCTTGATCCGTGATGAGCATTGCACCGCGGGTGACCGTAATTAACCGAATCCCAGGTGCCCGATCGCCGGCGGTCGTGAGTCGGCCCGATGCCCGGACAAGACTCATGCGACAACTTATGCCGATTGGACGGAGCAAATCTCGACTTCGCAGCGCGTACCTTACCGCCGACATCGGAACCGACTCGCGCCGACCGTCGCAAGCAGCCGCTTTGCACTTGCCTGCGGAGCCTGGTTTGACGGCATCACCACACAAGCAATACTCTCCATTGGAGAGCAGGCACGACAAAGTACTGTATTCACCCGATGGAGAGTTTGAATGACTTCCGCGCCCTCAATTTCATCCCGCTTCACCAAAGCAGAGATCGCACGCGCCCGCACCTACGCGGTAAAACGCGCCGCCAGCCCCATTGACCCTCGACTGGCCAAGCTGGTGCATGACCTGATCGACCGCGTAGCCGACAAATGGACGATGCTGGTTCTGGAAGTGCTGACAGAACATGCGCCTTTGCGCTTCAGCCGCCTGGCCGACAAAGTGACCGGCGTCAGCCAGAAGATGCTGACGCAGACCGTGCGTCAGATGGAGCGTGACGGCCTCGTCACGCGCACCGTCTATGCCGAAGTGCCGCCCCGCGTCGAATATGAGCTGACTCCGCTGGGCCTCACGCTGGGCGGCGCATTCTGCGGCGTATGGGTTTGGGCCTCAGACAACCTGAAAGCCGTCGAGTCGGCACGCCAAGCTTTCGACATGAAGGTGAAGCCGCGCTGAACATGCATCGAGCGCCACTTTAGGCGCATGCAATGAGGCCGAGCGCTTCCAAGCCGATCGCGAACGGCGGCGGTGCGTGATCCGCCGTGCAGGTTCTTGCAATCTGCGCTTTGAATAACAGATTGGCCGCACCACCGATGCAGTTGCGGGCGATCAATCGCCTGCCGCTTCTCGAGGATGACATGACTTTTTGATCGACGACTGCACGCCGGTAAAATCGTCGCCCTCTTGGTGCCACCGAGCCAAAGATCGACGTGCTGATAAATCAGTCTCCATGCCCCATCTCGGCAACGGACTACTTCGTTGATGCGTAAGCCTACCGAATGTCAGAGTCAATTTACCTAACCTGATAATCCAGTGGATTATCAGGTTCATGCAGATTGCGAAATCGCCACCAGCGCTCGTCTGTTTGAGCAGGCCGTTGGCGAATGACGCTGCCGCCAGCCCACTTGCTTTCCGCCTGAGGTTTGAGCCTGTCAATCAACACCCAGCTTGCTGGAATACCCGATGGCGTCTTTGCCTTCTGGCTTCAGTCCGCATGCCGAGCACCCGATTCGCTCATTCAAGCAAAGGCCAATTCAGGTCAAACGCATCGCAGATGGCCTGCACGCGTTCGTTGCCGTCAGGCACGAGCTGGTAAAGCTCGGTTTTGCCCCAGCGCAGCGCGTCGAGGCAGGTCAACATGTCCTTGCTGATCGCAATGTCCACCCTCTGCAGGTCAGAGAGATCGAACGGATACGTCGAGCCGTCGAAGGTGCTGGCGATGAACTGCGACACGATTCGGCATTGGCCACTTTTACCTTCCTCACTGAGCTTGATCAAACGGAGATAAGCCGATGCGGCTCTGATCTGTGAGGCTTCAGCAGCCTCGCTCCATTCGAGTGGCTGTAATTCAATTCCGGCATGGTTCATCTGGACTCCTGTGCGCAGAAAGAGGGAGAAAGAAGCTTTCTTCGATAGCAGAATCATTTCGCAGGGCCTGGCGCCATCGTGCTTGATGCGCAATATCGCGCTCGATGTTCACATCAACGAGCCAGCCCGCTGTGTCGTCTTACGGCTTACTCCTACCGAGAAGCATCGTCCATGGTTGCAGGCAACGATTTCCGGCTGCGCCGCCGCGAAGGCTCGGCGTGTGAACCGAGCGGCGCGATCAAGTCACTGTGTGAATCGTTTCGGCCCGCAGGTGGCACGCACTGCAGAGCGCAGCACCGTGCCTCGCCCCAACATCGATCAGTTGGTGGCTTCCTTGGCTGCCGCCTTGGACTCTTTGGCCGCATGCTTTGCCTTGGCTTTATGAACCTTGGCTTTGGCCTTATGCACCGTTTTCTTGGGCTCCTTGCTGGCCGCCGCCTTGGTGTTTTCCACGCCCTGCTTGGTGGTTTCAGCCGTGGCTTTGCCCGCCTCTTTCACAGCGGTATCTGCCTGGGCCTGTGCATTTCCCATGGCAGCCATAGCGATGGCCAAGGCAATCAACGAGTTCTTCAACATGACGTTCTCCAAAAGTGAATGGGTGAGACGGAACAACGAACGCTTGTAACTCTGGTCTGGCAAGGTTGGCGCCGATCTTATGGGCGAAGTTCCCAGCGATGGCAATAATTCAACGCCGGAGCGTCGTCTTCGTTGACATACAGGCTGACGAAGTTGCATTTCGTTTGGCATGGCCCGCGCCGATTGGGCTGCGTATCGGCCACCATGGGCGCCTCGATTCGAAACTCAGAGCACCATCATGAACCACATCATCCGATTCCTTTTGCCGCGCCGCGCAGGCTTCAGCGCCGCTTGGGCTTGCGCTGGCCTGGCGGCCTTCATCAGCACCTCACAGGCCCATGCCGCGCCCTTCGTACTGGCCTACACCGATGGGCAGCTGGGCCAGTCATATACCAACCTGCAGGCCTTCCATGGGCAGCTGAGCGCGGTCGGGCTCGGCTCGGCCTACGACCTGAGCGCTTCCGGAAGCGTCGGCACGCAGGGCGTGACCAACACGACGCGCAGCATCATCAGCTTCGCCAAGGGGAAGGGCCTGCCCATCTTTCCGACGGTCTCCGACTACAGCAACGATGCCGAAGGCTTCGACCCCGCGATCTCCAAGGCGGTGCTCGCCAGTGCGTCCAGCCGCGCCAACGCAGTGAACAACCTGGTCAAGCTCGCAACGACCAATGGCTTCGCCGGCATCGACATCGACCTGGAGGCCGTGCAACCGGCTGACAAGGCCAACTACAGCGCGTTCATCGCTTCGCTGGCCACTGCGCTGCATGCGCAAGGCTTGAAGCTTGTGATCAGCATCCCGCCGAAGACGGGTGACACCGCCCCCAACTACCTGGGAGGCTATGACTACGCGGCCATCGGCGCGGCCGTCGACTACTTTCAAGTGATGACCTATGACGAGGTCGGCCCTGGCTGGGCGAGCAGCGGCTTCAATGGCGAAGTGTGGCCCGGCCCGGAATCGGGCTTGAACTGGCAAAAGGCCATTCTTTCGTACACCGTTTCTCGCATGCCGGCCTCGAAGGTGCTGGCCGGCCTGCCCAGCTATGGCTACGACTACAGCACTGGCCAGACGGTGCATTGGTCGCGCTACGCCAGCGTGCTGGCCTCGCACACCGGTGTGGCCTATCAGCGTGACGCGGCATCGGCAACGCCTTACGCCACCTGGGGTACGGTGCGCAAGCAGCCAGACGGCACGGCGTGGAGCAACGCCACGAAGCAGCCGGTGCTGTGGTACGACGATGCGCAGAGCATCCAGGCCAAGACGGCGCTGGTCAATGCCTATGGCCTGGCCGGCACCAGCGTGTGGGCCATGGGTTACGAAGACGCAAGCTTCTGGTCGGCGGTGAAGTCCGGGCTCGAGACCGGCTTGGCTGCGCCGCTGAGCATTGATGCAACAGCGGGCACAGGCGGCTCCATCAAACCGAACGGCGCGGTACAAGTGCTGCAGGGGCGCAGCCCGTCGTTCAGCATCACACCGAATGCCGGCTATGCCATTGCGTCGGTGACGGTGGATGGCGCAGCGCTCGCGGCGGTCAGCAATTACACCTTCAGTGACGTGCAGACCGGCCATTCGATTCGTGCCTCGTTCAGCGCGCTCGGCGGCAGCGGCGACTCACAGATCGAAGCCGCAGGCACCGGCCAGGCCTGGACCCGAAACGCCAGCGCGCTGTTGAACAGCAACCGGCAGGCAAGCCCAGGCCTCAACGACGGCAAGCTGAACACCGGCGTCACGCTGAATGCAGCCGGCGAAGGCGAGACCGGCCGGTGGGAAGCCGCCGGAATCACCTGGTCAAGCGCCAAGGCCGTCTCGAAGGTCACCTTCATCAATGGCGCGATCGACAGCTATGGCAACGGCTATTTCGAATCCGGCGTGAGCTTGCAATACACGACGGATGGCATTCGCTGGCTCGAATCGGGCTGGGCGCTGACACCCGCCTATCCCAAGAGCGCAGCCGCAGGCGGCGTAGCTTACGCATTCAACGGCACGCCGCTTCTCAGCGTGCTGGGCGTGCGCGTCTCAGGCAAGACCGGCCCGCAGTCGTGGAGCGCGATCGTCAACGAGGTGCAGGTCACCGGCCACTGAGCCAAGACGTTTTCAAGCTACGGGAGCACGGCCCCTCGATCTCAGGCGTCGACGGCCCCGCCAGCGGCCCTAGCAGGGCCGCTGGCGGGGAGATTGCAAACGCACATCCACGCCTCGCGTCAGCCCGTCACGCTCGTTGAAGGATGAAGCAAACCGGCGTAGCCGATGCGGTGCAGGAACTCGCTGCGCACGCGATCCATCACCGCGAAAGTCACCGCCGCGCCGTCATCGGCGGGGTCAATGAAGACGCGCAAGGGCCGCTCGCCAACGGGCTGTGCGACGAGGTCCACGACGGCCCGGCCCACCGCCTGCGAATCGGCCGACTCTGGCACCGTCTCGGCCAAGGCTTTCTTCACCTGGTCTTGAAAGCCCGCGGGATAGCTTTGCGCATAGGCGGCTACCGTGGCGTCATCGTCGGGCGTTCCCGCGTTCTCGAAATGATGGGTGCCTTTGGTGAAGGCGCCGGGCACGACGATGGCGGTCTCGATGCCGAGTGGCGCGAGTTCCTTGGCATAGCAAACGGCCAAGGCATCCATGCCGGCCTTCGCGGCAAAGTAAGGGCCGAGCAGAGGCGGCACGCCGCCGGCCACGCTGGTGCTGGAGATCCAGACCAGCAAGCCCGAACCTGGCGCGCGCATGTGCGGAAGCACGGTCCGGTTGACACGCTGGGCGCCCAGCACATTGACGTCGTATTGCTGTGCGAGCTGCTCCGGCGTGAACGCCTCGCTCGGCCCGAACACCATGTGGCCCGCGTTGTTGACCAGCACGTCGAGCCGACCGTGCTCTGCGACCACGGTCTTCACGGCGGTCTCGATCGAGTCGGATGACTGAACGTCGAACTCAATGGCACGAAGGTCGAGGCCCTCCTCTTTCGCCTGCTTCTGAATCTCTCGCCCCCGCTCGGCGTTCTTGTCACGCGTGCCTCACATCGAGGCATACACGGCATGGCCGGCCGGGCGAGATGCTGAGGCCGAATCCAACCGACGCGCCCGTGATCAAAATGATCTGCTTCCTGACTGCTCCTTAGATGATGCCGCCGATAGCGCGCAAGACTTGCCCGGTGATCCAGACCCCATCAGGCCCAACCAGGAATGAGATCGCGCGGGCAATGTCTTCGGGTCGCCCCAAGCGGCCGAGTGGCGTCAGCTGGATCACCTGGTTAATGTCCGACGGCTGCTTGTCTTGATTGAAGAGCGCCGTATCCACCGGCCCTGGAGCGATCGCGTTCACCGTGATGCCGCGCGCGCCCAATTCCCGAGAGAGCACATGCGTCAGCGCCTCCGTGGCAGCCTTGGTCGCCGCATAGACGCCATAAGTCGGCTGGTAAAGACCGACCACGCTCGAAGAAAAACTGACGATGCGCCCGTGATCGCGAATCTTCAAAGCCGCCAGCTTCAACCCATTAAACACGCCTTTGAGGTTGACCGCTATCTGTCGATCCACGCAGCATCTTCCGTTTCTGCGATCGGCCCCAGGGCCATGATGCCGGCGTTGTTCACCAAGACATCGACACCGCCGAAAGCATCGATGGCCTTATCAAACACCGTAGCCATCTCTGAATAACGGCTGACATCGGCCTGGGCGATCAACTTCCTGCTACCGTCACTGCCTGAATTTTTGAATCGGTACCCGGCGGTTCAGCTTCACATCGGCGAAGGAGACCGGCTTGTCGACCTGATCTCCGAAGGCATTGACTGTGTCATCCGCGTTGACGCCCCTCAGGCCAGCGGGCTCGTAGGCAGAAAGCTGGGCGTCTTGCATGAAGGAACTTTTGCCAGCCCGCGTTACGTGGCTCGGCACGGCTCACCGGCCACCCCCGATGATCTCCAAGGGCTCGCGATGATTGGCTTCGTGTCATCGCTCACGCGCGCAGTGTTGCCGTTTGAATTTCAAACACCACAGGGTCTGCGCAGCGTGACCCTGCGGACCACAGTCACCGTGACCTCGTTGGACACGAACGCTTGTCTTGCGATGCAAGGTCCGAATACATAACCCTTCATCCACATGGAAATAACGCATTGCCAGGCCTTAACTCAGAAGGCGCTCCGTCCCTCATTCACAAGCCGCCATCGACGAAAGCAGCCATCGGCCGATATAGGCCACCAGCCCCATGCCGAGCACTCGACACCGGCAAGCACTGTAGACAGCCATGCGCATCGGCTGCAGCAAGCTTGTTGGGGACATCAAGCCGTCACGGCTTCCGCGCTTCTTGGCAGCAGGCTGCCGCGATAGGCCCAGAACCGAGGTAAGACAAAGCCCGTCAGGATGACGCTTGCGAGGCAGATCGCCCCGCCCACCCATATCGCTGCCGACACCCCCCACGCATCAGCCATGAAGCCTGCGCGTGCATTACCGATCAGCGGGCCCGTCAGGTAGCTGATCATCTCGATGCCGGCCAAGCGCCCACGCAGCGAGTTGGGTATGGTCTGGTTCCAGATCGTGCTGCGGAACACGCCACTGATCATGTCGGCCGCACCGGCCACCACCAGGCACATCAGACCGAAGGCCAGGCTGGGTGCGAAGCCCAGCGCCACGATGCCGAGTGCCCATACCGCAGCCGCGATGACGACCGCACGCCCATGGCGCGTGACCTTGCCGGTCCAGCCACTGAACAGGCCGATGGCCAGCGCCCCCACCGACATCGCCGACAGCAGCCAGCCGACCGATTCGGTGCGGCCGTTGGCTGCGGCCATGGCCGGGAACAGCGCCACCGGAAAGGCGAAAGCCATCGCCACAATGTCTACCAGGTAGGTACCCATGAGTTCGGGCCGGGCCCGTGCGAAGCGCAGTCCTTCTGCCAGATCGGCCAACAAAGGGCGGCGCTCGCTGGGCGCCTCGCTCGCTTCCATCTCCACGCGGGGAATGCGGGAGATGAAGAACAGCGCCGCCAGGAAGGTGAAGAAGTCGAACAGGTAAGCACCGACCGCACCCCAACGAGCCAACAGCAAGCCGGCAATGGCCGGACCCGCCACCATGCCCACCGTGCCTCGCACCGAGGAGAGCGCGGCAACGGCGGCAAACTCCTCAGGCCGCGCGATTTTCTGTGTCAAGGCTTCGAGGGCCGGGCGATGAAAGCCGCTGGCGCCCTGCAGTACCGCCACGAGCACATAAATCGCCCACAGGCTGGGCGTGGCGAGCGATGCGTTGGCCAGCAGGCCTGCCAAGCACAGCGACATCAGGGCTTCCGAGCCGATTAGCAACCGCTTTCGATCGACGCGGTCGGCGACCGCGCCGCCCAGCAGGCCGCAGACGACCACGGGCAGCAACTGCACGAGCCCCAGCAAGCCGACCTGCACGTTGGACTGTGTCAGCTGATAGAGCTGCCACGGCACCGCCACATAGCTGACCATCGAGCCAAGGCCCGAGATGAACTGGCTGGCGAAAAGGTGGCGAAATGAGGTGTTGTTGCGCAGTGGGCCGATGTCGATAAACATGCAGACAAGCCTTTGTAAGTTGAGCTTTGAGGGGCGCGAAAGCAGACGGGAATCACCGTCATCGCACCCGGCACTCGTTGGAAGATCGGCAACTCTAACGGAGCGCGCGCAGGTGAGTTGCCGATGGCTCAGGTACCCAGGCGTCGCAGGGGTCAGACCCAGATCGGCTTTTATTTTGGGAGGTGAGCTCTGATCATGGTCACGTTCGCATTTCAGCGCGGTGGTTGGATCGCTCACGAGAAGCCACTTGGTTGCGCTCCAGCGGCTGAGGATCGACGCCTCTAGCTCATCGCGACGCCAATTTCATCCCTTTCTCACCCGTTGCTTTAGTCAAGCGATTCCGCAGCAGCTCTAACCTCGGGAGCATCGGTCGCAGTCGATTCGCGCTGACAGCTCTCGACTCGCTACTGACATCGGCACGCGGAATTGGAGGCCATAAGCTGTCAGCTGGTTTCCGGTAGCAGACGTGGATTGCTACGGAAGTTGCATGACGCAGTCGGCAACCAAGTAGTTCATTGGCGAGCCCTTGGAGAAATATGTTAATGAATAGTTGCGCTCGGGCTTCAAAAGGCTGCGCGTGCCGACTGCCGCTGCCCAGGATAGCCAGGACGAACTGCCGCCCTTCAGATGGTTGTCGCGGATTTCCTTCAGTCCGCCGGTCTGGATTGAAATTTCTAGAACTTTTGCCTGAGCGATCGGCATGCTCGACGCGCGCAGGTAGATGCCCATGATGAGATCATCAAAAACCGACGCGCCCGCGAGATAATCCTCTGCGATCGCAGCCATCCAAAAGAGCTGGTACTCAATGAGTTCGGAGCCATCCTGCACTACGCCAAGCATTTCCTTTGCTAAGGCCTCCTTGTCGTCTAGCGACCGGCACAACGTGTGAATCTGTTTAACGATATTAGGAAACCGTTGAAGCAGTAGCGGTAGCCGAGACGCGATGCCGTCGCTGTGATGCTGCAAAACAGACAGGATTAGTTCAACGTCTGACTCCTCCGCGCGCGGATCAACGAGCAGGTCTAGGAGCCGTTGGATTTCAGCCTCTTCCAAATTTCGTGGGGTTTGCTCTTCCGAAAATTCAGCCCCTGAGCCGAATACAGCAATCTCATCAGCATCATCGATCAGCGTCTTCAGCTCCTCGCGGATCGCGGAGACGGACTCTGAGATGAACTGCTCTCCAGTAACCCTTGCTGTCTTCGACGGGTTCACGTTAAGAGACTTGCCGCCCAAGAGTTGCTGCATCCGGATGAAGTCGCGAGTGAGGACATCCTCGTCGTTGTCGAATAGGTAGAAATCGTCCATGAAGCGAAGCAACTGCGCCGATTGGAGTTCCTTGGACAAGTCCACGAACTTGAGGAATTCGCTGCCGATCATCTTGGTCGGGTAGATCCCCTGAGGCAGAAAGTCGATCGACCGGCCGCCACCTATCTCGCGACAGAATTGGTTGAAGCCGGTGGCCGTACGCCCGTCTACTCCGGGCAGCGCGGCGAACCAATGGCCGACATCATGGTGATACAGCGAGTTGAAGTACGACGCGATGTCGAACCTGATCATGTTGTTGTAGTTGAAGTCGCACCAGATGACTGCCGATCGAAATTCCTCGAACGCTGTGTGCACTGCGATGGGCTTGCCTTCATTGAAGCGGTATCCGAACGAGCATCTCTTATCGCTGACCGACTTCCTGAACGATGCTCGCTGGCGGAACATTAGGTCGTATAAGTAGTAGGTCGCGACAGGATCCAGGCAGACGGTGCGACGCAGGTGGTTCTGAGGTTTTGCTGCGTAGACCTTCTGCTGGTTCAGGAAGCTGTCGCCCGCATGGGCGGGGTCCGTACTGAGAATTCGCTTCTCGATGTACTGCTTCAAACTGCCGCCGCCTCGCGTGACCATCAATTGATTGGTCTTCAGCGGAAAGAGCGTTGCGTTGAAGTCATATTCGAAGAATAGTTCTGCAGACATTTCGCCTCTCCCTTTGACGGCCGTGCTGCGATTGTGTCAGTGCAGCCACTTTGGCAGGCAACGGGATCGGTCGCGAGATACGCCTGACGACACGTCATTTCAGCCGCCCGCTGCGCAGTGGTCTATCCAATCAATTCCCGAAACCGCAAAGCCGGCGGTCAGCAATGTCGGCTAATGACTGAAAGCAGTCGACCTACAAAGCGATCGAAATCTAACCTGCAGCGAACTAACCATTGATGGGCAGAGCTTGCCACGCCACCTTGTCGACCTCGCCTAACCAAAGTCATACCGTGTTGGTCGTCCAAACATATTTACGGGAGGACCCCGATCTGGCAAGCCACGTCACAGTCTCAACCACTGATTCGCTAACTCGACAAAGACACGCACCCACGCCCATCATCCCCGCCACCCCGACCTGAGCCTCGAAGCCCACGATCGAAACAAGTCGGGCGCACGCGGGCCTTTTCGCCACACCCTCCGAGTTGCCATCACCCCGAAGCTGCCGATCACGACGGCACCGTCAGGGAGCCCTCCATGAGCCTCACGCTGATCGCCAGGATCCAGCCCTCGGACGTTCCGAATTTGTCCCGGCCTCAACCCAACGACTAATCGCTCGCGTATACCTCTCGGGTGGCGGCGCCCGCGCGCTCATCTGCACGCTGAGCCAGTTGCGAGGCCTGGGTTCGATGGGATTGGGAAGGAAGTGTTCGCGATCTCCTCGGTCTCAGGTGGCACCTGGGCCAATGCGCTGTACACCTACCTGCCGGAAAGCATCACCGGCGACGACTTCCTCGGCCCTGTCGTGCTCGACCCTTCGCAGCTCAGCGTCGACAAGCTGAACGCGCTGTCAGCCAACAACCTGGGCTGGGTGCCCACGCGCCTCACACCGCCGCACATCATCAAAACGCAGCGCTCGCTGAAGCAGTCGCTGCATGACCCGAACTCGCACCTGCACTTTCCATCGCACAGTAAGGCCACCCCTCGCGCACGGCGTTGTTCAAGCGTGCCTCTCAAACCGCTCAAGGCAACTCACGGCGGAATGACTTTCTTCACTGTGCTTTGATCGAGGCCGCCTCTAACGTTCAGCTTGACCGGCTCGAACGTGAATGCAAATTACCTCTAACACGACGCCATTTCTGGCAGAGCGATTTGTCTCTACCGACAAGCATGCCCGCAAGCACTGCGTTCTGGTGGTGAAGGCGACTTTCGACGTTGCTGCGAATGCCGAATGCCGGCCATCGCCTGCGCAGATTCCCTTTGTCTACGTTGACGTGCACCACGGCGATCCGGGAACCACGTCGCTCCGCAGCGAAAGCGAATTCGCGCCCATCAAGCCGCGTGCCGATGTGCTCGTTGAGGCCTGCGCGATGACGCCCGACCTCCGGCCGCTGACCAGGCTGGAGGTGGCCTTGTGGGGGCCAGGCATCGACAAGCACGCGCTTGTCAGCGGAGACCGTGTCTGGACAAAAGGAATCTTGGGCTTGAAGCCTTCCATGCCGCAGGCTTTCACGTCCATGGCGCTTTCCTGGGACCGTGCTTTCGGAGGCTCCGATTTGTCGAGCGACAACGCCGCCAAGAATGGCAGTGAACTGCGCAACCTCGTCGGGGTGGGTTTCCATCTTCATGCCGATGAAGGCGCCATCGTTGGGAAACCGCTGCCTAACATCGAAAATGCAGGTCAGCGTGTCGGCACCTGGTCCGACAAACCCGAACCCGTCGGCTTCGGACCGGTCGGCCGCAACTGGCTGCCCCGAAGCAGTTTTGCAGGTACTTATGACCAGCGGTGGATGGACGACAAGCTGCCGTTCCTGCCGGACAATTTCGACGAGCGCTATTTCCAGTCGGCACCGCTCGATCAGCAACTGGCACGGCTGTCCGAAGGCATGGCATTCGAATGCGTGAACATGAGTGCATCGGGGCGGTTTCCGGTTCGGCTTCCTCAGCTGCTAGTCCCAGTGAGATTCATGTTTGATCACGGTACCGATACGCAGACGCTCGCTCCCGACACCCTGATCCTGAAGCCGGCGGAAGGCCGCATCGTGCTGCTGGCACGCGCCAGCGTGCCGCTCACGCGCAAGATCGTGGCCCTGCGCGAAATTCAGATCGGCCGCCCCCCGTACAGACCGCCGCGCGGCAAGCCTTACTACCGCAGCCTGTCTGCAGCGGCGCATGCGCTGGGTTCCAGACATTGACGCCCATGGCCTCACGCTTGTACGTCAGCTGTCTTGGGCTTGCATGCCCCGTCGGGCACACACCGGAGAGTGCGGCGGCAGCCATGCGTGCACGCATCAGCGCATTTGCGGACTTGCACTACATTGATGGCAACGGCGAGCCCGTGGTCGGGGCCGCCATGACGGGATTCGCATCGAGCTTGTCGGGGAGCAAGCGGCTCGCCACCTTGTTCTCTCACGTCTGTCAGGCGGCGATGGAGAGCCTGCCCGAAGGCCTGTCTTTCGGTGATCTGCCTTTGCTTCTGTGCACTCGCGAGAAAGAGCGCCCGGGCAGCAAGCTCAACGGCCTTGTGGCCAAGGTTGAGGAGCTTCTCGGCCTTGCTTTTCGGCGCCAAGGCTCCAGCCACATCGCCAGCGGGCCGGTGTCTGCATTTGAAGCGCTGGCGTTGGCTCGGCGCCATCTGGTGGAAGGCGACGTACGGGCGGTTCTGATCGGGTGCGTCGACAGCCTGATCGACGCACGCTCCCTGCTGTGGCTTGAAGAGACGCAGCGTTTGAAGACAAGCACGCGCTCGGACGGCCTCATACCCGGGGAAGCGGCCTGTGTCCTTCTCGCCTCGGCCGAGCCGCTGACCCACAGCTGTCTGCGAGTGGACGGGTTGGGGTTTGCGGTGGAGGCAGCTACCGTGCTGAACGACGAACCGCTGATGGGCGGCGGCATGGCAACGGCCATTCGAATGGCGACGAGCGAGGCCGGCGTCGAGATGCACCAGGCCGACTTCCGGCTGAGCGACGTGGCAGGCGAGTCTTATGCATTTGAAGAACTCGCACTGGCACAGTCCCGGGTGATGCGCACGACCCGCGAAACGCAAGACCTTTGGCCCCCGGCTTCATCTGTCGGCGACTGCGGCGCCGCGGCCGGGGCCATTCAATTGGCCTGGGCCGAGCAAGCCTTTGCGCGTTCGTATGCCCCGGGCCGTCTTGCGCTGGCACACAGCAGTGCCTATGCCGGGGCTCGCGCGGTGGCGGTGGTCAGCGCACCCGGGGTGATCCATGTCGCATGAGGTTTACGCCAACGGCATGGAAATCGCCGCCAAGTCCGGATCAGGCAAGGTGATCGCGGCCTTTCCGGATGTGTGCATGTCGCCACCACCACCACCGGCCGGGCCGATCCCGCTGCCCTACCCGAACACGTCGATGTCGACCGACTTGAAAGAGGGTTCCGACACCGTCAAGCTCGGCGGAAAGCCGGCGGCATTGGCCCAGCAGTCGTACTACCAGCCATCGGCCCTGGGTGACGAAGCCGCGACCAAGGCCTGGGGCATGTCGGTGATCACGCACCAGATCACAGGCAAGACGTATTTCCAGGCGTGGTCCATGGATGTACTCATCGAAGGCAAGAACGTCTGCCGTCACCTTGACATCACCACCAGCAACCACGCGAGCTACCCCGGCAGCACACCGCCGTTCCCGAATCAGGAGGCCATGGTTCTGGTGGCGCAGGAACGCATTGCCAACAAGCAATGCCCCTGTTGCGGCAAGACCGACTGTGTGGCTGCGTTCAAAGAGGGCGAGACGGCGCAAAGCATGGATGACTTCTACGGCTTCAATCAAACCGAGAATGGCGCTCCGACCGCAGAAGCCACGGCACGGTTCGGTGTCTACAAGCGCTTGCTGGCCATCAAGGAACGGCATTGCACTTGCGAGGGGCGGGTGTTCCCACAGGCGCCGTGCGATGTGTTCAGGGCGCCGGATGGTGAACGGACGAAGAAAATCGTCGCCAAGTGGGACGCCGAAAGCGATAGCTACTACGCTCATTTCACCTCCGCCCACCCCGACGCAATTTCAAACTTCGTCGCCGCAAACCGCAACGAGGCAGCTCCCAGCGCAGGCCCGCGCTTCGGCAAAGGCAATCACCTCACGCCCAAGAGCGCGGGCGGCTGCCCCGACAACCCGGGGAATCTTCAGCCGCACGACACGCTGTGCAAAGCTTGCAAGCTGATCGACGATCAATTCGGCCGCTGGCAAGGCAACAATGCGCAATGGCGGGAACAGTGGAACACTGCCTTCCGCGAGTCGGGCATCAAGCGCAGGACCATCGCCAATTTCACCCCGAACCACTGGTGAGCCTTCCATGACCCTTGCCCCTTTCGCCGAGCGCCCGAGCCTGATTCAAGCTGGCCTGGAGTTCAGCCGCTTTGGCTACTTCGTGCGACCTTTGTCCGAGCAAGACCTTGCAAGCGCAGGCGCGTCCGCACCGGCCTGGCTGAATCTCGACCATTTGATCCACACGCTGCAGGCTGGCGACTTCTCGGCGATCCAGCCGCTGCTGGCCGCGAGCCGCGCAAGCACAGACTGGCGTTTAAAGACCGTGGCTACCCGTGTGCTGGGCCATGTGGGCCATGCCGAATGCTTTGGCGACATGCGGGCCGAGCTTGAAGCGCTGCCAGTTCGCCAGATGAAGACGGTCGATGTGGCCACGCGCGAAATCGTGCTGCTGTACTGCAAAAGCTTTGCCGCGTGGGGCAGGCTCGACGTGGTGCCCGTCTTGCTGGATTGGTACCTGAGCCTGCGCCTGAAAAAGACCCACGAGATTGCGATTCTTCCAATACTGATGGAGGAGCTGTTGCTCGATGACAGCACCAATTCCATGATGGGCCTCGAACCGCCGGAAGACGGGCTCGAAGACTATCTGAATCTGGTGATGAACCAGTACGACGCCGCGGTGGAACGTCTGGGCTCCGACAAGCTCATCGTTTACCGCGGCGCGCTTTATTCGGTGGACAACATCGCCGAGCGAATGCGCCAGCCTGGCGACCAGAGCGATGCCGTCACGCTGCGCCGGCTGCGAGAGCGTTTCGAACCGTCGACCGGCATCGACTGCAGTGCGGTCTTTGCCGGCCCCAGTGTGGCACCCATGCAGGCAGCAGCACTGGCGGAAAAGTTTTTTGACTCGCACGAGGCCGATCGCTACGAACCCGGTATTCGCTACTTCTTCGGTCGAGCCGTCCCGGGCTGAGCCGTCACAGGATCAGATGCGAACGCGGCCACCGCGCGCCCAGCGGGCCTTGCGTTTCGGGCGCTTGTTCCCGCACAGATGCGCCAGAGCCTGATGCCGATGCGTAGCGTATCGCCGGCGGTGTGCAAGCTGAAACCTTGCCCGTCGGTGCGCAGCGACTGCCCTCACAACCCAAGTCATACCGCGTCATTCGTTCAAGCATCGACAGGCGGTCAGCATGCTGACAACCACGTCCACAGTCTCAATCGCAGACTCGCTAACTCGACACCAACACGCACCCGTCCTATCATCCAATCTGCCCCGACCGGAGCCTGAAAGCCCACGATCGAGACAAGCTTCAACGCACGCGGGCCCTCCCCGCCACACCCTCCGGGTTGCCGTCACTCCGAGGCTGCCGATCACGACAGCACCAGGGAGTGCTCATGAGCCTCACGCTGATCGCCAGGATCCAGCCCTCGAATGTTCCGGATTGATCCCGGCCTCAACCCGAATGGCACTTACTTTGGCCGAGGTGCGTGACCGTAGTTCATGACTTGTCGGCGAGCCTGAGCACGCGACATCTTCAACCAAGGATAGGATTTGGGCCGTCGCTTTCGCATTCGTGGCTCGATACGTCCGGGGCGGTGACCGACTTTGCATTGAGCGATCGATGCGAACAGCCGCTGGCGATCATTCGCCGTGCAAAGGCCTCGCGTTGTCCACTCTGTCCACAACTGCACCGTGTGCTTGAAGCTCAGGCTGCGCGGGTCCACGTTGGCATCGCAGGCGGCCTGCGCCATGAGCAGTCGGATCACGTTGTAGGCCAACAAGTGAACCCACAGCGGCTTGTCGTTCATCTGCGGCGTCTGGCAGCTCAGAACTGTTGGCGCCGACGCTAAATGGACACAGGCGCCGAATTTCAAGTGCCCCGCGGGACGGGTTGCCGATGAAGTGTTTGCGCTTTCTGTTGCAGAAAGTCCTGGGTCAGTCGAATCTCGGCACAGTTGGCATTGGCGGGTCAAGCCGACATCGGCGCCAACAATTGAGCTGATCCAGAGGATCGGCAAGGCACTTCGCGAACCCGGCATCCCCCGTGAGGCGGTGTTCGGTCGAGAACCGAAAACCAACGTGTGTGCCTACTGGATCGATCCCAGCGACGTGACGAGGATCGTGCGCGTATCAGCCGATGGAGCCAAGATCATTGTCGCCCGCCGGGGGTCGGACAGGCTGGTGCCGTAGCTCGTGATCAGCAGGCCCTGGGTGGCGCGGATGGCGCCGTAGGCATCGGTTCTCAGCTCGAAGCCGGTGCCGCGGTACGAGCCCCGGTGGTTGTCGGCGGCGTGGATGTTGTGCCCGAGGTTGAGCTGGGTCGCGTGCTGGGTCGTGGCGAGCTGCACCCGCAGCTGCCCGGGCGTGTCGTCGAACAACAGCCGATTGAATCCGTTGGCGCCGAGTTCTTTGGACTTCACACCTGAGAGGGCTGCCGCATTGTTCTGGGCATGCGCCCCTGCGGTGGCCGTGCCCGGCGCGCCGCCATGCCAGGCGGGGGCGTTGCCGGCACCGACCAGGTTGCCCTGCCCGCTGGGCTGGTGGTCGCTGCTCTGGCTGAAGACGCTGGTGTCGGTGCTGCCGGCTTGGCGCCGGGGGTGGGACGGAGGCCGGCGTCACCCTGGCCGTTGTAGAGGGCGCCGAGGAGGTAGGGCGTTCGATGTTGCCGTCAAAGAAGTCGAGGAGGACTTCCCGGCCAAGCCGGGGGTAAGGCATCGGCTCATGCGTGTAGTTGGCTTAACGACCGACAACGCATGGGCTGTCGATTGTAGTGATGCGAAACACGGTCGTCCGATTAGTTTTAAAGTTGGTGTATTTGATGTACTTTCCCCCAGGATTGCCGGAGTAGTTTCCGTACTCTACGTATTCCCCAGTGACATTCTTGCCGACGATTTCCAGCCAGAACTTTTGGTATTCGCCTTCTTTGGCGCCCTCACCCTGCACCTCGTCATAGAACACTAGAGGAATGCGACTCTTAGAGTTGTTGTAGCGCAAAAAAGCGCCGACATTCGCTAGCAGGTCATCATCGGAATAGGACTGTAAGAAAAAAACGGATTGCTTTTTCCGCCCGTGTTTGGCGTCCGCTCGTAGCAACCAGACTCAACACTGATTCCGGCGTGGGCGTGGACGGATAGAAGGGTGGCAATGATCCAGAACAGCGACTTTTTCATAATGATCCTCATCGGGGACGTTGTTTAGTCTGGGGCACTTCCAATTCCCAAGCGCGCGGGATGAATTTCTTAATGGGCTTGCCATTTTTATTAAAATCGCCAGTGGGCTCTTGCTGGCTGCTACGGCGCCAGGTAAAACGCAATATTTCGCTGGTCGCCTCTGCCACCGTATCCAGCAGCACATCCCTTATGCAGAGCAGACTTTGCAGTCGCCCATCCAGACCGTTGATATTCTCAACAGCGACGTTGCCATTGACGCAGCGGCACACTGCGATTGAATCATCTACCGAGATACCTTGGTCCATCTTCTTAATCATTCCATCGTAGCCGGCGACGTAGTAGCCCCCGCTATTCGCGCAGTTCGCGGCGTTGTAATTGCTGTTGCTGCTAGCGAGCAGCGTATCCGGGTTCCAGCCAACTTCATGATACGTGGCCGGGCTTATTTCGGTTTTACGAAAACCTCTGAACTCACCGTACTTCTTGTAATTCGCCGCCCAAGTTAGTTGGATTAATCCTCGCCCGAAATACGGGTAATAGGCCTTGCCTCTTAAGTAAGAGCCATCCCGACTGTCCGACTCCTTCATCAGCTGCAGGTAACCTGTTTCCGGTATTACCTGCGCGAAGTAGTGGGCCAGACGCTGCCGCTGGTCGATGCCGTACTTGCGATTTGCTTTATTAAAGTGCAATGACCATGTCGTGCTTCTTGCATAAGCATCGGCCCATGCGAAGGTATGAGAGACAATCGAGCTCCCGTAAGATGATTGAGGTCGCGTGGGAAACACTGAGCCATCTCGTTTGCGCTCAACCACCCACATTTCCTAAAGTGCCCAATGAACTCCCGCGGATGAAAACACCACTGCGCGGTAAAAAGGTCGGGAAATGGAAGACACAGCGCCTCGGCGTGAGCCTTTAGCTTGGCGTAGTCGTCGGCCGTCAGCGGATTGGGGTTCTCATCGCTCTGCGTTTTCAGCCAAGCCCAACGCTGGTCGATGGTCGACGCGTCCCACTCGCTCGGAAACTTGGCGACGGTGCGCGCCAGCTTGGCCTGCACAACCGGGCTGTTGAGCTGCGCCGTCGCATGCTGTTTGCTCGGCTGCAAACAGGCGGCCCCGTTGTCATAGATCGTTTGGCGCAGCGCGGCTGAGTCACAGCGGCTGTCGCCATTGGTGTCGTCATCAATCAGCGCCCAGCCTTTCCACTGTGGGAAGTCAGCATCGCTGAACTTGTGAACGTTGGCCGCGTTCAAATTCACCCAGCCTCGCTCCCCGCGTTGCTCACTTCGCGCCAGTGCGGCACGTCGGCCGGTGTCAGCACATCAGGCCCGATGACGCGGCCGAAGCGCAGCAGTTCATACACCGCGCTGATGACAGGGCGTGCCGCCGCCGGATAAGACTCGCTGATGTTCTTCGCGCTTGTGTAGAGCTTGTATTCGGCTTCGGCCTCACGCAGTGGTGTGCCCTCCACCTCTCCCGTCATCCGATACGTCGTCAGTACCGCATCGCCCCGCTGCCCGGCGGCGCCTTCGCCGCCCGCGTAGTGCAGCCCCACCACCAACTCGTTAGCCGTCGTGTGAACCGATTGAAGGGCCTGGGGCGCAGGCGGTGGATTGGCAGGCTGTCCGCGGCTGGCAGGTGCGGCAGCCGGTTGCATCATCGCCTGCGTGAACTGAGGCAAGGGCCTGGCCCCGTAGATCAGCGTGCCAGCGGGCAAGTGGAAATACATCTCGCCAAACAGCGCGTCGGCTCGCCCGTCGACTGCGACGCTGAGAGGGCCAGTCGCACGCCCGACCAAACGCGCCAGATTCGCGTCGTCGCAACGAATCTCGAAGTGCATCACGTTGGGCTCGCCGTAGATGTGCCCGGCTTGCCCGATCTCGTCTTTGCGGTAGATGGGGCGACCCAGCCGCACCGTAGGCTGGATGCTGTAGAGGTGCATGTAGACCGAGTAGAAGCGCACCTGCGTGACTTGGCCCGCTGCGTCGGCGCCGATGTCGGTATCGTGGCGAATCACCACCACAGCGTCGCTCGTGTAGCCGTC
Organism: uncultured Rhizobacter sp.; assembly: GCA_964242145.1. Lineage (GTDB taxonomy): Bacteria > Pseudomonadota > Gammaproteobacteria > Burkholderiales > Burkholderiaceae_C > Rhizobacter. Next base: position 20,165 of record CAXTCD010000052.1, read on the forward strand.
GCCATAGTTGAGCGGCTCGTCGGGTGAGTCCGCATCGGTGCGTTGACGGATGAACACAACGGTGCCGTCGGCAATGGCACGTACCGGCAGCGCCGCGCCGTTGTCGCCCATGGGTGCGGTCAGATGCAGCCCACCATGCCACTCAAGCAAGTAGCTGGCGGGGAATGCGCCGTGTCCTGGCTGACCACCTGACATGGCGGTGTTGAGCCACTGTTCTTCTGTTTGGTTGCCGCGCGGCGGTAGAAAAGGGGGGCTGATCAGCATGCAAATCCCTGATGCGTTCTTGTGTTGTCAGCGTGAAATGGGGCGATGCTTCTTGAGTTGCAGCGTTCCCTTGGGCATGAGCGGTATCGCATAGGTCTCCCGCCCCGTGTTGGCGTCACTCAAGCGGTCGTTCATGTTGTTGTTCCCTGGGATGTCGACGCAGGCCGTGATTTTGCGGGGCGGAGGAGCGTTCGGTTCGGATTGCAAGCCCCTTACACGCCCTCACCCCTCTGGGGTGCCTCGTCCACCAGATGTTTGCCGCCATCCACATAGCGCCGGCGTGCTTTGGACTTGCAGTTGGTGATCTGTGCCATGTGGGCGCATTCGGGGCACCAGGTGCCTGCAGTGCGAACCCGGTTCAACCCAGCCCGCCAGGTGTGGCCGCGCCTGCATTCCCAGAGCAAGGGGCTGGCGTCATTCACGTAGGCATCGGACAGGCAACGCCCGCCGTGCGCGTGAGCGGCTTGCTGGACGTCTTGAAGGGTCAGTCGCTGGGCGTCGTGCGCGCAGGCGCGGCACCGGGTGCCGCGAAGAACACCACGCGCCGCGGTTTCCCACACATGACCTTTGGCGCACTCAAACCGATGAAATTCGGTGGAACCCAAGTACCGCTCTGACAGGCACCTCCCACCCTTGGCACGAGCGCGATCCTGCAGGCGCTGAAGCCCGTCGGTGAGTGGCTGGGCCATACTCGGTTGAGCCTTTGCCCAGGCTGCGGCGGTGGCACACGTCGGGCAGCGTGGGTTGACGCGCTGGTAGATGCGCGTGCGCTGCCACTCGTGGCCCTGCGAGCAGCGAAACGAATAAGAATGATCCATTCCCAACCAGAGGGAGTCGAGGCAGATCACGCCAGCAGCTTGCGATGATTCGTGCAGGCCAGCAGCGACCGGTGAGGCTGCGCCAACACAATCGCAAGTGAACGTCGGGGCGTGACACTCGATAAACTTGAGGGGGTTTGGCTGTGCAGCGCCTCCAGCTGCGCCAGAGTGGCATCGCGCCACAGCTTTGCGGCCCGCAAGGCGGCACGCTCGCTTCCATGGCTGGCAGCGCTGAACTTGCGCTGGGCCCGGATCGATCCGCGGCACACCTCCACCTTCCAGGCGACCAGTCCGCTGGCGCCTTCTTGTCGGTGGATGTAGCGCAGGACGTTCTTGCTCTTCATGGCGAGAGGCTCGGCGTCAACGCACGGGGCTGAGGATCCGCTCCAGCGGGTCGCGGCACTCGATGACACACCGAAACGGCCCTCGATCCCGATGCGCTTGTTCGCGCAGCGGCTTCGGGGCCAGGTCTTGTTTCTTGCCTGCGCTTCAGGTTTATGGTGTTGATAGGCAAAAGGCAAGAACTGACCTCGAACCGCACGCCGAAGCTTTCGCACGAAGTTTTTCGGACGTGCGGCGCATCATTCCAGCGGCACCGCCTCAAAAGCCTCGCTCGCGTTGGCGCGCTCGAAGGCCGAGCCGGCCGGGTGGTCGAGCAGGGGCGCGACGTCGGGGTGCGCGAGAGCGAAGTCCGCCAGCCCGCAGGTGATGTAGTGCGTAGGCTGGTTCATGTACTTCTGGCTTTCGCTGCCGCTGAGAAAGCGCCAGCCGCTGTCGTTGGGCGACGCGGGGGCGCTGCGGTAGGCATAGCCGACAGGCTTCTGATGGGTGGTGAGTACCTCGGTAGCCACGCAAGTGAGAGTGGTCATGGAAGAAAGCGTTGGAAGGGCCAGTGAGCCCGGAAGGGGCGAGCGTACCCGAGTGCTGCTGGTGATTCTGGTGAGGTGTAGGCGGGCACGGACATCCGCCTCAAAGTACGCCACGCCGAAGACAAAACCTAACTCATTTCTTGTGGTGACTCTACCCTTGCACCCCGCGCTGGCGCCGCACCCGGGCAGCCACGGCCACGCCCTCATCGCGCACACAAGCGCTGAGCACAGCCACAGGCCAGTCAGGCAGCCACGCGGGCGGCCGGATAATCCGCGGGCCATGACCAGCCCTTGATGCTGGTTGACGGCGTCGTCCGCAACGCACCATGGGCCGATCGACCTCTGACGGCCTGCGAAACGGCTGTGCTTCAGCCAACTCGCTGAAGAATAGATTCAGCCTCTGTCGCCGTGCGGTTCTGCGAAAGCCCTCTCGCTCCCAACCACCCAAAGAATCACCATGACCACCCCGATGTACCTGCACTCCCTTCCCGTCTTCAAGCAAATGCTGACGGCCTTGAAAGCCATGCTGGCGCAGGCCGACGCCCATGTGGCGGCCAAGTCGATAGAGCCTGAAGCGTTCTTGCAGGCGCGGCTCTTCCCGGACATGTTCCCGCTGGTCCGGCAGGTGCAGATTGCCGCCGATTTCGCACGCGGCATCTCGGCACGGCTCGCCGGCGTGGAGGTGCCGGCCTATGAGGGAAATGAAAAGAGCTTTGCCGATCTTGACGCGCTGTTGGCCCAGACCCTCGCCTTTCTGGACGGCCTGAACGCATCACAGTTCGATGGCAGCGAAAGCAAGGAAATCGTGTTGCGGCCCGGTACGCCGAAAGAAAAAAAGCTGAGTGGTCAGGCCTACCTGGCGAACTACGGCACCCCACAGTTCTTCTTCCACATCACCACCTCCTACGCCATCCTGCGCCACAACGGCATCGTCATCGGCAAGCGCGATTACATGGGCGCGTATTGAGCGACGGCCCGGGTGCGAGACACCCCCTGGCGCGGCAGTGAGTGCCCGTCGTCTCGCCGCCTGCGCGCGGCGGGCCCCTTGCTGCGGGTTACAAGCCACGCCCTGGTGGCAAAGGTAAAGCAGGCGCTTGAACGCATTCAGGCGGCGAACTAGGAGCTGCTGGAGCTTTGGGAAGAGGGAGGCACCGCCGAAGCTTGCCCGAAGCTTCCCACCGCCTACTCCATAACCCAGCAGGCCGCAGCACATCTGCGCCTCTACCCAGTCGCTTGCAGCAGGCAATCGCCTTTAAAAAGCTTACTCACAAACGCCATTTACTAACCTCATAAACACACTGACAAAAGTCACCCCGCCCGCAAGAACCTCCCCATCTTCGCCTGTGCCTTCTGCATCTCATGCCCCAGGTGAGCCAGCGGATCCTGCGCGAAACCAGAAGCAGGTCTTTGCGAACGGCTGCTATGCCGTACACAAACTGGTGCCCGAGCCCTATTGCCGTTTTGCCTGCCCCGCCTGGCCGCAGACTTGGCTGAACCGGAGATTCCTGGCGCCTCGGCGGGGGCTTTGCGTGGCGGGCGTCGCGGCGCAAGATGAGCGCCACTGTGGGAAAGTCAATCCGAGCGCTACCGGCAGAAAGACCGCGTTGAGGATTCAAGACCGCTGTTTGCTTGTCGATAACTGGTTCGTGACTCCCCCGGAGTTCTGGACTGTTCTCACTATGCAGCCCTTGATCGATCAAAGCGCTGCTCGCTAGCGCGAACCAAGAGATCCCCAAAACATGAAAGTCGCCACCAAACTGGGCTTGGGCTTTGCCGTCCTGGTTCTTCTCAGCCTGGTGCAAGCGGGCTACAGCTGGGTGAGCCTGCGCGACCTGTCCGCCAACCTCACGGTGCTGACCGATGACCGCATGGTCAAGATCGATCAACTGAGCGATGTGAAAGACAACGCCAACGTCATTGCGCGCGCGGTGCGCAACATGGTGCTGCTGAAGGAACCGGCTGACCAGCTGGCGGAAAGGAAACGCATCGATGAGGCTGTTGCCAAGAACGGCGAGTTGCTCAAGACCCTGGCTAGCACCACTCGCAGCGAAAAGGTCAGGGCCGCACTGAAGGCCATCGATGACAGCCGTGGACCCTACAACGCCGGCCTCGCCAAGGCAATCGAACTGGCCTTGGCCGACAAGGATGCCGAGGCCACCGCTGTCCTGCTCAAGGACGTGAGGCCGTTGCAGTCGTCGTACTTCAAAGCGCTGGATGCCACCTCCGAGTTGCAGCGCGAGCTGGCTTCCCAGCTTAGCAAGGAGACCCGCGCCGATGCGAGCACGGCCATCTTGCTGCTGGCGCTGATCTCGCTCGGCGCAGCCGTCATCAGCGGCCTGACTGCCTGGGCCATCAGCCGGGGCCTGACCCGCCAGCTCGGTGGTGAACCGGGCGACGTGGTCCACATCGCGAACGCCATTGCCGAAGGCGACCTGGGCCAACAGTTCCAGATCCGCAGTGGCGACACCACCAGCATCGTGGCGGCCATGCGGCGCATGAACGACAACCTCGCGCGCATCGTCGGCCAGGTGCGCAACAGCAGCGACAGCATCGCCACCGGCTCGGCGCAGATTGCCACCGGCAATGCCGACCTCAGCCAGCGCACCGAAGAGCAGGCTAGCAATCTGCAGCAGACCGCGGCTTCGATGGAGGAGTTGTCCAGCACCGTCAAGACCAACGCGGACACCACCCAGCAGGCCAACCTGCTGGCCGCGAAGGCGTCTGATGCGGCATTGAAGGGTGGCCAAACGGTGGGCACGGTGGTTGCCACGATGCAGGACATCGCCACCTCGTCGAAGAAGATCTCCGACATCATCGGGGTCATCGACGGCATTGCCTTCCAGACCAACATCCTGGCGCTGAACGCCGCGGTGGAAGCTGCACGCGCAGGCGAGCAGGGACGCGGCTTTGCCGTCGTGGCCAGCGAGGTGCGAAACTTGGCCGGCCGCTCCGCTGATGCGGCCAAGGAGATCAAGGCACTGATCGGCGCCAGCGTCGAGAAGGTGGAGGTCGGCGCGCGCCAGGTCAACGAGGCCGGCGCGTCGATGGACGAGATCGTCACGCAGGTGCAGCGTGTGACCCAGTTGATCAGTGAAATCTCCAACGCCACGGCCGAACAAACATCGGGCATCAGCCAGGTGGGTGACGCGGTGACGCAGTTGGACCAGGTTACGCAGCAGAACGCCGCACTGGTGGAAGAAAGTGCCGCAGCGGCTGAGAGTCTGCGGCACCAGGCTGCCCAGTTGGCCGAGATCGTGTCCGTCTTCAAGATCGGACAGGGCAGCCTTGCGCCGTCAGCACATTCAGCACCGGACCACTCAGCTTCAGCGCCGGCCAACGCTCCTGTTGCCGAACGCCGCGGCCCCGGTCGGGCCACCAATATCACCCGGCCAATGTTCAAGGCGAAACCGGCCTCGACTCCGAGCCAACCCGCCAGCGCCCGCGCTAAAACAGCCACCGACGACTGGGCGTCGTTTTGAGCACGGCTCGCCGCGCCAGAAGCCGCCCCTACCGTTCAAGGAGTTCGAAATGACCTGGGTCATTGAGGAGCGCCACGTGGCGGCAACTGCACCGGCACTGCAGGCAGCAGCACGAGCAAACCCTGCCGCAGGTACTGTGGCTGACATGCCCAAAGAGTTCCTCAGCTTCCGCCTGGGCGGCGAGGAATACGGCATCGACATCCTTCGCGTGCAGGAAATCCGCAGCTACGAAGCACCCACCCGCATTGCCAACTTATCGGGGTC
>CAXTCD010000053.1:0-25799 GCA_964242145.1 uncultured Rhizobacter sp.
CCTACCCGACCGGCGACGGTTCGTGCAGCGGCATCGCGATCGTTCGTGATGTGCTTTATGTGGCCTGCGAGCGCGGTCAGCGCCTGTACCGCGAAGTCATCAGCGGCAACAACCTGACCAACGTGCAGCAACTCTATAACGGCACCTACGGCCGCTTGCGCACCGTCGAGCCGGACCTGACGGGTGGCTTGTGGCTGACCACGTCGGGCAATGGCTCCGTCTTCGACAATGACAAAGACAATACCCCGAACAACAGCAACGAGAAGATCCTGCGTATCACGCTGGGCAACTGATGCTGAATTGAACCGGCGGCCGGTCTTCTCGATCGGCCGTCTTCGAATCGATGCAACGCGCCACCTTCGGGTGGCGCTTTTTTTTGCCGTCTGTTCGATGCGGCGAGTGATTCGTAGACGTTCACGGCCTCGAGGGTTGAGGTCGCTGCCTTGGCCGTTGGCTCAGTTGCGCCCTGCAGCAGTTCGGCCTTCGAGCGGCTACACGCTGTGCGGCCACCCTTTCATCAACCACCAGCCGACGAGCAGCGCAACGACGAGCCACACTCCGATGCGATGGCGATGGGTTCGCGGCACATCTCCGGGCGACAAAGCGCCGGCCCGCGGCGCAAGCCCTTGCTCGAATGCGTCGACGGCGTCTTTGGCCTCTTTCAACCCAACGCCTGCATGCTGGCGATAGAGGCGAATGGCCTCGATCTTCTGGCCACTCTTCAGCGCGCTGATCACCGCGACCGGCGTGGCGCCCGCGGCAGGCCGTTGTGCATTGTTTGAAGCGTGATGCCCGCGAAGTGAATCGATCGCGGCCCTGGCTTCTTTCAGTCCCAGGCCGTGGGATTGGCGCAGCAGATTCACAGCCCCGATCGCATCACCGCGCCGCAAGGCTGCAACGACTTCATCAGGCAGGCGATTCGGCGGTATCGACATCAGCGTGTTCCGTGAGAGGCCCGGGCGGCCCAGGAGAAAGGGCATCGCCAGAGTACTAAGTGTCGCTGCCTCCTTGCGGACCACAGCGCCCGATCCCTATATGGCGGCATGGATGATCGTCGATGCGCGCTGGAGACGCCATGCCTCGATCGTGTGCGAACCGGCAAGCGCTTCACTGACCGGCTGCATGAACGCATGCCTCGGCTTGATGACTCACGGCCTAGCTGACGCCGGGTTCATCGTCGGTTCACATCGGAGCGCGAGCTTTCGCCGGGTCGGGCCTCGGTGATGTGTGTCTGTGGATGCAACCTTAAGATGGACTGTTGCCACCTTCTTCACCACCAACGATGCCATCGAACTCTTTCAAGCCCCATGCCCTGATCCCCACCTTGGCCGCTCTGCTGATGGCGGCAGTGCCCAGCGCCGCGTTCAGCAAAGAGCCTCTTGTCACGCAAGCCGAACAGTCAGGTTGGCGAGAAACGGGCCGCTACGCCGAAGTGGAGTCGCTTTGCGCCGAATGGCAGCGCAGCCATCCGAAGGAAGTGCGCTGTGTGCCTTTCGGCCGAACACCTGAAGGCCGCACCATGCGCGCATTGGTGGTGTCACAAAGCGGCGCGTTGACACCAGAGGCTGCACACCGTCGAGGCTTGCCGGTGGTGCTGATGCAAGGTGGCATTCATGCCGGTGAGATCGATGGCAAGGACGCCGGCTTTCTGGCCTTGCGCGAATTGCTGGCGGGTTCGATCGCACCGGGCGTGTTGCGCCAGCAGGTCTGGGTGTTCGTGCCGGTGTTCAATGTCGACGGCCATGAGCGCTTCGGCCGCTGGAACCGGCCGAACCAGCGCGGCCCGCAAGAGATGGGCTGGCGCACCACATCGGAAAACTTCAACCTGAACCGCGACTATGTGAAGGCCGATACGCTGGAGATGCAGTCGATGCTGAAGCTGGTACGTGAGTGGGACCCGCTGGCGACCGTCGATCTGCATGTGACCGATGGCGCGCAGTTCGAGCATGACATTGCGATCATGGTCGAGCCGGTCAACGCGGGTGACAAGGCTTTGCGCAGTGCAGGGCGCGGTTGGCGCGATGGTGTGATCAGCGATCTGGCCGCTCAGGGCTCCTTGCCCTTGCCGTTCTATCCGAGCTTTGTTGTTGAAGACGATCCGAGTTCGGGCTTCAGAGACGACGTCTCGGCACCTCGCTTTTCGCACGGCTATTTCCAGTTGCGCAACCGCTTGGGCATGCTGGTCGAAACCCACTCCTGGAAAGACTATGCGACGCGGGTTCGCATCACCCATCTCACCATCGTCTCGGTGCTGCAGCAGGTGGCCCGTCATGGCGACGAATGGCTGAAGCTGGCCCGCCAAGCGGATGCACGCTCAACAGCCATTGCCGGGCAAGCGCTGCCGATTGCATACGAGCCAAGCGACAAGGTCAGGACCATCGATTTTCGAGGCTATCGATATACCCGAACGCCATCGGAAGTCAGCGGTGCGTTGATGACACGTTATGACGAAACCCAGCCCGAAGTCTGGCACCTGCCGGTGTACGACGATGTTCAACCGAAGCTGACCATCAACGCACCAAAGGCCGGTTATCTCGTGCCGCCTGAGCATGCCGACATGGTGGCGCGACGGCTCGATTCGCATGGCATCGTGTTCCAGCGCCTTGCCAAGCCGGTGCCGACAAGCCCGGTGCAAGCCTTTCTCGCCGAGAAAGTGGAGTTCAGCGCCAAGTCGATCGAGAGCCACCAGACCTTGAAGGTCGATGGCCAATGGCGCGAAGAAACCCATGCCTTGCGCGCTGGTGCCTTGTTTGTTCCGATTGCACAGCCGCTGTCTCGGTTGGTGGTCACGATGCTGGAGCCGCAGTCGGATGATTCCTTGTTGGCTTGGGGGCTTTTCAACAATGCCTTCGAGAAGAAGGAATACATGGAGCCATATGTCGCGGAGGCGGTGGCTCGTGAGCAACTGGCCGCCGACCCTCAACTGGCCGAACGTTTTCAGGCGCGTTTGAAGAGTGACGAGGCTTTTGCGAAAAGCCCCGAGGCCCGCCTGGAATTCTTCCATCGACGCCATGCGTCGTGGGATGCGCGTTATGCGCGTTATCCGGTGCTGCGTACGGACCAAGCTCCGGCCGCATCCAGCTTGAGGTAAGCCTGACGGCTTCTTCTCTGAACGCCGAAAGGCAGGGCGTAGCAGAAGCCGTTAGAACTTGTCCAAGGATTGTTCGTGGAGCGTTGAACGTCACGCAGGCACATCTGAGGAGCTTAGGCTCATGGCGTCGAGCGACATTTCACTCATTCTTGATTCGTTCAATTATGTCGTTAGTCTTTATGGCATTCAGCTGGATGCCGTGTTGAGAATGCCGTCGGGGCGGCCGCAGAAGAAGCGTTACGTGTGGCGGGGCTGAGGGCTTAGACCCGAAGTTGTAAGACCAACGACCTTGTTACCGCAATCGTGTCGATGTGATGGGTATTCATTGAGGTTGAACTCGATTTTTTGCTGACCGATAACGTTTGGTGAACATGCCGACAAATTTCTGAATCGAACGGCAGGCCGCATCAAATCAAGTTTTCAGGCGACTCGGGAGGCCATAAGACCCGCTATGGAAATCGTGCATGAGGGTTTGCATGGGCTGTGATGAAGCGATGGGGTCATTACATTTTGGCACTCGATTGGAATCGGTTCCATTCACAATGGTCCTTCTCCATCCGCGGGCAGTCGAACTCGTATTCGGTGCCTTCCAACAGTCGTCTCTTGAAAGTGACTGCATATGAAAAAACTCCTCTTTGCATTCTTCCTGTCAGCCGCCCTTGTGGCTTGCGGCGACGGGGCGGACTCATCCAAATCAACGGCCAGCGGCGTTTCGTCCGGGCCATCGTCCAAAGCGCTGGCTGCCACGTCGGCAAAAAGCCAGAAGCGCGGCATTGCCTATGACTTGGCGACTGAAGCCGATGTGGCTGCGCTCTCATCTGGCGTTAGCTGGTGGTACAACTGGAGCCCGCAGCCCGCCGGTGGGCTGCCATCGGATGTTCGCTCGCGCTACGCGATGGACTTCATTCCGATGATGTGGAATGGCGATGGCGATGTCGGTGCCATCGAGAACTGGTTGCGCGCAAACACGCAAGTCAAATACCTGCTCGTGCTGAACGAACCCAACCTGACCGGCCAATCCAACCTGACCCCGGCACAGGCCGCTCAGCGTTGGACGACCTTCGAATCGATCTCTGCCCACACCGGCGTGAAGATCGTCGGTCCGGCGATCACCTGGGGCACGATGCCCAATTTCTCGGACCCGGTGGTTTGGCTCGATGCCTTCTACGCCGAATACCGCAACGCCCATGGTGGCAGAGATCCGCAGATCGACTACCTGGCCTTCCATTGGTACGACTACGGCCTTGCCGCCCAGCTCGACCGCCTGAAGAAATACAACAAGCCTTTCTGGATCACCGAAATGTCGAACTGGCATAACGGTGATGGCAGCGCGCAGATCGACTCGGTCGAGAAGCAGAAGGTCCAGATGACCGAGATGGTCCAGGTCGGAGAAGAGCGCGATGACGTGTTCCGCTACGCCTGGTTCACCGGCCGCTGGGACAACGACACCCACTACGCGAGCGTGCTCGGTGCCGATGGTCAGCTCAATGAGTTGGGCCAGCTTTACGTGTCGCTGCCGTTCAAGGGTGCGGTCGTCACGCCGCCGGCCGATGTGGCCTGCTTCTATGAGCACGTGGACTACGTTGGTGCTTCGTATTGCGCCGGCGCCGACAGCAGCTTCGTGGGCGGCTCGTGGAACGACCGCGTCTCGTCGCTCAAGATCCAAGCCGGCTATCAGATCGAAATCTTCGAGAACTCCAACTATGGTGGCCGTTCGCTGAAGCTGACCAGCAACACGTCGAACCTGGTCCCGTTGACCTTCAACGATGCGCTGTCTTCGTTCCGCATCACCAAGGTCTCTGACGGCGGCGGTACGGCACCTCCGACCAGCGACACGCCGGACTTCGGACCGAACGTCACGGTGTTCGATCCGAACACACCGACCGCGACCATCCAGGCCAAGTTCGATGATGCGTTCAAGCCGCAACTCCTGAACCCGACCGCACAGTTCGGCGCGCAGCGCTTTGCCTTTTTGTTCAAGCCAGGCAAGTACAAGGACGTTTACGCCAACCTGGGCTTCTACACGTCGATCAACGGCCTGGGCCAGAACCCGGATGACGTCGAACTCGCCGGCAACATCAATGTCGATAGCGGCTGGAACTTCGGCGACGCCACCAATGCCACGCAAAACTTCTGGCGCTCGGCAGAAAATCTTGCGGTCGTGCCTGCGGGCGGGACGAACCGCTGGGCGGTGTCGCAGGCTGCGCCGATGCGCCGTGTGCACATCGTTGGCAACCTGCACATGGGCCCGTCAAACCAAGACTTCGGCCAAGGCTATTCGAGCGGCGGCTATCTGGCCGACAGCAAGGTGGATGGTTCGGTCTCGTCCGGTTCGCAGCAGCAGTGGTACACCCGCGACAGCAACATCGGAGCCTGGTATGACGGCGTGTGGAACATCGTGTTCTCGGGTGTGGTGGGCGCGCCGGCGACATCGTTCCCCGCGGTCTGGGGCGCTTCTGCGCCATACACCACGCTGGCCACGACACCGGTTTCGCGTGAGAAGCCTTACCTCTATATCGACGGCGCCAGCAAATATCGCGTCTTCGTGCCGAGCTTGCGCGCCAATGCATCGGGCGCCAGCTGGGCCAATGGTTCGACCCCAGGCACCTCGATTCCGATGAGCCAGTTCTTCGTGGCCAAGCCGACCGATACGGCCACTGCGATCAATGCAGCTTTGGCCAGCGGCTTGAACCTGTTCTTCACGCCAGGCACCTATCACCTGAATGAAACCATCCGGGTGACGCGCGCCAACACCGTGGTGCTGGGCATCGGCTTCCCGACGCTCGTGCCTGACCACGGCGTCGACGGTCTGGCGATCAGCGATGTCGATGGCGTGAAGATCGCCGGCGTGCTGTTCGATGCGGGAACGACCAACAGCCAGAACCTGTTGACCGTCGGCCCCAGTGGCTCGAACAGCAGCCATGCGTCGAACCCGATCTCGATCCAGGACGTGTTCTTCCGCATCGGTGGCACCGTGGCTGGCAAGGCGACCAACAGCATCGTGGTCAACAGCCACGACACGATCATCGACCACATCTGGGCCTGGCGTGCCGATCACGGCAGCTTCCCGACGGGCTGGAACGTCAACCCGGCGGACTACGGCGTGATCGTCAACGGCAACAACGTGCTGGCGACGGGCCTGTTCTCCGAGCACTACAAGAAGAACTCGGTGCTGTGGACCGGTGAGAACGGCAAGACGATCTTCTTCCAGAACGAACTGCCTTATGACGTTCCGAACCAGTCTGACTGGATCAGCGGTGGTCGCAACGGCTACGCCGCTTACAAGGTGGCCAACGGCGTCAAGACGCATGAAGGGTGGGGTCTGGGCGCGTACTGCTACTTCAACGTGAATCCCAACGTGAACGCGGCAAGCGGCTTCGAGGTACCTAACACTTCGGGCGTGCGTCTGCACAACGTGTTCACTGTGTCAATCGGCGGCCAGGGCACCATCAGCCATGTTATCAACGACACCGGAGCTGCTGCCGAAGGCACCTCGACGATTCCAAAGATCGTGCTGAGCTATCCCTGACGGAAATCGATCGGGCGCTTCCGTTGCCTGATCGGCATGAGTTTTCTGACGGCTCGGCCCCGCCCTTCGATGTGAAGAGCCTGCCTCATATCCGATGAAGGTTCGTTTTGCAAAGCCCCAGGCCTGACCGGCTGGGGTTTTTTCAATTCAGGCTGGCGCCGTACTGCATTGTTTTTTGACATCGCCGTGCGCCGATGTGTTCGCTACCCAGACTTCTGGGGTGATGCGGCACGAGCCGATGGGTTGCTGTCGTGACGACAGTCAGCCTATTCATGAACGTATGCCCAGCGCGCGCCGGTGACTTTGCCGCGCTCCACGGTGAAGACCAATCGGTCGTGCACGCCGCGCCAGTGATAGACCCACAGCTGGGAGCGCGCGGTGTTGCCGGGGGCGCTGCGGGCGTCACTGGTGCCTTCGATTTCGCGCGTCACGGCGTCGCAGCTCGGCGAGGGGCAGCGCTGCACTGTGTCAGGAAGGCCCATCCACGCCTTCAACCGATCGGTGGGCACAGACGTTGCACCGGCTCGCGCTGCCAGGCATTGCATCAGCTGGTGCTTGTGCCCGCCCCATCGATCGACCGAGGCAGTCCAGGCACCGCCGTCGAAGTGCCCATGCACCGAACGCAACAGCTTGAATTCGTTCGACCACCGATCTACATCACCTTCGCACGCACATGAATTACCGCAAAAGCCGGCAATCGCCAAAAGCATTCCAATGACCCTTTTCATGTCATGTCACTTTCATCTGCAGTGTGTATGTACACCAGAATCATTCAGCGTTTGGCCGGGTTGATCACCCTCGGACGCACTCCCGATCGGCCGATTTGGCCGATTGACACCGTAAACCTATAAGGGAACGTTTCATGACCTTCGTTCGTCCGCCTGTGGGAGCGGCCATTGCCGCCTTGTTCCTTGCTGCGATCTCTGCACCGGCCATATCGGCCGATGGGCACGAGCATGCCAGCGAAATGCGGGTTCTGCGACAGCAGGAAAAGCAACGCACCAACATCTACAAGGCCTACATCTCCGATCCGGGTACGCTGCGCAAAGCGGCCATCACCTTCCACTCGAACCTGCTGGAGTCGCATTACGACAAAGGCTACCTCGTGTTCGAACTGGACTCGACCGAAATCACGGCCTTGCGCAGTTTCGGCTTTCGCATTGAAAGTGCGCCGGAGTACATCAAGGCTCGTGACGATTTTCTGACACAGATCCAGCAAGCTGCGGATGCGCGTGAGAACGGTGGCAGCACCGACTCGAACGGCAACGTGACCATCCAGTCGATCCAGGGCTACTCATGCTATGAGACCGTCGAAGAAAGTTATGCGGCGGCGCAAACCTTTGCGGACACCAAGCCAAACCTTGCCCAATGGCTTGACGTGGGTGATTCCTGGCAAAAGACGCAGGGGCAGGGCGGCTACGACATCAAGGTCTTGAAGCTGACCAACAGCGCGATCGGTGGCACCAAGCCCAAGCTGTTCCTGACGAGCGCGATCCATGCCCGTGAATACACGACCGCGGCGCTGACGCTGGAGTTCGCACGCTGGCTCGTCAACGGCTACGGCGTCGACCCGGAAGCGACATGGATTCTGGACCACCATGAAGTCCACATCCTGCTGCAGACCAACCCCGATGGCCGCAAGAAGGCCGAGGGCGGTTTGTCATGGCGCAAAAACACCAACACCAACTATTGCGGCGCGACCAGCAACAGCCGTGGTGCCGACCTGAACCGCAACTTTGCATTCCAGTGGAACAGCACCAACGGCCAGGGTTCCAGTGGCAGCCAGTGCAATGAAACCTACCGCGGCCCGTCAGCGGCTTCGGAGCCGGAAACGCAAGCGGTGCAGAACTACATCCGCAGCATTTTCCCGGATCGCCGTGGCCCGAACCCAACCGATGGTGCGCCGGCCGACACCTCTGGCATCCACATCGACATCCACAGCTACAGCCAGCTCGTGCTGTGGCCCTGGGGCACCACCGCCACGCCATCGCCGAACGGCACGGCACTGCAAACGCTGGGTCGTCGCTTCGCCTACTTCAACGGCTACACGCCGCAGCAGTCGATTGGTTTGTACCCGACCGATGGCACCAGCGATGGCCCGAGCTACGGCGAGCTGGGCGTGGCCGCGTTCACGATCGAACTCGGCACCAGCTTCTTCGAGAGCTGCAGCAGCTACAACAACACGACCAAGCCGACCAACTTGCCAGCGCTGATCTACGCAGCGAAGGTCGTTCGTGCGCCGTACCAGCTTCCTGCCGGTGCAGACGTGTTGACCGTCGCCTTCAGCAATGACGCCAGCGGCGCTGGCGTCTCGGCCGGCACCCCGGTGACTGTCACGGCGCAAGCCACCGACACACGCTTCAACCAAAGCAACGGCACCGAGCGGACGCAGACGGTGACGGGCGCAGAGGCTTACATCGACGTGCCGCCATGGGCGACGGGCGCCAAGGCAATTGCGCTGTCGGCCACCGATGGCAACTTCAACTCGACAACCGAAGGCATCACCGGCACGCTGGCCACCACGGGTCTTGCAGAAGGCAAGCATCTGGTCTACGTGCGCGCCAAAGTGGCCTCCGGCCAATGGGGGCCGGTCACGGCGCAGTTCCTGAAGATCGGGACTGGCGTGGTCGTGCCACCTGGCACCAATGAGATTGAGCCGAACGACTCGCGTGCTAACGCCACACCGGTTGCCACGCGTGGCACCTGGAGCGGCACGGCAGGCGCATCGGGTGACAGCGATTACTACGTGATCAGCTTGCCCGCCGGTTCGACCTTGACCTCGACCTTGACGCCGAACTCGTCGAGCGACTATGACCTGTACGTCTATGACGCATCCGGCGCTCAACTCGCCAAGAGCGAGAAGGGCACGGGTTCGGTCGACAGCGCCAGCGTCACCAATAACACCGGTGCCACGGTTCAGCGCTATGTGCAAGTGCGTTACTACAGCGGTGGCACCGGTGCCACCAATGGCAAGTACACGCTGGGCTTGAACTGGTAAGCGAAGGCCCCTGAGGACGCCATGGCGGCCACGGAGTTTCCGTGGTCGTCACGGGGTTGTCTTTGGGTCGGATGTTCAACGGGCTGCCGTTCGAGCCGCATCATGCGGTGAGGCGGTAGCCCGCTTTGTTTTGCATGAGATCAGATCGGCGTGATCCCTCCGCAGCAGTTCGGCGCACGGATCGAACGCGATTCGTTCGATCACGAACAGTGAGCGGCTTGGGTCTCAGCGGCTGGTCTTGATGAACTTCAGCGTCATGCGGTCCGATTCACCGATGGCCAGAAACTGTTCACGGCCGAAAGCACCACCCAGCAAGGTCGGTGGCAGCGACCACACGCCCTTCGGGTGATCTTTGGTGTCTTTGGGATTCGCGTTGATCTCCGAACGCCCGACGAGCTCGAAGCCGGCGGTTTTCGCGTGCTCGATGACATAGTCTTCCGGCACATAACCGCTCGCAATGATTCGCTCAAGCGAAGTGCCGGCAGGTGCGCGGTGCTCTTCGACGCCGAGTACGCCACCGGGCTTCAGCGCGGCGTTGAAGGCGCGCAAAGTCTCATCGAGATGACCCGCTTCGATCCAGTTATGGATGTTGCGGAAGGTCAGCACGACATCGGCCTGGCCTGGGGCGGGCAGATCCTTGATGGTGGCGGTCGTCGGCATCGTGACCAGTTTGACGCGATCGAACACCGAGGGCAGGGTCTGCAGCTTGGTCTGGAAACGCAGGCGGGAGTTGATCTCTTGCGGCGTGCCATCGGCCGGGTCGACGGCGACATAGTAAGCCCCGCGTTCGCGCAGCAGCGGTGCCAGGATCTCGGTGTACCAACCGCCGCCGGGCGAGATCTCGATGACGGTTTGCTCAGGCTTCACGCCGAAGAACAGCAAGGTTTCCTTCGGATGGCGATACCCGTCGCGGGCCTTGTTGGCTTCGCTGCGCTGCGGGCCGGCCAGCGATTCGTCGAGCAAGGTGGCAATCGGCGCATGCGGTGGCGGTGAAGCGCAAGCGCCCAGCAGTGCGGCGGCGCTGAGTGCGAGCAGGAGAAAACGGCGGTTCGTCATGGGTGTCCTTGGGGGTATGGGTGCCGTCGCAGGTGCGATTCATCGGGATCGTCGCATGCAGTCATTTGCCGGCGTGGAACAAGGTGATCCGAGACGCTGTGCTGTACGGGAGCGGGCGATTTTGTTCAGGTGAAATGCACGGGCTTCGCATTTCGCATCACCACTTCGCAGGCCTGCGAAGTGGCCGTGCCGTTCGGCAGCATGCTTCTTTTTCCATGACAGCACCGGGCCCGAGAAAACTCAACGCACCGCTGTTGCCATTGCTTTGGCATTTGTCAGAGCTGGCGTCGGATGCCTGTGTGAACCCGCCACATCTGCACAGGCACGCCCAGGCGCTGCGAACCGAGGCTTCGTCTGCCTGGCTGACGGTCGAACCCTTAGTGCCGTCACGCCCCGCGGTGGTCTCCAAGCCGTCAAGCATCAGCCGCCTGCCGCCACGTCAACCGTTTCGCGTGCAGTTCAGCAACCGCGTCGCGGCCCGCAGCCATGTCGGCGCAACACACAATGCCTCGGAGCATGCGGAGTCAGATAGCGTTCATTCGCTGTCGCATGAACTGTCGGTGTTCTCCGTCAACTGTGCCTTGGAGGTCGAGTTGCATTCCCGCAGCGACCCGTTGAAGTTCTTGGCCATCACCCCCCTTGGTTCGCGGCCACCACCTGTCGAGGAACCAAAGTCGAAGCGCTTGCGTCGCTGAACCGATGGGGGCCGAAGGCCGGTTCGATGCGGCTTGCCGGTAGCGGCTCCGATCCATGGACATGAAAAAGCGCGCCGAGTGGCGCGCTTTTTCTTTGTTGCCGCAGCGTTGACTTCCGGTTGTGGAAGTCCCGCCGCCGGAAGGCCCAAGCCGGGATCACGCTGAATCAGCGTCTCCCGTGCATGACGCTTACGGTGCCCGGTAGGTGACCGTCAGGTTGTAGTTACCGGCGCTGTAGCCGTTCAACAGCACATACACATCACCCGCGGTCGTGACGTTGATCGTGCAGGTTTCCGTGGCGTTGCTGCCCTCCGATTTGCAATCGGAGCTGGCGGTGGTGGGCACCGAGCCGCGCTTGGCGTAGAGGTCGATGTCACCGGTGCCGGTGGTGTTGACCTTGAAGCTGCTGCTGGCCGTCGCCTTGAACGGCCCGAAGCTCTTTGTCTGATTACGGGCCAGGCTGCCGCTGAAGGTTTCGACCTTGTCCACCGGCGGCGTGGTGGTGCTGCCACCGTCGCTCCCCAGTTCCACCGCATAAGCCAGGGCCATGCGGGCGAATTTCAGCGAGTGCTCGGCCGTGCCGCCGGAGTTGGCGTAGGTGTCGTTGGCGGTGTGGATGTACGGGTCGTCTTCACCCATCGCCGCTTCAAACGGCATGGAGGTCGCATAACCTTGCGCGTTCCATGATGCATGGTCCGAGCAACCATAGCCACACTTGTCGGTGCCGATGGTCAGCGTCGGCAGGTAGGTCTTGATGAGGTTGGTGACGAAAGTGTTCTGCTGGCTGTCGGTGTAATCGGTATAGATATAGATGTCGTTGGCCGAACCTTTGTAGTTCGTCATGTCCAATTGAATGACACCGACCACGTTGGTCCCGGCGTTCGCGAAGCTCTTCGCGATTTCCTGTGAGCCGCGCAGGCCGACTTCTTCGGCGGCGTAGGCAATGAACTTCAGCGTGCGTCGCGGCTTGTAGTTGTTCGCGACCAGCGTGCGGTAGATCTCGGTCAGGCTGGCGATGCCCGAAGCGTCGTCATCGGCGCCGGGTGCGCGCGCCGTTTCTCCAGGGCCCGACGGGTTGATCGAGTCCAGGTGCCCGCCCAGCACGACCACTTCATTGGCGTTGTCGGTGCCCTTGATCGTCAGGATGACCGACTTCTGCTTCCAGCTGGCATGTGTGAATTGTTCGACCGTGATGTCGCTGCGGCCGTTGGCGAGGGTGGTCCAGCGTTGTTTCAGCCAGTCGGATGCGGCGACACCGGCGGTGCTCTGGTAGTAGCGGTTCTGGTTGTTCGACAGATCGATGATGGTCTGGGCGATGTTGCTGGCCTGCACTTGCGACAGCAGCGGCGTGACCACGCTTTGCTGGTCGATCACATAACTGGGCCGCGTGGCGGTCGCCACAGCGGCGCGGCGCACCAGGCCCGTCTCGCGTTGCAAGCTGGCCAGTCCTTCGGCTTGGGTCGAATGGAAGACGAACCCGCCGCAGCGATGAAGTTCCTGGTGCACCGATTCCGACAGATGCACGAGCACGTCTTCGTCGACTTGAACCAGATGGATTTTGCCGGTGGCTACCGAAGCGGCGCTTGCACGCCCGTCTTCCGTGAGGGCGGCGGGTGCCGCAGGTGCCGCAGGTGCCTTCACGCTGGCGGCTACCTGCGCGGTGGTGTGCTTTTGCAACTGTGCCAGAGCGGCGTCGCCCAAGCTGATCCAGATCTTTTCGCCGGCGTGTGCAGCGGAGCCCAGGGCGAGCATTCCCACGCACACCGCGGCCAAGGTATGAAAGCGCATCTTTGATTTCCTGATGAGATGAAGGGAGCCGGAACCACTATCCGGCCCGCTTGTGACGGGTCCGAGATCGGGTGAATCCGAACGCGTGCTTGCGCTGGCATCGACAGCCAGCGAGCCCGTCGATGCTAGGGCTCGCTCTGCGCTTGAACAAGAATTTTCAGCAACAAGATCTGTCACCTTGTAAGGCTTTTCAAAGCGGTCCGGTTCGGAGGGGCCGAACTGCTTTTTGTGATGCTCCAGGGTCTTGGGCCTGCCACGGCCGGATTCTGTGCGGCCCGTTCTTGCCCGGCCGGGGCGGTCTGCCTATTCCTCTGGGTCCGGATAAGAGATAGGCTTCATGCGGTCATTCAGGAAGCCATGCTCCATGGCGGCGCTTGAGCGTCACAAGCTGACGCTACAGTTGAGCGCAGTCACTCGGCGAGGCGTGGCGCCTGTCAATTGCGAGGTTAGCTGTCTTCAATGAAAGGACCCCGGCATGTTTCTGATTCCCGGCAAGCGATGGATGCTGGCCGCCCTCTGGGCGGTGTTGGCCTGTCAGGCGCACGCGAGCGATGCCGAACAGGCCGTCAACGAACTCCGCCGTTTTTGTCTGGCCGAGGTGTGTCTCGGTTCGAGCATTGAGGAAACCCGGGCGCTCGGCGTGCTGGAGGCCGTCGACATGGATCGCCGCAAGGGCCGCTGTGAAGAGCATGACGTGGCGACCACCAGCTTGCAGCTGCCGGATGGCTCTCGCGCTTTCCTCGGGTTTCGTGGCTACCCGCTCGCAGGCGGGCAAGAGATGCGTTATCGCCTGGTCAGCATCTCGCGGCGGCTGTCCGTCAACCCCGGCCAGCTGTCTTATCTCAGCCAGCGCGTCACCGACCGCTATGCGATGAAGCGAGATAACCGCGATGCCGGGCGCTGGGTTGTGACCACACCGATCTATGAAGTCTTCTTTCAATCGGGCTTCGAGGCAGAGAAGAGTGGCCATAGACAGGCCGACGTGATTCTCCATGCCGAACACCGTCAGTTCATGAGCTGGGTCTTCGAGCAGCCGGAGTGCAGTGCGGCCTTGCCGCGCTTGTAGGTGGCTGGATCGACAAAACAATCGTCCCTTCAACGAAGATGGGGGCTGACTGAATCTTCGGATTGATGCAAGCGGATCAAGCGAAGGTTTCCGACCGCCATGCCGTGCTTCGCATTGATGTTCACGAGCAAAAAGGAAACCTGCAGTAAGCCCACCAGGCACCAGTGATAAATCAGCAAGGAAAATGGCTTGCTACTATCCTCCCGCCCAATTACTGTAAGGAGGGTATATCCTCGGTGGCGAATTTTTACTCAATGGGCAACAAATGAGTACGCTCAGAATCGGCGCTAGTGTCTGGCCCGCATTCTCAGGCTTCGGTGACAACCGCAACAGGCGTTCAGCGATGTGCGTTGCAAGCTCTGGTCCTATTCCAGAAGGTCGGTACTACGTTATTACCCGACAGTCAGGTGGCGGGCTCGGCGCGGTCCGCGACATGTTCAATGGCCATGCAGACTGGTTTGCGCTCTACGCGGACGATGGTCAGCTTGATGACGAGACGTTGTGCGAAAACGCGAAACGCGGCAGCTTCCGACTTCATCCTGGCGGGCGCGGTGGGGGCTTCGGTCTTGGCTGTATCACGATCCCCGAAAAGTCTCACTTTATGATGATCAGTCAGCTGTTGCACAAGGCGACGGCCGGAACCATTCATGGCAGCGAGTTGGCGCCGTTCGCGGCAATCGACGTTCGATGAAAAAGCTCTCCCGCAGCATCGTTGTCGTTGTTGCGGATCTTGCGTTGAGTCTTGGGCTGACAAAGCTTTGGTATGTGTACCCCCATAGTTTTCCAAGTCTGCTGAACAAGCCGCTCGACAACTTCATCGTGTCGCTTGCAAAGACTCAAGACGAAGCCGCTGATATCGAACTGCTTTTACTGATCTTTATCGCCTTCGTGTTCGTCTCGATCATCACATGGGTCGGCATTCGGATATTGAATGTGATTCAAAAATCCGAGGCGTCCGCCTGTCGCAACGCGAAGGCCTGCATGGCAAGACCATGCAGGCCTACTTCGACTTAGGTTCCAGTGTTCAAAAGAGGCGGCAAGCCGCCCCTTCCAAGTGGCCGATCAGGGGTAGCTGATCAGGTTCTTCGGGATCGTCGATGCGCCTTCGGCGAGTTCGCCGGTGTTGTTGACGACGTGGCTGATCGTGCCCACGCCACCGAGCGACACAGTAAACACGTCATGCAGACGCACACCTGAGGTGTTAGGCAGTTCAAAGCCGTGCAGCGCGTTGACGCTGTTGTTCACGTTGAAGAAGCAATAGGCGCCCAGGCCCCAGCCTTCGTACGTCTTGACGTTGTCACCGACCTTGTAGGCCGCATAGCCGTTGCCGGCGCTGCTGATCCATGCAGATTGGTTCGGCACGTCGTAAGGCATTTCGTTCTGGAAGTAGATCGTCTTGCCGTTTTCGCCTTCCACTGCACTTGGTGCTTTTGGTATTCCGGCACGCTGTTTGTTGAGGTCGTGCTGCTGCGAGCGCTGAGCAGCACGAGCAGCACGAGCAGCACGAGGAAGGCCAGGTGAGGGTGGGGCAGGTGATTCATGGTGAGGTCAATGAGGGTTGAACGGATTGGGTTGAGCACACCTCCAGGTGAGCGAGAGAACGAGAACGGTCTTGCTGTTCGAATGCCATGGTTTTGCTGCGAACGATCGGCCGCTGCGCCGCGAATGTCAAATTGCGGCCAGCACTGCGGCCGGTGCGTCGCAATGTTGAGCCAGTTCAGCCACCAAGATATTCAAAGCGCGGCGGTCGATGGCTTGCAACGCGGATGATTTTTCCGGCGCGTCGGTGGGAAGGAAAGACGCCGCACCGAAATCGCTCAGCAGCGCTTGGCCATGCCCGTCTACCAGCAGGTTATGCGCATACAGATCACCATGGCTGAGCCCGCGCGAATGCAGATGGCTCAATGCCTCGCTGGCGGCTTGGGCGATGGCCGTGGCCTGTGCGGCAGGCAGGCGCAGGCCGTCTTGGTAAACGTCGCGGCTGCAACTCGCCATACTGGGCGGACCGGCCAACGGCGCCCAGTGCGAGGCCAGGCGTGGCAGCACGAGGCCGGCCGTTCCTTGAGGATGGCCACTCAGCACGCCCAGCGCGCCCATCAGGTGCGGATGCGCACCGGCGGCCAAGGTGGCTGAGATCTCGCTTTCGGGCAGGCCGTCGCTGGTCAGCGCGCCCTTGAACAGTTTCAGCGCTACCTCTTGCGCAGGTCCGTGCGCGGGTTGCCAACGCGCAGCGTGGATGTGACCCGACGCGCCCTCGCCCAGCAAGCCTTGCAGGCTGAGCTCGCTCCAGGCGATCACTCGGGTGCCGATCGGTTCGATATCGATTGTTTTTGGGTTGGCCGCTGTTGCGCCGATCGCGTCGGCAAAGACGGTTGAGGCGCGCGCCGCAAGCTCACGCGCCTGGCTGAACGGATTGCCGGCGTGGGCCAGCCAGGCGAGCTTCGGCAAGGCCAGCAGCTCATCGGGCAACGCGTCTTGTGCGCGCTCGAAAAGGTTGGCCGACAAACGAAGCAGCTCCAACCGCTGCAGGCGATGGATGCCGATCGGCAAACGGCTCAGGCGATTGCCTGCCAGCATCAGCTTTTGCATCCGACTGCAATCGCCGAGCGTCGATGGCAATGCGGTGATGCGGTTGTCGGTCAGGATCAGCCAGCGCAGCGTCGGCGCCAAGGCCGAGGCTTGAACCTCGGCAATCTGGTTGGCCTTGAAGCCCAGGGTGTCCAGCAGAGGCAAGCGGCCCAGCACCGGCGGCAACTCGGTGAAGCGGTTGCTGGAGGCAAACACGGTGTGCAGCCGCGACATGCGCGCCAGGCCCTCGGGCAACGAACTCAGCGCATTGCCGGACAGGTCCAGCACCTGCAGCGTATCGGCCAAGGCCAGTACCTCGATCGGCATTTCCGACAGGCCGCAGCCTCGCAGATCCAGGTGGGTGCTGCCCTGCAATGCGCCCATGCGCAATCGAGTCAACGTTTTTGCCGCGGCGGCAGTGAGGGGGGAAGAGGGATTCATCGGGCCAGGCCAGCAAAGTCGGCCTGAATTCTCGGGCAGGTCGCGTGGCTGGCCGCTGGGTACCCAACAGGCCAGGCCAAGTGGCCATCCGCGTGTTGACCAAGCGGCCAGCCGCGTGTTGAGCGTGTTGAAAAAGCAAGCCCGCCCGCATCCGAAACGGCTGTGCCACAGTCACTCCGGCGGATGACGGCATGTCGTCGGGCATCCGAGCCACTGCAATCACGCCTGGCTGGCAACTCAGTTCAACGCCGCATGCAAGGTGGGCGGACGGGTGCGGCTGCGTGCACCTGCCGTCGTAACGCGGTGGGCAGTGATGCCGCCGATGCGCCAGGTGCCGTTCAAGGCTTCGCTGGCTGCCACATGCATCGGGTCGGCGTCGGCATCGGTGCGGCTGCGTTGGGTGCGGCCCACGCAGCCCTGATCGTCGAAGTGCACGGTGAGGGTCTGCGGGTTCATCGCATCGATCGCCAGGCGCAGCCATCGGCTGTCGACCGGCGAATGGCTGTACGAGGTGATCGTGAAGTCGACACGGTCCCAGAGTTGCGGGTACAGCATGCCGCTCAGCAGGCCGCGTGCTTCGCCGCGTGCCATGTGGATGGTGCGAACCGCCAATTCGACGATGCCGATGTCGGTGCTGTCTTGGCGGCTGATCACGCCCGGGCGTTTCTCTCCGTTGAGCTCATCGAGCAGCGCGATGGCAATGTCGCCGCTGCTGCTGCGCGCAGGCAGGTCGAAGTCGGCCCGCCAGCGCTCGACGACTCGGGTGGGGCGGGTGTCGCGGTGGGTGACGACGAATGTCACGACGGTGGGTCGGGTTTGCGTTTGCATCTGGGTGTCTCCTGGCAAAGCTCCGCCAGCACGCTGGCCCGAGCGGGTTGAAGAGTCAAAGCTGCGCCCCTCGCTTGCGCGAGTGCCGGATTTCGATCGACGGAAGTCGCGGTTCAGCCGCGCGGCTGGGAGGTGTTCAGTGGCTTACCTCCGTGGCTTGAAAGTTCGGAAGGAGCCGGTGACCAGGCCGACGATCTCCAGCGAGCTGACCGCGTCGATCGGCCCATAAGCCGGGTTGGCCGCTTCCAGGAAGAAGGCGCCGGTCTTGGCCTTCTTGCGCAGGTACTTGACCGTCAATTGGCCATCGACTTCGGCGACGACGATGTCGCCCGGCTCGACGGCCGATTGCATCTCGACGATGACGACATCGCCATCGAGCAGGCCGGCGTCTTTCATCGAATCACCACGCACATGGCACATCGTTGTGCGGTTAGGTTCGCGGATCAGCACGCTCTCGACCGACATCGATTCCCAACCCTGCTGCGACGCTGGTTGAGGCAGGCCCGCGCGCACCGTACCGAGCACCGGGTATTCGAAGAAACGATCGCCCGGTGCGACGCGCCCTTCCTTGCGTGCCAGATAGCCTTCCTCGGCGAGGCGGCTCACCATCTCGAACACCGCACCGGTGGATGACATGCCCAGCAGCTCACCCAGCTTGGCCAGCGACGGAAAGCTTTGATGCCGCTGCCAGTGGGTTCGCAGGTGCGCGAGGTGCTTGTCGTCTTGAGAGGCTGCCATGCTTCGCTTCCGAATGTTCGTTCGGTACTACTGTATGAATAAACAGCCTGTGGCGCAAGTGGGCGCGAGCTGGAAAGGGTCGGGGCTTGACGGCTGCAAAAACGATGCGGCGTGCGCTGCTTGGCATGGGCCGCGCCGCGGTGGTAGCGCCAAGAGCGGACGCATCTCAACCCACGGCCTGGCATCGCCGCGGACAGAGCGCACTGGCTCGGGCAGCGCGATGGCTCGCAGGCGCCCGCCGACTGTGTCAGCCCTTGGCAGGGCTAACCACCAGCGCGTCAACGCCGCTGCGCTGTCATGCGCCGTTCGTTGTCTGCCGCTTCTGGCGGCCCGTCGTTATTCGCTCGGCAAGGGCGCCAAGGCCAAGCCCCCTTGGGCTGACGTGATGCCGGCCATCGCGGCCTCGGCCTTTTCCAAAAGCGGCAGCAGTTGATCGCCATGGGCAGGGAACCAGGCCACGCCGATGCGCGCGCTCGGGTGAACCAGGCCGACGCCGACATTGACCCGCGCCGATAAGGCCTGCTGGATCTTGGCGGTGACGCCTGGAATCTCTTCAGCCTGATGCAGGTCGACCAGCATCGCGGCGAACTGGCCGCGGTCCAGACGCACTGCGGTATCGGTCTTGCGCAATTCGAAGTGCAGCCGGCTGGCCGTCGCGCGCAGCACGTCGTCGCCGACGCTCGGGCCCATCTCTTCGCACAAAGCGTCGAAGCCGACGATCTCGATCAGCATCAAGGCCACCACGCTTTGTTGGCGGCTTGCGCGCTGGATCGCCATTTCGGCCCGATCGGCCAGCACGGCCCGCGTCGGCAGGCCGGTCAGGCTGTCGTGATGAAACAGCGCCGGCCGCACCTCTCCGCCAGCGCGGGTGGCCGGCTCGGCAATGATCCAGCCGGTGACGTGGCCATGGTGGTCGCGCAGTGCGCCAACCGACAGCCGCGCCGGCCGCAGCGAGCCATCGCGGTGGCGCAGTGCCCAATCGTGCTCGTCGGAACTGGCGCCATGCCGCAGCCGGACACTCAGCACGCCGACATCGTTAGGTATCAGCTCGCCGAATTCCTCCGACAGCTGCGCTGCGCGCTGCGCCAGGTCTTCGGGATGAATCAGCGAGCCAATCAGATCGCGGCCGTTGAGTTCGGTGAGGCTGTAGCCCAGGCGCTCGGCGCCGGCCGGGTTGAGCCAGCGTATTCGCCCGTCCAGCCCCAAGCCCAGCACGATGCCAGGGTAGGAATCGAGCAGCAGCCGTTGCACTTCTCCGAGCTCCAACCAGGTGTGGGAGTGCGGATCGAGGGAGGGTGAGCGTTGATCCATGGCGGCAGTCTCCCACCGAGGGGCCAGGGTCGACAAGCCGAACCCTCGCGTCAGAAGGGTGAGCACGTGCCGTCTCTGATGACGCTCAAGTATGAAATTAGCGCCTGCTGCCAAGCGGGTTGATGCGGGACAGCGCGGCGGCACCCTAAGCGGCCGAGGCCAGGGCGATGCAGCGGCGGGCCGGGTGGCCGCGAGGCCGGCACAATCGACAGCGACCCGCCGGGCCTTTGCCAAGCCCCAGCAGGTTGCCTCGCTTCCATTCAAGCCAGACCGGTCCGCCGGGCCGGTCATTTCACCCGTACCTCACCGCCATGCCGATTGATGCTTTGAACTCGCCGCGCCGCCCCGGCTGGCTCAGCCGCCTGATCCTGGGCCTGCTGTTCACTTTCTCTTTGATGGGCCTGGCCCGCGCGGAGATGCAACTCGCCGATGTGGACGCGACGCTCGACAAGCTGCGCGTGCAGATCGATGCGGCGCAGAAGCGGCCGCGCGAAAGCATGGGCGACGCCGAGTTCGCCGAGTTGCGCGCCACGCTGCTGGCCACCCGGGCCACCGCCGAAGACGCTGCCGCGGCCATCACCCCGGAACTTGCAGGCGTAGAGGCGCGCCTCGCCGAACTCGGTACCTTGACAGCCGGCGCGAAGGAGACCGCCGACATCGCTGCGCAACGTGCCCAGCTCGACAAGAAGCGCAGCACGCTCGACGCGCAGGCCAAGCTGGCGCGCCTGCTGGCGGTGGAGGGCGAACAGGCGGCGGCCGATGTGCTGGAGCAGCGGCGCGCGCGCCAGCGTGCCCAGCTGGGTGAGCGCACGGCATCGGTCTTGACGCCGCGCTTCTGGGCCGAGCTGAATCAGGAATGGCCGACCGATACCGAGAAGCTCAGCGCGTTCGGCCGCGAGCTGCGCCAGGCGGTAACGGGCAAGCCGCTGTGGGTGTGGCTGGGGGTGGTGTTGATGCTGGGCTTCTTATGGTGGGTGCGCCGGCCGATCCACCGCCTGGCGCTGCATCTCATTTCTACCCGCGCACCGGTGGGGCGGATGCGGCGCTCATTACATGCGTTGAGCGAACTGGCGCTGTCAACCTGCTTGCCAGGTTTGGCGGTGCAGGTGCTGCATGCCGGCTTGACCTGGGGCCAGCCGCTGCCGGAGGCCAGCGCCAGCCTGTTGTCCAGCCTGGTGGGCATCATCTGGTTCGGTGGGCTGATCACCGGCCTGGGCCGCGCGGTGCTGTCACCAAAGCACCCGACCTGGCGCCTGACGCCGATGCCCGATGCGGCGGCGCTGCGCCTGCGCTGGCTGCCATCGCAACTGGCAGTGATGATCGTGTTGGCGGCGATGACGCAGCGGCTCGCCGCCTTGATCCACGTGAGCCTGGCCACCGCGGTGGCCACCGAGTTGCTGGTGTCGTTGGCGCTGGGCCTGTCACTCGCGCTGGCGCTGATGCGCATGGAGCGCTTGCGTCGCCAGGCCTTGCAAGACGAGGGCAAGGCCGAGGCGCAAGGTGAGCAGCCCGCCCTGCGCAGCCCGCCCCGCCCGTTGTGGATCAGCCTGTTGGTCGGCGCGAGCTGGCTGGTGCTGACGGCCAGCCTGATCTGCGCGCTGGTCGGCTATGTGGCCTTCGCCAGCTTCGTCGTCAAGCAGGTGGTGTGGATGGCGGTGGTGCTGGGCTTTGCCTATCTGATCGGCGTGCTGTTCGACGACGTGGTGATGGCGGTGCTGGCCTCGGCGCAGACCGACAAGGATGGCGAGCCGATGGAGCCGCGGGTGCGCAACCAGATCGCGGTGCTGCTCTCTGGCCTGGGCCGGGTGGTGATCGCGCTGGTGGCGCTGATGCTGCTGCTGGCACGCTTCGGTGAAGGCCCAGAGGAGTTGTTCCGCCGCGCCGAGCAATGGCAGGGCGGCATCTCGATCGGCGAGGTGCAGTTGCGCCCGACCGCGGTGTTGCAGGCGCTGCTGGTGCTGGTGCTGTGCCTGGCCGCAGTGAAGGTGGTGCAGCGCTGGTTCACTCAGCGCTACCTGCCGACGACGCGGCTCGATGCCGGCATGCAAACCTCCACCAGCACGCTGTTCGGTTATGCCGGCACGGTGATGGCGGTGGCGCTGGCGATGTCGGCAATGGGCATCGGCCTGGAGCGCATTGCCTGGGTGGCCAGCGCCTTGTCAGTGGGCATCGGTTTCGGCTTGCAGGCGGTGGTGCAGAACTTTGTTTCGGGCTTGATCCTGCTGGCCGAGCGGCCGGTGAAGGTAGGCGATTGGGTGTCGCTGGGAGGCGTTGAAGGCGACATCCGCCGCATCAATGTGCGGGCCACCGAGATCCAGATGGGTGACCGCTCGACGGTCATCGTGCCGAACTCGGAATTCATCACCAAGACCGTTCGCAACGTGACGCATGCGAACCCGTTGGGCCTCGTGCAGATCAAGCTGCCGATGCCGCTGAGCACCGACCCGCAGCAGGTGCGCGATTTGATGCTCGAGGCCTTTAAGGCCCATGCCGATGTGCTGAAGCAGCCCGAGCCGAGCGTTGCGCTGGACGGCATCGACAACGGCCGCTTGGTGTTCAACGCGACCGGCTTCGTCAGCTCGCCGCGTGCGGCCTATGCGACGCGCAGCGCATTGTTGTTCGACGTGCTGACGCGCCTGCGAGATGTGGGCATTGCGCTGTCGACACCGCAATCGGTGCTGCTGTCGCGGCCCGAAGCGGCGATTCCCAAGGATGCGCTGGAACCTCCGGGTAGAGATCCGGCGGTGGGCGCGGGCACCTGAAATTCGCGGCCCCCGGTCAATGGGTGGGGGCTGGTGGTTTCAGGCCTGCGGCAAACTTTGATCGGCGGTGGCCTTCAGCCCCAATCGGCGCGCCAGGCGAAGGAAGTTGCTGCGGTCGATGCCCGCTTCACGCGCTGCGCTGGCCATCGAGCCGCCATGGCGGGCCATCGCGGCAGTGAGCCATTGGCGCTGAAAGGCCTCGGTCGCTTCGCGCAACGTCTGGCCCGGGTTCAGCGTCTGCCCTGACGTGGCCGGCGGTGTTGCCGATGGCGCAGCAGGGCCGAGCGCCAGGTGATGCGTCTCGATGCCGATCCAGCGGTTGCTGCGGCCGGGTTCGGGCAGCGCGCGCAATGCTGCGCGGCTGATCAGGTGATCGAGCTCGCGCACATTGCCAGGCCAGTCGTGCGCCAGCAGCGCCGCTGCAGCGTCGGGTGACAGCCGCAGGTTGCGGGCGCCGAGGCGATGCTGGTTCTCTTCGAGAAAGCCACCGGCCAGCGCCAGCACATCGCGGCCGCGTTCGCGTAAGGCCGGTACATGCAGTGGATAGACCGAGAGCCGGTGGTACAGGTCAGCCCGGAAGCGCCCCTGCGCGACCTCAGCGCGCAGATCGCGGTTGGTCGCAGCCAGCACCCGCACATCCACCCGCAGCTGTTGGTCGCTGCCGGGGCGTTGCAGTTCGCCGCCTTGCAGCACCCGCAGCAGCTTGGCCTGCACGCTCAGCGGCAGCTCGCCGATTTCATCGAGAAACAGCGTGCCGCGGTGGGCCAGTTCGAACTTGCCAACACGGTCTTGCGACGCACCGCTGAAAGCACCCTTCTTGTGACCGAAGAGTTCGCTGTCGGCAAGCGTTTCCGGCAGCGCCGCGCAGTTGACCTGCACCAGCAATTGATCGCGCCGGGCGGAACACCGATGCAGCTGCTGCGCAACAAGGTCTTTGCCGACGCCGGTCTCGCCGAGGATCAGCACGGTCAGGTCCGACGCTGCAACGGTCTCGATCTCACGCAGCAGTTGCAGCATCGCCGCGCTCTTGCCGAGCAATTGCCGTGGCTGGCTGGAGGAGCGCAAGGCGCGGCTGCGCACTTGCTCCTGGGCGGCTTGGCGCTGCATCGCATCGATGGTCTCCTGGGCCGCAATGCCGGCTTCGAGCAGCCTGACGATGGCTTGCAGCTGGGCCTTCGTGACGGTGCTGAAGGCCGAAGGGTTCAGTGCGTCGAGCGTCACCAGCCCCCACAGCACGCCTTGGTGATGCAGCGGCGCGCCCATGCAATCGTGGACCGCAAGCAACTCCGGCTGGCCTTCAATCAAGCCGTCATACGGATCGGGCAGGCGGCTGTCGGCATCAAAGCGCAGGCCCTGCGGGCTGACCAGCAACTGCGCCAGCCGGGGATGGGCCGACACCGGAAAGCGGCGGCCCAGCGCTTCGTCACTCAAGCCGTCCACCACCAGCGGCACCAGCGCATCGCCTTGCAGGCGCAGCAGGGCGGTGGCATCGCAACGCACCAGCTCGCGCACGGCGGTCAGCAAGTCTTGAAAGCGGCTGGGCTCGACAACGAGGTCAACGACTGTGTCAAAGAGGGAGGTGGTCATGAAGACAGCGGGCGGGTCAGATTGACATCACGTTGGGCGGTCATCCTAACAACCGCGGAATGGGTTCCACCTCAAATCAACGGCTTACCGCTGCTTTTCATCCCGGCACGCTTATTGAGTTGAGGTGATCGTCTTTCCAACCTTCGGAGCTGCTCATGTTCTCGCCCGCCACCATTGCCCTCATCCAAGCCACCGTGCCAGTGCTGAAAGATCAGGGTGAAGCCATCACCACGCACTTCTATGCGCTGATGTTCCGTGATCACCCGGAGGTCAAGGCGTTCTTCAATGCCTCGCACCAGGCTTCGGGCAGTCAGGCGCGCGCATTGGCGGGCGCGGTGCTGGCCTACGCCAGCCACATCGACCGGCTGGAGGCGCTTGCGCCGGTGCTGCCGCGCATCGTGCAAAAGCATGCGGCGCTGGGCGTGCTGCCCGAGCATTACCCGATCGTCGGCAAATGCCTGCTGCAGGCCATTCGCGAGGTGCTGGGCGAGATCGCGACCGATGACATCATTGCCGCCTGGGGCGAGGCCTATGGTGCGCTGGCGCAGATTCTCATGGGTGCGGAAGAGCAGGTCTACGCAGGTCATGCGGCGCAGGCCGGCGGCTGGCGCGGCACACGCGGGCTGCGCGTGGTGCGAAAAGAAGCCGAGAGCGAGCTGATCACTTCGTTCTATCTCGAACCGGTGGATGGCCGGCCGCTGATGGTCTTTCAGCCCGGGCAGTACCTGACGTTGGTTTTGAACATCGATGGCGAGCCGATTCGCCGCAACTATTCGCTGTCTGATGCGCCCGGCAAACCCTGGTACCGCATCAGCGTGAAGCGCGAGTCCGCAGGCAAGGTCTCGAACTGGCTGCACGACGAGGTTCAGGTCGGGACCGAGCTGCAAGCGCAGGCGCCGTGCGGTGAGTTTGTGCTCGACGCGCAATCGAAGCGCCCACTGGTGCTGGTGACGGGTGGCGTTGGCCTCACACCGGCGATGAGCATGCTGGAGTCGGTGGCGGCCAGCCGCCGGCCGATCCATTTCATCCACGCCGCGCGCCATGGTGGCGTGCATGCCTTTCGGGCGCGGGTCGATGAGCTGGCGGCGGCGCACGAGCACATCCGCGTGGCTTATCTCTACGATGCGCCGCGCAGCAGTGATCTGCCGCATGCCATCGGCCCGGTGACCGCGCAATTCCTGGCGCAGCAACTGCCCAGCGACCGCAATGTGGACCTCTACTTTCTCGGGCCCAAGCCTTTCATGCAATTGATTTACTCGAGCGCGCTGGCCTTGGGCGTTCCGGCGGCTCAGCTGCACCATGAGTTCTTCGGCCCGAGCGAGGCTTTGCAGGTGGCGTGAA
>CAXTCD010000054.1:0-24766 GCA_964242145.1 uncultured Rhizobacter sp.
CTCGCTATCGCAGGCGGCTGGCTGCCGGCGTGCCTTCCCCTGCCCGCCTCGGCCGCTGGCTCGCTGCTTGACGGCTGGGCTGCTAACCCCTGGCCTGCCGGGGCCCTCGCCGCCGTGGCGCTGGGTGGGTTGCTGGCAGCTGCCGCGCTGATCGGGGCCGCCCTTTTGCGGCGCCGAAACCGCGCATTGCGCAGCGAACTGCGACACGCGCGGGCCGACGCCCATGCCTTGAGCGACACGCTCGACGTTTGGCAATGGCGATCCGACTTGCGACACCAGTTGATACAACTTCGGCCGCCGGCGGGCGTCCAAGTGCCACCACCTGCGCAGGCCCATCGCCTGCTTTGGGAGCATTTCGACGCGGCCGACTCGGATCGCCAAGCCCTGCGTGCCGCGCTCGATCACCAAGCGCCACTGCTCAGCACACCGGTCTGGCAATCGGATGCCGATGGCCGCCGGCAGGCGCTCGTGCTGCGCGGTGTCGCAGTGCTGGATGGCGAAGGCCGGTTCTGCGGCTACCGCGGCACCGCGCGCGAGGTAACCGAAAGCACCGGCCCGTGGCTCACGGGCCTGATCCACACGCTGCCAATGCCGGTGCTTCGGCTGGCCTCGTCGCCTGAAGGGCTGATGCTGCACGATGCCAACGCAACGGCCGCCGAATGGCTCAAGCTCACCGCGGCGCAAGTCAAACAGCTGCCGTGGGCCGACGTGCTGCCCCGTCTGCCCGCCGCGCTGCGCACCGCCGCCGATCAGGCCGCCAGCCACAGCAGCGCCGAGGCCGAACCTTCGGCCTGGGAAGGCTGGGAGATGCGGCTGCAGCACCTGCCCGCGCCGCCCCGGGCGCCCTCGACCGAGATGCTGATGATCTTTCACCGCATCGTCCCGCCCGCGCTCGACGGCAGCGTGGTCTCCGATCACGAGTCGTTCAGCTACACGGTGTCGCACGACCTGCGCGCGCCGATCCGCGTCGTCGAAGGCTTCACCAAGATCATCAAGGAAGACTACGGCCGCCTGATCGACCGCATCGGCCACGACCACCTCGACCGCGTGCTCGGCGCCGCAGCGCGCATGAACAGCATGATCGATTCGCTGCTGGCGCTGTCGCTGCTGTCGGCGCGGCCCTTGTCGCGCCATCCGGTCAACCTGTCGCAGCTGGTCGGCTACATCGTCGATGACCTGCGGCGGCAGTCGCCCGAGCGGCAGGTGACGGTGCTGATCGAGCCGGGGCTGCAGGTTCAAGGCGATGCCATGCTGCTGCGCGTGGCGCTGGAGAACCTCGTTGGCAATGCATGGAAGTACACCAGCAAGACCGTCAACGCCCGCATCTGGTTCGAGCGCGGCGAGCACGAGGGCCGGCCGGCCTTCACGGTGCGCGACAACGGCGCTGGCTTCGACATGCGCTTTGCCGACAAGCTGTTCGGCGTGTTCCAGCGGCTGCACAGCGCGAATGACTTTGAGGGCACGGGCGTCGGGCTGGCCTCGGTGCGGCGGATCATTCGCCGGCATGGGGGCGATATTTGGGCGGAGGGCGAGGTGGCGCGGGGGGCTCGGTTTTTGTTCTGGATGGGGTGATTGGCCCCCCAGTCGCTTCGCTGCCGCCTTGCAGGCCGCGCCGGTCCAGAGGCCCGGCCCTTCGCCAGGCACGAACAGTCCACTGGACTGTTCATGTCCGGGCTCAGCCCCCAAGGGGCGCCGGCCGAACGGCCGGGAGACCCGTCCGTGGCCGTTGCTTGATGGGGCGGCCTCGCTTTGCTTGGGCTTGATCGTGAGCTCCTTGCCTGCGGTCTCTTTGCTTTTACGGCGTGGAGGGGAGCGACAGCAGTTCGACGGCGGCGAGCAGGCGGTCGGCTTGGTCTTCGAGGCTGCGGCTGTGCTGGATGGCCAGGCGTTGCAGGCGTTCTAGGGCGACGCTGCGTTGCAGGGAATAACGGTGCATCAGCACGCCAACGGCCAAGGCCACGGGTTGGGCGAGTGCCTCGTGCGACAGGGCTTGCGGCAACGGGGCGGGCTCGCTGGCGCGGTGGCCGATCTTGGCGAAGGCGGCGTCGACAGCAGGCACGATCTGCTGGATGTCCAGCGGCTTGACGAGGTAGTCCAGCGCCCCGAGGGCGCGCACTCGCGCGACGGTCTCATCGTCGGCCAAGGCCGACAGGAACATGAAGGGCACCTGGCCGTGCTCGCGCAGGTAAGCCGCGACGTCGAAGCCGCTCTTGCCTTCCATGCGGATGTCGAGCAACGCCAGATCGGGCCGGTGCTTGCGCACGAGCAGGATCGCGTCGTCGCCGTTGTCGGCGTCGATGATCTCGTAGCCGGCGCGGGCCAGGCCATGCGTCAGTGTGGCCAGCACGAGCCGGTCATCGTCGACCACCAGAATCTTGCCTTTGTGCATCGCAGTGCCTTCCAGATTGCCCCGCCGCGCCAGACTGCTCTGGCGCGGGCGGCTTTGCGCCGGCAGCCATCGCGCATCTCATGCAAATGTCGGTGGCCTTCGATTCTCCGTGCAAAGCCAGGTGCTTCACGGCGTTTGCAGCGTCGTCCTTCATTCGCATCTTTGTCGCATTCGCTTTTTTCTGACGCCGTGCCGGCCTCGGCGACGGGCTCCACCACGGGCGGCGCCAGATCGATCGTGGCCATCACCCGATCACCTTGCTGCACCAGCGACAAGTGCGCGCTGCGCCGGGGCAGCAGCGCGCGCACCAGGCCCAGGCCCGACACGCCGCCCGGCACCTGGTCGACCACTTCGGCCATCACCGCCGCCATCTCCGGCTTGCGCGCCGCAATCTGCTGCATCAGGCCGGCCACGCCTTGCAGGTTGTTCTTGATGCGGTGATGCACCTCGCGCACCAGCATGTCACGCTGCCGCATCGCCGCCTCGAACTGCGCCTGCTGGGCTGCGCGCTGCTCCGTCACGTCGGTCGCCACCAGCAGCAGTTGATCGGCCGGCTCGCCATGCGATGACAGTGGCAGGTAGCGAGCGTCCCACAAGCGCGGCATGCCGCCGGCCTCGATGCGGTACTCGCGCTGAGTCACTTCACGCGTGGCCAGGGTTTGCGTCATGTCGGCCTGCAACGCTGCGGCGAGCGCCGCCGGAAAGATGTCGTGCGGCGCCAGCCCGATAAGCTGCCCGGCGGGCCGGCCGAGGCTTTGCGCCGCATGCTGGTTGATCTTCAACACGCTGAGCGTCTTCGCGTCGTACAAGGTGATGGCCAACGGCGCTGCCTCGATCACCCGCTGCAACGACGCCCGCGCCCGTGCGGTGCGGGCCTCGGCCTGGCAGCGGCGATCGATGTCGAGCAAGGCACAGGTCAGCTGGCGGCCCGTCGATTCACGGCCTGTCGCCACCCCGTTGCCCGCGACCCAGAATTCGCGGCCATCGCAGGCCTGCAAGCGGCACTCGAAGGTTTCGGCCTGCGCCTCAATCAACTCATCGAGGTCGCTGATGCGGCGAAACGGGTGCTGCGCGTCGGCGGTCGCGACGATGCTGATCGGCTGGCCGATGAAATCGGACAGGCTGCCGCCGAGCATGCGCCGCGCCGAGCGGTTCATCCATTCAATGCCCTCGGCGCCGACCGTCACGATGCCGCCCAGCACCGAATCGAGCATCGCGCGGGTGCGCTCGGCTTGCCGCACCATCAACTGCTGCGCCCGGTGCGGCTCGGTCACGTCGAGCGTCACCATCGAGGCCGTGCGCTGGCCCGAAACCAGCACCGCCGGCTCAACCCGCGTCAGCAGCCAGCGCGGGCCCAGCTCCGGGTGTTCGACCGCATAACGCACCTCGGCCCGCTGCGCATGGCGCAGCGCCTGCTGCAGGCGCTCATAGTCCGGCAAAGACTGCGCCATCACCACCTCGCGGCGGGTCGACTGCAATGCGGTAGGCGATGGCGCCTCGGCTTCGGCGACGATCTGGCTGCGCTCAGCTTCGTCGTTATCGATTCCATCGACTGGCTTTAGACAGGCTGATCCCCCGGTCGGCCCGACGGCGGCCAACCATCGGCAGGCCGCGCCGCCACCGGCACCCAGCCCGACGATTCCTGGAAGCTGGCCAGCGCCAAACCGGCGGTGTCCATCAGCACGCGATCTGCCGCAGCTCCATCCACTGCATCGACGCAGCCACATTGGCGGGGGCTGCGTTGCCATCGCCCATCGCGACCGACAGGCGCTCGCGCAACGCCAGGCCGGCTTCGCGCTCGGCCGAGGGTTGCAGCACCAGCGGGTCCTGGCCGAGCAACTGTTGCGCGCTGAAGCCGGTCAGGTCGAGGTAAGCCTGATTGACCTCGATCAGCCGGAACTGCCGGTCCTGCAAGGCCGCGGGAAACGGGAAGTCGCGCAATGGGCCGAGCAGCTTGCGCAGCGATGAAGACTCTTCACGCTTCGCTGCACCGCTGGCGGCCCCGCTTCCCATCGCGTCCTCACGCGGTGCCTCCAAAGTCAGGCGCAAGGCCCAGCGCTCGCCTTCGATCGAGGCCAAGGCCACGCGCAGCGGCCGGCCATCGGCCATCACCACCGGCTGCGGCAAAGCCATCGGAACGGCATCAATGCGCGGCACGCCACGGGCCATCACCTGAGCAACGGTATTGACCAATGAGGGCCCGAGTTGCGAGGTCAGCTCCGGCAGCGAGCTGCTGGCGTCAGGGCCGAGCAGGCGCAATGCGGCGGTGTTGGAGAAGACGACGCAGCCGTGGCGATCCAGCACCAGCACCGCATCGCAGCCCACGTCCAGGAACTGGCGCCAGCCCTTCGGATCGAACATGGCCGCGGTCGGCTGCAACGCTCAGCGAAGGGGGTGTGAGAACGGCGCGCTCAATCGATTTGAGATGCGGCGGTGAGCGCGCTCAGCACCGAGCGGTTGATCTCGTTGACGCTGAGCATCAAGGTCTCGGCCGTCGTCCGGAAGTCGTACAGCGACTCGTTCTCCACGGCCTGCACCAGCTCGAAATAAGGTTGGTAGGGGCCAGTATTCTCGACCAGCGCCTGATAAACCCGTTCGGGCACCGGAATCGACTTCAGCAGTTCGGAGAAGGGTTGCTTGAACATGCGGTCGAGCAACGAGAACACGCCGCAGATGAACATCTCATTGCGCATCTCTTCATCGCCGGATGAGCGCACCAGCTCTTCCATCAGCAGGCCGCGGCGCACCGCCGCAAACATCACCGGCTTCATGTTGGTGTCTTTGCCTGCGGTGGCCAGCAGCAGCGCCAGCCAGCGCTTCAGGCGCTGATAGCCGAGCATCATGATCGCGTGGCGGAACGAGCTGATCTCGACGCGCAGGCCGAAGGCGGGCGAGTTGATGTAGCGCAGCAGCCGGAAGGCCAGCGACGGGTCGCGCTTGAGCGTGTTCTCGAGCCGCTCGATCGGCTCTTCCTTGTCGACACGGTGAATCAGTTCGACAATCACCTGGATGTCGTTTTGCGGCCCGTTGCGGCTGTTGCCATGCGAGACGTTGATCGCATCGTCGATCGGCCAGCCCAGCACCGCGGCCGCACCGCGCGTGAAGCTGCTTTCCATTTCCGTCAAGGTGCGCACGCCTGCCTGCACATGCGGGATGTTGCGCGCAATGCCAGCCGGCGGCTGCGCGCCCGACTCGCTGATACGGCGGTCATCGGCCAGATCGATGATCGAATAGGTAAAGCAAGGCAGCACCTCGCGCGGCACCTCGCGCACCGGCCGCCCCTTGATCAGCAGCACGCTGCCGTTCGCATGAAGCGCCTGCAGCGAAGCCACGTTCTCCGGGTTCGATGCCATGAACGAAGGCACCTCCACCATCAGGTTAGCTGCCGGCTGCGCCCGCAGCAAGTCTTGCAACAGGCTTTCGCTGAGCACGTTGAGCGAGACCTTGCCGCCCGCTTCAGGCCACACCGTGCTGACGGCCTGCAGCAGTTGGGCGACATCGGGCGTAAGCTCGGGGCGCAACGGGAACACGGTCAGGCGCGTGGCTGAAACGGCCCGGCTGCGATCGATGAAAGGCGAATACCCGAGGGCCACCTGGCCCAGGATGTTGGTGTCGTTCACGCAGCGTCTCCCGGCTGATCGAACTCAGGCACTGATGTAGTTGAAGAGGGACATCTTCTGCACCATCGAATAGCTCTTGAGCGCTGCATCGTATCCGGTTTGCCTGCTTTGGAACTCCGAATAGACCTGAACCAGATCGGCGTCTTCCGCATGGGATCGATCGGTCTGGCTGGCCAGCTTGGAGTCGGCCAGACGGCCCGTGACGCTCTCGATGCGGTTGAGTGTTTCGCCGAGCTGCGTGCGCGAGTTCTGCATCTGGCTGGACACCGCGTCGATCGCGGTCAGGTTCTGCGAATTCGATTGCGTGATCTGAGCACCGCTTCGCTGCGGCGTTAGCAGATCGACGATGGTCTTGTCGAGCACATTGAACACATTGAGGTCTGCGGTCGATGGCTTCATGTCGAACTTGTCGCCGTCGGCGGGCTGGCCTGTGATGTTGACCGAGATGCCATCGATCTCGATCGCCTGGCCGCTGCGAAACGGCTGGCCGGCGATCGATGTGCCGGCGCCGTCCTGCAAGACCGAATAGGTCGTCACGCCGCCGGTCACGTCGAACTCGACGCTGTACGCGGAGCCGGTCAGCGCCTTTGCATCGGTCACGTGGCCGCTGTCGATCCACGCGCTGCCGTTGCTGACATCGGGGCTGGTCACGAACACGCCATTGCCGGTGCGGGCGCTGAGCCAGGTGGCACTGCCGTCCACCGTCAGCGGCAAGGTTTCGCCCGAGGCGGCATCGATCTGTCCCTCGACGCCGCGAAAGGCGACGCCGCCCGGCGCATCCAGGAACGGTGCCTGGCTGGCGCCTTGGCCGCCAAAGAGGTAGTTGCCTGCGCCGTCGTTGCGGTTGGCAACCGCCAGCAACTGATTGCGCAAGCCGCTGATCTTCGTCGCCAGGCCTTTGCGCTCGGCATCGCTGTAGCTCGCATTGCCGGCCGACACGACGGTTTCACGGACCTGCTGCAGCAACTCGCCCGCGTCACCCAGCGCGCTTTCGGACAAGCGCACCGCGTTCTCGCTGGCATCGACCGCGCGCTGTGTCGCGTCGATGCGCTTTTCGATCGACAGCGCGCGCTCGGCCCGGCCGGCGGCGGTCGGGTCGTCGCTGGCACGGTTCACCCGTTTGTCGGTGGTGGCCTGCTCCATGACCGCAGTCATCTCGGACTGGCGGCGGGTCAGTGAATCCAGTGAAGCGTCGTAGGAATGGGCAGTGCTGATTCGCATGGAATGGCCTCAATGGGGTTGCCTGATCACCCGCCGGCGGTTTGCAGCAAGGTGTCAAAGATCGATTGCGCCACCTGGAGCATCTTGGCGGCGGCCTGGTAGCTTTGCTGGTACTGGATCAAGCGGGCGGCCTCTTCATCGAGATTGACGCCGGCCTTGTTGGCGCGAGCGGCTTCGGCTGAGCCTGCGGCCGCACTGGAAATGCCGGCAGCCGACTTCGAGCTCTGCACCCGTACGCCAATCTCAGAGATCGCGCTGGCATAGGCATCGGTGACGGTGCGCCCGGGCGACTCGCTGCCGTTGTCATTCGTCAGCTTGCCCACGAAGCCGGTCTTGGCCAGGTTCACGATCGCCAGCGCGTTGCCATTGTTCGCTGCGGTCGCCACCGTCGGGCTGACCTGCAAGGTGTCGCCGTTGCGCGGCACGCCGTTGAGCTGCAGTTCGAAGCCATTCAGTGCGATCGGCTGACCGGCCGTCCAGCTGCCGGTGCCACTGGAAACCACGGCGTTGCTCGCATCGACCATGTCGTAGCTGAAGTCGCCGCTGCCCGAGGTGAAGCTGAGCTTGGCGGTCAGAGTGCGGTCGAGTGAAGTGCTGACCGCCTGAAGCGACGCCACCGCGGCGGTGCCGGTGTTGTTGACGCCGAAGGTGGCCGTCACGGGCGAGGCGGCAGCCAGGCCCTTCGGGTCGCTGAGCACCGTCTTCATGTCGATCGCCGCATCGCTGACCGGCCGCAGTAGGAAGCGGTCGCCGGTGCCGGGGGTGCCCGAGTTCAGCTGGATGGTCATGCCATCGACCTGAATGCCGGCAGCCAGATCAGCCGGGGCATAGGCCGAGCCCATCACGTGCTGGTCCGACAGCCGCGTCAGGCTGTAGTTGGCCCCGTCGTACTTCAATTCATAGTCGCTCGCCTGCACATGCGTGAAGTCGCTCACCTTGACGCTCAGGCTGGCATCGCCACTGTTGGAAGCCGCAGGCAAGGTGCGTGGCGCGGCCACCGAGAACAAGGGCGAACCGAAACTGGGCGGCTGACCAAGATTCAAGCCCAGCGATTGCTGCTGGTTCATTGCGCCAGTGATGGCCACCGCCATCTGCCCGAGCAGGCTGCGAGCATTGCTCAGGTCTTCGTTCTGAAAGTGCACCAGGCCGGCCATCGAGCCCCCGGTGATCGCGTCTTGCTTGACCGCGCGCTCTTTGCTGCCTTCGAGCATCGACAGCTGCACTTTCGACGGATCGAAGGGGTCCAGCGACGCCTTCAACGTGTTGGTCGTCGCGCCCAGCACCAGCGATTGCCCACCGCCGATGAACACGCCCACGCTACCGTCTTCGGCCGGAAGCGTCGTGACATTGACGAAGCCACTGATGTCGCTGATCAGCTTGTCACGTTCATCGAGCAGATCGTTGGCGGGATGGCCCGCGCCCTGCAGTGCGGCGATCTGCTTGTTGACATCGGCCATGCGCTGAGCCAATCCATTCACCGTTGCGACCGACGATATGAGGTCGGCGGTGACGCCGGCCTGCAAGGTCGCCAGCTGTTCGCCCGCCGTCTTGAAGCGGGAGGCCATTTCGGTGGCCCGCGTCATCGCGACCTGCCGCGCCGAGGCATCCTGCGGATTGCTGGCGACATCGACAAAGGAGTTCAGCAACTGGCCGGCCGCGTAGCCCATGCCGTTTTCGCCGAGCGGGAACACGTTCTCCAATTGGGTCAGCTGGTCAAGACGGCTGGCATCGGCCGAA
This sequence comes from uncultured Rhizobacter sp., assembly GCA_964242145.1. Lineage (GTDB taxonomy): Bacteria > Pseudomonadota > Gammaproteobacteria > Burkholderiales > Burkholderiaceae_C > Rhizobacter. The sequence goes on from CAXTCD010000054.1 coordinate 8,968, forward strand.
GCCAGCGAATTGCTGTTGGCCGCCTGAGTGGTCAGAAAGCTGTCGTACGAACGGGTGACGCTGGCGACGTTCACGCCCTGACCGAAGAAGCCGGCACCGGTGAACTGGCCCTTGGCCGTTTCCAACGACACCTGCTGGCGTGAATAACCCGGCGTGTTCGCATTGGCGATGTTGTTGCCGGTGGTCTGAAGGGCCGCGTAGTTGGCAAACATCGCCCGCGTGCCGATCGACATCAGTGTGGAGGTACCCATGGATGATGACCTGGCGTCGCGGTGAGGTTAAGCGCTGGCACGCTGCAGGCGCAGCGTGGTGTTGATCATGCGGGTCAGCTTGTCGGCATACGCCGGATCGGTGGCATAACCCGCCTTCTGCAGGCCTTGCGCAAAGCCTTCGGCCGAGCTGCCGCTGGCCACCACCTTCGAATAGCGCGGGTTGTCTTTCATCATCTTGGCGTAGTCGGCGAACGATGCTTCGTAGCTGCTGTAGGCGCGGAACTTGGCCTTGACATTGTGTGCCTGCCCATCGATCACTTCGGTGGTCGTGACTTCGGCCACCGGCCCCTTCCAGTTCGCCCCGGCCTTGACACCGAACACATTGAACGAGGTCGAACCATCGGCGTTCTTGATCTCGCGGCGGCCCCAGCCCGACTCATGCGCGGCTTGCGCCACCATGAAGTTCGCCGGGATGCCGGTGCTGGCCTCGGCTGCCTTCGCGGCGCTGTCGTGCATCTTCAGGAATTCGACCTGGCGCTCCTTGCCGCTCAATGAATTCAGCTTCACTGTGTCAGCTTTTGCGCCGGCTGCGTTTACCGCATTCGTTGCAGCGGCGGCGGGCCGGGGCGCGAGTTGGGTGGCGTCTTTCGCGATGTTGGCCAGCGGCTGGCCGATCTGGCGATCCATCTGGCGCGCGATCACGTCGGCCAGGCCGCCGCGGGCACCACCGAGCTGCGTGGCCAACTGCCCATCGAGCATCTCGTGGCCCATCTTCGTGCCTTCGTTGTCGAGCATGCCCGAGGCCATCGTCGACTCGCGCATGCTCTTCATCAACTGCTGCATGAACATGTTCTCGAACTGCTTGGCCGCTTCCTTGATGACGGCCTTCGGATCACTGGCCGCCTTGCTGCGCAGCGCCATCAGCGACTGGCTGTCATTGCCGATCGAGGCTCCGGATGAGATCGCCATGTCAGTGCTCCTGGGTACGGCTCGGAACGTTCAGATGACTTCGATTTCGGCGTTCAGTGCGCCAGCGCTCTTCATCGCCTGCAGGATCGCCAGCAGGTCTTGCGGTGTGGCACCCAGCGCGCTCAAGGCCTTCACGACATCGGCCAGCTTGGTGCCTGCCGGCAGCTGAATCAGCGGCCCGGGCTCCTGCTTGATCGTGATGTCCGCCTTCTCGCGCACCACCGTCTCGCCACCGCTCGACAAGGCCGAGGGCTGGCTGATCACCGGCGTGGTGCTGATCGTCACCGACAGGTTGCCGTGGGCCACGGCACACGCATTCAGCGTCACCGTCTGGTTCATCACCACCGAACCGGTGCGCGCATTGATCACCACCTTGGCCGAAGGCGCGGCCAGTTCGAGCGGCAGGTTTTCGATATCGGCCAGAAAGCCGACGCGGGCATCCATCGAGGCCGGCATCTTCACGCGCACCACGCGGCCATTGAGGGGCTGGGCCGTGCCGGCGCCCATCTTCGCGTTGATGGTGTTGGCCACGACGCGGGCGGTGTTGAAGTCGCTGGCGTTCAGGTCGTACTGAAGGTATTCGCCCTGGTCGAGCGGCGTCGGCACCGAGCGCTCGACCGTCGCGCCATCAGGCACGCGGCCTGCGCTCAAGTGGTTGATCTGAACCTTCGAGCCCGCTGCCGATGCACCGGCACCGCCGACGATCAGGTTGCCTTGTGCCAGTGCATAAACCTGCCCGTCAGCGCCCTTCAGCGGTGTTGCAATGAGGGTGCCGCCACGCAGCGATTTGGAATTGCCGAGCGACGAGACATTGATGTCGATTGCCTGGCCGGGTTGCGCGAACGCGGGCAACTGGGCAGTGACCATCACCGCGGCCACGTTCTTGACCTGCATGTTGGTGCCCGGCGGCACCGTGACGCCCATCTGCTGCAAAAGCGCGGTCAAGCTCTGGCTGGTGAAGGGTGTGGAGGTGGTCTGGTCACCGGTGCCGTCGAGACCGACGACCAGTCCATAACCGACCAGCTGATTGGACCGAACGCCCTGGATGGCGGCGACCTCTTTGATCCTTGTGGCGTGAGCCACACCCGGCCACCACAAGGCGCCAACGGCGATCAACGTGAGGCCGATCAGAGATCGGATCAGCGCTTTGAGGAAGTCTTTGGAGGTGGTTTGCATATCGGTGGCAAAGCTGTATGCCACCGATTCTGAAGAACTTTAGGTCGGCAGAACGTTCAAAAAGAAGCGTCCTAACCAGCCAATTCCCTGGGCGTCGGCCTGGGCTCCACGGCCCCGATGTTCGATGCGCACATTGGCGATCTGCGATGACTGCACCGAGTTGCCGGGCTGAATCACCCGCGGGTCGACCTGGCCCGAGAAGCGCAGCACATCGACGTTCTGATTGACGCCGATCTGCTTCTCGCCGGTGATCAGCAAATGCCCGTTGGGCAGCACCTCGGTCACCACGCTGGTGATCACGCCCGAGAAGTCATTGGTGTTTTCGGTGCTGCCCTTGCCGGCAAAGGTATTGGCCGAGCTGGCGGTGGCGGTGGCGCGGCCGAAGGCCTTCGGATTGATGCCTGGTATCGCGCTGACGCTGCCGTTGAGCGCACCGTTCTTGTCGATCGAGCTGGTGCTCTTCTGGCTGGCGCTGACCTTCTCGACGATCTGCACCGTCAATGTGTCGCCCACCAAACGAGCGCGATGGTCTTCGAACAGCGGCCGATATTGATGGGCCTGAAAGATCGCGCCGTTGTTGACGGCGGCCACCTCGATCGGCTGCGGCCGCGTCTTCGCCGAGCCGGCGATGTCGACGCTCGGAACGGGGTACAAGGTTTCACAGCCGCTGAGCACGAAGGTGGACAAGCTGGCGGCGGCGAGAGCGATCAAGCGGTGGTTCATGACGGTCTTTTGTCAGGTTAGATGGGTTCGATCGAAACGGGATCAGTTGAGATCAGACCGGCGATCAGATCTGCGTCAGGCGCTGCAGCATCTGGTCAGACGTCTGGATGGCCTTCGAGTTCAGCTCGTACGCGCGCTGGGTCTGGATCATGCCGACCAGTTCCTCGACCACGTTGACGTTCGAGGTCTCGACGTTGCCCTGCTGGATCTGGCCCAGGCTGTTCTGCCCGGGCGCACCGGTTTGCGGCGTGCCCGAGGCGGCGGTCTCGGTGAAGAGGTTCTGGCCCTTCGGCTCCAGGCCGGCCGGGTTGATGAAATTGGTCAGCTGAATCTGGCCGAGCGTTTGCGGCGTGGATTGGTTCGGCAGCGAGGCGGTCACGGTGCCATCCAGGCCGATCGACACCTTCTGCGCGTTTTGCGGCACGGTGATGCCGGGCTGCAGCAGATAGCCGTTGTTGGTGACCATCTGGCCTTGCGCATTGACCTGGAACGCACCGTCGCGGGTGTAGCCCACCGAGCCATCGGGCATCTGGATTTCGAAGAAGCCATTGCCCTGAATCGCCAGATCGAAGGTGCCGCCGGTCTGCTGCAGGTTGCCCTGGCTGAAGTTGCGCGAGGTGGCCACCGCCCGCACGCCCAGGCCGACCTGCAGGCCGGTGGGCAGCGTGGTTTGCTCAGTGCTGTTGGAGCCGACCTGGCGCAGGTTCTGGTACATCAGGTCTTCGAACACCGCATGCGATTTCTTGAAGCCGTTGGTCGCCGAGTTGGCGAGGTTGTGCGAGATGTGGTCCAGCTGAACTTGCTGGGCTTCCATACCGGTCTTCGAGGTCCACAGGGAACGCATCATGGTGATAGCTCCTTACAACAACGGTTCTTGAACGATTCTTGAGCGCGGGGTCAGCTCATGGACAGCAACTGGCCGGCGGCTTTTTCATCGCCTTCGGCCGTTTGCAGCATCTTCATCTGGGCTTCGAACTGGCGTGCCGCCGCGATCATCGACACCATGGTCTCGACGGCGCTGACGTTCGAGCCTTCCAGAGATCCCTCCAACACGCTGGCGGTCGGGTCGGCCTGCAGGTCGCCATCGGCGGCCCGGAACAAGCCGTCTTCGCCGCGCGTCAATGGGGTTTCGGGTGTCACGAGCTTGAGCTTGCCCACCGGCGTGCTGCGGCCGTTCACGCCACGCGCAGTCACGGTGCCGTCGCCGCCGATCGACACTTCGCTGTTGGCCGGCACCTGGATCGGCCCACCATCACCGATCACCGGCAAGCCACTGCGCGTGACCAGGGTGCCGTCGGGCAGGGTGTCCAGAACACCGTCACGGGTGTAGGCCTCGGTGCCGTCGAGCGACTGCACGGCAAGCCAGCTGTTGCCCTTCACGGCAACATCCAGGTTGCGGCCGGTCGTGCTGACGACACCGGGTGTCGCGTCATAGCCGGGGGTGCTCTCGAGCGAATAGACGCGGGTGCTGGCGCCACTGCCTTCCACTGGCACCGCGCGAAACGCCTGCAGCTCGGCACGGAACCCCACCGTTGACACGTTAGCCAGGTTATGGGCCAGCGTGTCCTGGCGCTGCATCGTCGCCTTCGCCCCCGACATCGACAGATAGATCATGCGGTCCATCGTGTCACTCCCCGCTTGCCGATGCGGCCGCGCGCAGGCCGCGGCGACGGGTTGCGAATCGGTCCGAGTTCAGTGCCATGACGTACCTCTTTCAATCAGGGTCAGCGCAGATTCACGAGCGTCTGCAAAACCTGATCTTGCGTCTTGATCGTCTGGGCATTCGCTTGATAAAAGCGCTGGGCGGTGATCATATTGACCAATTCACCGGTCAAATCCACGTTCGATTCTTCGAGCGCACCTGACTGCAGCGCCCCTTGATTGCCCTGCCCGGCCGCGCCGACGATGGGGTCGCCCGATTCGTAGCTGCGCGACCAGTTGTTGCCGCCCATCGGCCGCAGGCCTTGCACGTTGCGGAATGTCGCCAACTCCAACTGCCCCGCGGGCTTGGATTGGCCATTGGAATAGGTCGCCATCAGCAGGCCGTTGTCTTCGATCGTTACACCGGAAAGCTTGCCCGGCGCGTAGCCGTCCTGGGTTTGCTTGGTGATGCTGAAGCCCGCGCCGTATTGCGTGGCGCCCGTCAGGTCGAGCTGAATGCCGGGAATCGGAAGCGTCTCGGCACCGGCAGCGTTGGTCGCGGCCGGTATGTCCAGTGTCACCGCCTGGGTCGGCGAGGTTGGCTTGCCGCCATTGCTCGGGAAATTCAAGGTCGTTAGCGCCGAACCATCGGCCGGAACCTTCTCGCCATTGGCCGTCACATAGACATTCCAGGTGTCTGTCGCCGATTTCTGGAAGTAATAGGTCAAGGCCACGTCCTGGCCCTTGGCGTCGTAAACCGTCTGCGAGGTCGCCCGATTGAAGGTACTCGCATTGGTCAGGTCGATCGCAGGCGAGGTTGCCGGCATCGTCGCCGCCTCGCGCGAATCCAGGTTCATCTCCATTATCATCTGGGTCGTCGTGTTCGGGTTGATGCCGGCGGTGGGCAATTGCAGGGTGCCAGTCTTGCCGGCCTGGATGTTGCCCTGGCCATCGGCCGGGTAGCCCATCAGCTTCAGGCCCTGGTTGTTCACCAGGAAACCTTCCTTGCTGATCTGGAACTGGCCGTTGCGCGAATACACCGTCTGGCCGCCATCGCTCAGCTCGAAGAAGCCCGAGCCATTGATCGCCACATCGAGCGAGTTTTCGGTGGTGGTGGTGGCGCCTTGCTTAAATTGCTGTGTCACCGCCTGCAAGTTCACACCCATGCCGACGTTGGTGCGGCCGCCGCCGCCGCTGAGCGCCGAGGCATACATGTCGCCGAACTCGGCGCGCGAGGTCTTGGCGCCATAGGTGTTGGCGTTAGCGACGTTGTTGCCGATGACTTCGAGGCTCTTGCTCGCAGCGTTCAGACCGGACAGACCTTGTTGGAAGCTCATGGATGTTCCTTGTTAAACCGAGATGCGGGCCGCGCGGGCAGCCGTTGGATGCGGAAGAGAGATCAGTTGTATGACTTGACGCTGCTGTAAGCGGTGTCGCCCGACTTCTGCAACTCCAGCGTCAGCGAGTCGCCAGAGGTGTTGACGGCCACCACCTTGTCGCGCATCAGCGCGGTCGGCTTCAGATCGCTGGCGCCGCTGGTGGCGGTCAAGCGGAAAGTCATGTTGTCGGAGGTGGCCACCGCGCCAGCGTTCCAGTCGAAGCTGTGGGTGCCTGCGGTCTGCGCGCCGAGGTTGACGGTGTCGACCACGCGGCCGGCCCCATTGAGCACCTCCACCTTCACGTTGTCGGCCGCCGAAGTCAGCTCGAAGCCGCCTTGGCCGGTGCCGTCTTCCACACTCATTTTGTTGCCCGGAACAATCACGTCCTTGCCGATCAACGATGCGCTTTGCAGCGCCTGCATCTGCATGAACTGGCCCGACAGTCCCTGCACCGTGCTGTTGAGCTTGTCGACGCCCGACACCGTGCTGATCTGCGCCATCTGACTCGTGACCTGCGCGTTGTCCATCGGGTTCATCGGGTCCTGGTTCTGCATCTGCGTCACCAGCAGCTTCAGAAAGCGGTCCGAGGCTTCGGTTTCGTTGGAGGTCGCCACCGTCTTCTTGGTATTGAGATCGGCGTAGGTCGATTGAATGTTCGAGACGGTCATGACGGTTCCTGGTCAGTTGGATGTCGCAAAAGCAATGAATAAAGCGAGGCTGAGGCGATGGCCTCACTGGCCCATCTGCAGCGTCTTGAGCAGCAGCGACTTCGCCGTGTTCATGACCTCGATGTTGTTTTGATAAGAGCGGGAGGCCGAGATCATGTTGACCATCTCCTCCACCGCGTTGACGTTGCTGTAGGTCACATAGCCGTCGGCATCGGCTTGTGGGTGCTTCGGGTCGTGCACGCGGCGCCCAGGGGTCTGGTCTTCGCTGATGGTGCTGACTTTCACGCCGGCCGCGCCCGATTCACCGATCGTCTGGCCCATCAGCTCGGCCTGGAACGTGACCTGGCGCGCCTTGTAGGCCGTGCCGTTCGGGCCGGCCACGGTATCGGCGTTGGCAAGGTTCGAGGCCACCACATTGAGCCGCTGCGACTGCGCGCTGACGGCGCTGCCGGAGACGTTGAAGATCTGGAACATGCTCATGGGGGCTCTCCGGTGATCTGGCGGTTCGTTCGATCAAAAACGGTTTTCATCACTGGCCGCGGATCGCATCGAGCATCGTCTTCACGCTGCCGTTGATGAAGCGCAGGGTGGCCTCGTAATGCACCGAGTTGTCAGCGAAGTTCGCGCGTTCACGGTCCATGTCGACGGTGTTGCGATCGAGGTTGGTCTGGCTCGGTGCCGCATAAACCAGATTGGCGCTGGCCGCAGCGGCCGTGCCGCTTGCGCCGCCGATGTGGCCGGGCTGGCTCGCCGTCAGCGAGGGGGCGCTGTTGGCCTGCCCGGTCGCTTCGCGTAATGCCTTGGCAAAGTCCATGTCGCGAGCCACATAACCCGGCGTATCCGCGTTGGCAATGTTGCTGGCAATGATGCGCTGCCGCTCCGAGCGCAGGCTCAGCGCCTGGGCTTGAAAATCGAGCGAACTGGTGAGCTTGTTCAGCATGTTGGCGATCTCGTTCCACATGACAACCCGGCAATGAACCGACGGGTCGATGTGAAAGGATTGTGGACAGCCGACTCCAAAACATAAGCGGGAATAGCGGCCGGTTTGCCAGCCATTTCCAGGCCTTGGGGTCGCACTCCGGGCTCTACATTGAGGATGTGGAAAAAACATCTCTCCTGCTGCGCTGGCTTCTCACCCCGCTCGTCGTGATGGCGCTGATCTGGGCCCGTGACAGCGCTGCTCAGGCCACGCCTGCAAGCGAGGTCGCTAACTCGTCAGATGCGCAGCAAACCGTGCCCGACCAGGTACGCCAGTTCGTGCTCGGAAAGCTCGCGCCTGACGCGGCAGCGCCCGGCCAGCCCCGGGTCGAAGTGCTGCTGGGCCAACTCGATGCCCGGCTGCGCCTGGCGCCTTGCGAACGCATTCAGACCTACCTTCCAACCGGCGTTCGCCTGTGGGGCAAGACACGCGTCGGCCTGCGCTGCGTCAAGGGCGCGACGCCGTGGAATGTCTACCTGCCGGTCACCGTGAACGTCTATGGCCGCGCGCTGGTGGCTGCCGGCGAATTCCCGGCCGGCCACGTGCTGGCTAACGCCGATTTTCGTGAAGCCGAAGTCAACGTGGCTGAGGAACTGAGCAACCCGATCGTCACCGATGTGCAGGTGCTGATCGGGCGCACGCTGGCCAAGCCGGTATCGCCGGGGCAAACCCTGAGGCAGGCCAGCCTGAAAGCGCGCCAGTGGTTTGCCGCCGGCGAGCAAATTCAAATTCGTGCCGTGGGCAACGGGTTTGCCGTGGCCAGCGGCGGCGAAGCACTGACGGCAGGGCTGGAGGGCCAAGTCGCCCGGGTTCGAACCGAATCCGGACGCGTTATCAGCGGCATCCCGGTGGCCGATAAACAACTGGAAATCGCATTGTGAAGAGCCGACCTGCCATGACAATCTGCAAGAAAAAATTAAAGTTCGCTGCCGGACGGGCCGATACACCGTCCATGTTGAAAGGTTAGGGTCCACGCCCAGCCCAAGGAGCACATGATGAAGATCGGCAATCCAGCAGATAAGTCCGTTGCCTCGGTAACCACCGGCAATGCCCGCACACCAACCAACGGTACCGGCAAGGCCCAGGAAACTGGCGCCTCTGACCCCAGCGCCAAGGTTGAGCTGTCGAAAACCGCGTCCAGCCTGTTGTCTTCGAACTCAGCTTCGTCTGATTTCGATGCCGACAAGGTGGCTCGCATTTCGCAGGCCATCGCCGACGGCAAATTCGAGATCAACGCGGAAAAGATTGCCGACCGGCTGATCTCCAACGCTCAGGAAGTGCTCGGCAAGACGCATTGAGCGCCATCCGGCGCTGCGCCCTGCGATAACCCTCCTGCTATTTGGTGAGACTCGACGTGAATACGCCCATGCCCCCCGTGGCCAGTCCCGAACTCGAAGCTGCGCTGGCTGCGGTGGAAACCCAGCTGTCGGCCCTTGGTGAATCGCTGCGCACCAACGACAGCGTGGCCATCGATCACCACGCGACCGAGCTTCACCGAGCACTGGCGCGCGCCGTCGACCATTTCATCAACGCGGCCAAAAACGGCCCGGTGCCTCCGCCGCTTCGAGAGCGCCTGATGCTCGCCAGCGGCTTGGTGGCCTCGCAGCGAGAAGCGCTGGCCCGCGCCACTGCGGCGCTCGATCGGGCAATCGACGTGCTGATGCCCCGCGAGCAACGCACCGGTGGCCTCTATTCCGCAGTCGGCAGCGCCGATCGTGGCCTGCTGCGCGGCGGCTCGCTGCAAGCCTGACCCGGCGGCTTTCCCAGCTTCTCGATCCGCCTTCCAGGCCCGCCTGCAATTTCAGCAGGCGGCCCGGCGCGATCACCCAGGTGTGCTTCGTGTTGTCCTAACACGACACCTCAGCGCATCAACCACGCCTTGATCTGCACCCGGTCGAAGCGCTTTCGCGCGACATCGAATTTGCTGCGGCAAACTGGCGGGTCTCGATCGATCACGCCCAGCGATGCCCACCCACGGTTTCAGCCACTACAACCTGCGCGTTCCGCGGCCCCAGCTCGAAGAATTGCGCGATTTCTATCGCGACATCGTGGGCCTGGTGCCCGGTGAGCGGCCGCCATTCCAGAGCGTCGGTTATTGGCTTTACGCCGGATCTCGCCCTGTACTCCATTTGGTAGAAGCCTTGGTAGAAGATGGGGTAGAAGGCTCGGCGGCGTCATCGCCCTCGTCACCGCACACCTTCGACCATGCGGCCTTCGAATGCAGCGACCGCGAGGCATTCGAGCACCGGCTGGCGCAGCGCCAAATTCCCTACCAAGCCGACCCTGTGCCTCAGCGCGGTCAGGTTCAACTGTTCTTCCGTGACCCCGCCGGGCACGGTGTGGAATTGAATTTCCAGGAAACGCTTCGTTGATCGCGGTCGAGCCAGCCGCGCGGTGTTGGAAGCCATGACGTTTCCCCTTCGATCCATTCACGGCGAGCGTCCTAAAGCGCCCGAAAGCGCTCGAAATGCAATACCCCATCTCATGGCCTAACTCATGACTGCCCTGCAAGCCGAACCGAATCCATCGATCTCCGACCCCGCGGCAGGAACGCTGCCGGCTTACCCCACGCTGCAGACCGAACGCCTGCGGCTGCGAGAGCTCACCGTCAGCGATGTGCCTGCGATGTTCGCCATCCACAGCGATGTCGAGGCGATGCGCTGGTTCGGCACCGATCCGTTGACGGAGTTCGGGCAGGCCGAAGAAATGATCAACACCTTCGCGGGTTGGCGGCGCCTGCCGAACCCCGGCACGCGCTGGGGTATCGAACATCGGGCCACGGGTGAGCTGCTCGGCTCCTGCGGCCTCTTCAAATGGAATCGCGGCTGGAGGAGTTGCACCCTCGGCCATGAGCTGAGCCGACCGGCCTGGGGCCAGGGTTTCATGCGCGAAGCGCTGAACTGCGCGTTGGAATGGGGTTATGTGCAGATGGCACTGAACCGCGTTGAGGCCCAGGTTCACCCCGAGAACACGCCGTCGTTGAACGTCGTTCGTGGGCTGGGCTTTGTCGAAGAAGGCCGGCTGCGCCAAGCCGGGTTCTGGCTCGGTGAATACCACGACCTGATTCAGTTTTCGCTGTTGCAACGGGAGCGCGGCGCACCTTCAGCTGGCTGATTGCAGGCGCTGCCAGCCTTCATCTCACGTGCGGCCGCGCAAGGCCGCGCGATTTAAGGCAGGCGCTGAATCCACACCTAACGCCAAGGCCGCACTGTGCCCCGCACAGCCGAGCGCGAAGCACGCCACGTGCCGTGCCTGGGCTTTACTGCGGGCGAAGAAAGACATCGACGTCCGCGTTATCGATCGCCTGGCGTGCGCGCCGCGCCAGCCCGATCACGCGTGTGAAACCGGCTTCGCTGGCGCCGGGCAGTTGCTGGTACAGGCTTTTGACGTAGCCGATGCGATCGGAACTGCAGATGCTTTGCCCGGTGCAACTCAGCACCCTCTGGTCGTCCATGTCGCACAGCGTGCCCTCGCGGCAGGCGCTCAGGCGCAAGGCCAGAGACAGCTCGGCTTTGCCGGTTTCATCGTCGGCCGCATAGGTTTTTCTATCGAACCAGAAGGTATTCAGATTTCTCGGTGCGTCGGCCGTATATGAAACTAGAAAAATCAATAAATCATTCTGTGAAAGCAGCAAGGGGTCATTTTGCTGTAGTAATTCGGTGGCAAATTTTCTCAAAAGCGCTGAGTCCTGGTGCCGAAATGCCTGCAATACCAGGCCTTGCAGTTGATAAAGCCGATCGTTGTCATCTGATTTACCAAGCAAGGACATATATAACTCGGCAGCTTCGCCCGGCAGGAATGAACTGCAGCGCGCATTGAATGACTCCACCATCGACAACTTCTCAGATGAAATTGTTCCCGAATTGCGAATATCTTCTTCCATGCCTTTGTCAGCCCATTTCTTCAAGGCGCTGAGGCTGCGACCGCAGAGTTTGGCAACATACATTCCATAAAACCGGCCCCCTTGTTCCGGATGTTCAATGGCGCTGCGCGCAAAGGCCCGCCAATCGTGCGCAGCGGCGAACGATTGCTGCATCGCTTCATAAGGCGTTGCTTTACGCTGAGCAAGCGCTCGCGTCTCTATGGCGGGAGAGACCGATACCACCGCGGGTAACACCAATGCGCCATGATTCGACGCTGGCGCCGTAGATGCCTCCGGCAGCACGGGTTCGCTGTTCAGAGTATGCGAGAAAACATAAATACCAAAAGCTGCTGATATCAGCAGCAAGCCGGCCAGCGCATAACGCTTTGACCCGTCCCTCATCATGGCTCAACCTTATTTCTTCATCAACAATCCCAATATAATACCACTTGATGACCAATTCAAACCTTGCAAAAATGCAACAAGGTTTTCACGATGCCTTAACCTCATTTAAGAAAATGACCTCAATTGCGCGGTCTAAATCGATAAACAACCCGTAGATAAACTTCTGCGAAATAGGAGGTAATCACATACACGCAAGTTTCAAGTGGCAAAGCGCTTGTTTCCGTGTCGTCGTCGCGGGCACTTCATGCCAGTCAATGTCGTTTTTTTCATCATCGTGCGCGATTAGTCGCTCTTGCGTAACGCAAATCGCCTAAACGCCACACAGTGCACTGCCTTCGTGCATTTGCTTCGAATACCGAGTTTGAACATTCATGCCGATGCTTACAGCGATGTTTTCTCGTCAGCCGCTCCGCCGCTGAAAGGGGGCTTGATACAGCCAGACCGGCCGCCCATCCGGGCACCGATGGATGGCCTTGGGTTCCAACTCGGTGGCTTCGAATTCCAAACTGGCCATCCAGGCGCCAGCGCGCAATTCGGTGGTGGCCTTGCGAACGGCTTTCGGCATGCTTTCCGGGCGCTGGAACAAATAGACCAGGCCATAAGGCGCCCACCCAGCGGCCCAGATGTCAGCCCGCATCACTCGCGCAGGCACGCCGATGGCGCGGCAACGCAGCGCACAGGCCAGGCGCAGCGGCCAGCTCCATTCCATGCCTTCGATGCGTTGCTGCGGATATTCGGCATGCAGCTCGCGCAAGCCATCGCCGAGGCCGCAACCGGCGTCGACCAGACGCGCATCCGCCGCCAGCGGTGCCAGCAGCGCCAGCCCGCGCAAGGCGCCACGCGGCGTCGGGAACACCGGCGCATCGCGCCAGGCGTGCACCGGATACATCGTCAGCAACACGATCAGCGGCAGCAGCCAAGCCCAGGCCGGCATGCCACCGGCCACGCCGGACACCAGCAGCGACATCGGAAAGCCACACAGGATGAAGACGCGGCGCCAGCGCGTCGCGCCCAGCAGCGACAGCGCGGCGCCGCTCGCGCTGGCCATGAGCACCGCGAGCCAGGTCGGCGCACCCAGCGCGTGCAGCCCGAGGAATACGCCCCATGCCGCCGCCCAGACCAGCAACGCGGGAAGGGGCCAGAGCACGCGTCAGGCCCCGGGGCAGATCAGAAATGAAAGGCGAGACGCAACGCGCCCCAATGCTTGCCGTTGACCGTGATCGGTGCAGCGACTTCCTTCAGTAGCACGAACTTGCCACCGCCCATGTCGCGCCGATAGGTCTGCAGCAGAAACGGGCGCTGGTTGCGCGCCGAGGCCAGGCCGGTGCGGTCGTTGAAGATGCGGCGATAGCGGCTGTGGGCGGTGTCCCAATCCAGCTCGCCGCGCTGCGGCTGGCAATAGCGCCGGTTGTGGGTCGCGACATAACCGTTGCGGTCGACCGCAATGCAGAACACGATCTTCGGATCGCTGCCCAGCACCCGCTCTTGCACCGGCGGGAACAGCCGGTCGGCCAGCCCGATGAAGCGCGTCGTGAACTGCGGCGGGTTGGTGCCGGCCATCGGCGCGTAGCGGTCATCGAACAAGGCCTCCTTGCGGATCACCTCGTCGCGCAACGCAGCTTCGAGCAGTGACGACACCTCAGCCGCGGCCTGGCGAACGGTCTGGATGAACGGCGTATCTTCGGTCACCACACCACATTTGGACACCAGCTCGATCAGGTTCTCAGAAACGCGAAGGAATGATTCGCTGTGCCCCATCGCCGCATCGAGCGCGCGGCTGGCCGATTGCATCTCGGCGTCGATCGTCGTCATCTGCTGATTGAGCGCATCGCAGATGCCACGGCTTTGCTCGGCCGCAGCGGTCACCCGCGACACGCCGCCCTCGATGTCGGCCAGCGCGCGTTGAAAGTCGCTTTCACTGGCTTGCCCCGGCCGGGCCTCGATTTCACGCGACAGCGCTTCGATGCGCGTGTGCAGCTCGCCGACCGTGCTCATGATCGCCTTCGACGAACTCTCGACGCTGCTGGCCAGATCCTTGACCGCATCGGCGACGACACCGAAGCCGCGCCCGGCCTCGCCGGCGCGCTTGGCTTCGACCGACGCGTTGAACGCGACCAGCCGCGTCTGCAGCGCAATTTTCATGATCTGCCCGGCCGCCTGCGAGACCTGACGCAAGGTCTCGACGATGCCGACCACTTCATCGCCCACCGCCTCCACGGCCTGGCGCGCGCGGGCCACGGCTTCGAGGCTGCCGGAGGTCACGGCGCTGATGTCGCCTTGAGCCTTCGTGATGTTCTTCAGTTGCTGAGACAGCTCGGCCACGGCTTGCGCCTGGCGGGCCGCGCCCTTCAAGGTGTCATCGATCTGGCCGCGCACCTCGGCCGCTTCGCGGCCCATCGTCGACGTCTTGTCGCCGATGGCTTGCACCGCCGCCAGCAAATCGGGCGCGGCAGAGGCCGTCGGCTCGATTGCGGCGTTCGCACTCGGCGCAGCGGCGCGGGATGATTTGAAAATCTGGAACATGGTGTCCCGAGGGTCACCACTCGCGCAACTTGACCCGCAAGCGCGCGATCGACTGGCTGTGCAGCTGACACACCCGCGATTCGGTCACCTTCAGCACCGCAGCGATTTCCTTCAGATTCATGTCGTGCTCGTAATACATGCTCATCACGTACTGCTCGCGCTCGGGCAAGGTCTTGATGCCTTCGACCAGCGCCTCGCGCATGCGGTGGTCCTGCAGCTGCGCAAGCGGGTTAAAGCCCGCGTCTGCCACATGCCGATCAAGGTAGTCGTTATCACCTTCATCGCCCGCCATGTCTTCGAGGTACACCAGCTGCGTGCCGCGCACTTTGCCGAGAAGCTCCTGGTATTCGGTCAGCGTCACGCCCATCTCGCGGGCGATCTCGCTTTCGGCCGGGGCACGGCCGAGCCTTTGCTCCAGCTTGTGGACGGCGGTCTCGATGCTGCGCTGCTGCTTGCGCACGCCGCGTGAGAGGTAATCGGTGCCACGCAGCTCATCGAGCATCGCGCCCCGAATGCGCTGGGTCGCGAAGGTCTCGAACTGCACGCCCTGCCCTGCATCGAAGCGGCTCAGCGCATCGGTCAGGCCGATCATGCCGACCTGGATCAGGTCATCGAGTTCCACATTGGCGGGCAGCTTGGCGATCATCTGATGCGCCAGCCGCCGCACGAGCGGGCTGTATTGCTTGAGCATCGAGTTGACGTCGAGTTGGCCTTTGGCGGTGTACATGGGTCAGCTCCGGAGATTCAGTTCAATGCGTGTTGTTGTGTGCCGAGCAACGCACCGCTGCCGGTGGCCATGAAGCCCCCGCCGTGTTGCTGCAGCACCTCCTGCGCCCAGCGGCGCAACGGGGGGGTGGTCGGGTCGCGCGCATCGGACGACGGATCGATCTGCATCCAGTCGCGCACCACGGCGCCCAGAAAATCATCGGCACAACTGGCCAGCTGCATCGCAATGCGGGAAGCACGCGGCGAGCTGGGGGCGGCGCACAACAGCAGGTCATGCACCTTCAGGCCAGCGCGCTGCGTCAACAACTTCAGCGCCGCGTAGGCGTGGGTCACGCTCGAAGGCCGGTCGTCGGCCAGCAGCAACGGGCGCGCCTCGCTGCGCGCGAAGAGGCGGCACAAGTCAGATTCGGTCGCATGCACCAGCACCACGTCGGCGTGCGGGGCTGCGTCGGCAGCCGCCTGCAGAAAGCTCGCAGTCGAGCCCTGGGTATCGACATAACGCACCGGCAGACCGCGTGCCGCAAGGTACGACACTT
>CAXTCD010000055.1:0-24649 GCA_964242145.1 uncultured Rhizobacter sp.
CGCTTGCTACGAGGTGCTGACCGTGCTCAAGGCACCCAAGCCTGCGGCCGCTTGAGGTACTGACCATCCGAGGCACCGGCCTGCCGATTCGGCGCAGGCCAGTGCCTTTGACTTTGACTTTGACGAGGCGACATCAAAGATCGGCCAGGCATTCAGCGCCGGCCCGCCGGCGGCATGCCTGCAAGGTGGTTCAGCCAAACAAGTTCCAGCCCAGGTCACTGTCTTTTGATGATCAGGTCGGCGCCCTTTGCCAGCCCGCAGGGTGACCTTCTGATCCGCGCCGCAATGCGGTTGCGGCGTGATTCGCATAACTCAATAAAGTAGCGCGTAGCGTGTGACACCGCTGCCGATCATGGGCCTGCGGCCTTTGCCCCGGCCTGCAAGCCCACCTGATCCAGATGCGCCGAGAAAGCGCTCGCAGGCTGAAAGCCGATTACCCGCAGCGCCGACAACTCCCCGGCCAGGCCTTGGCGAGACGAGAAGAACAGCATCGCGGGCGGGCCAAAGAGCGAGAAGCGGCGCAGCAGCGCGCGGTCTTGCTCGTTGTTCGCCGTCACGTCGGCGCGCAGCAAAGTCAGGCCGGCCATCTTCTGCCGCACGGCCCCGTCGGTGAAGGTCAGCGCCTCGAACTCCTTGCACGAGACGCACCAGTCGGCATAGAAGTCGAGCATCACCGGCCGGGCCGAGGCTTGTACCGCTGCCTCCAGCTCGGCCAGGTTGGCAATCGGCTGGAACTGAAGCGGCGCTCGTGCCGCCGCACCCGCCGCCACCGAACCGATGCGCAATGACGCCAGTGGCTGCAGCCATTCGCGCCCGCCCGAGGCCGCGCCCACCAGCTGCAGTGCCGCAAGCATCGCCAGCGCCAGCCCGAGCCCTTTGGCGAAGACGCGCCCGGCCGATGCTGGTGACGGCAGGCGTTCGAAGGCGCCGAGGAACACCGCGCCCACCAGCAGCCACACGGCCGTCAGCAGCATCAGCACACTGATCGGTAGTACCGGCGACACCATCCACAGCGCGACCATCAGCAGCAGCAAGCCAAAGCCATGCTTGACCTGCGCCATCCAAGCACCGGCGCGTGGCAGCAAGGCGCCGGCCGACACGCCGATCAACAGCAAAGGCAGGCTCATGCCCGCCGCCAACGAGAACAGCGCGGTGCCGCCCAGCAGCGCGTCACGCGTCTGGCTGATGTAGACCAGCGCACCGGCCAGAGGCGCCGCGACGCACGGCCCGACGATCAAGGCCGATAAGCCGCCCATCAGGAAGACGCCGACATAACGCCCTCCCTGCAAGCCTTGCGAGGCCCGCGTCAAACGCGACTGAAGCGCCTGCGGCACCTGCAGCTCATAGGCCCCGAACATCGACAAGGACAGCAGCGCCAGCAGCACCGAGAAGGCCCCGAGCACCCAGGCGTTTTGCAGCGCTGCCCCCAGGCCTTCGCCGGCCAGCGCCGAAGCCACGCCGAGCGCGGTATACACCAGCGCCATGCCAAGCGAGTACGCAAGAGCCAATGCAAAGCCACGTGCTCGCGACACCGGCCCGCCCTGCCCGACGATGATCGACGACAGGATCGGCATCATCGGCAACACGCAGGGCGTGAACGACAAGCCGATGCCCAGCAGCAAGAACAGGCCGATCACCGCCAACAGGTTGCCCGAATGCAAGGCTTGCGAGATGCGGCCGGGTTCGCTCGATGGCACGCCAGCCGCTGAGACATCGGCGGCACCACCGGCACCACCGGCACCATCGGCACCGTTGCCTGTGGCGCGTTCATGCGCAGGCGCATCGGGCGATGCGGTGCCTCCCGCAGTGCGTTGACCATCCGGCGCCGAAGCCGACGGCTCGAAAACCGATGGCACTGCGCGGCTGGCAGGCGATGCACCGAAGCTTCCAAACACGCTCGGGCTGGGCGATAACGTGCGGGGCTCATCCACCGAACTGACCCGCAGTGCCGCACCGGCCTGCCCTGGCGTGATCTGGAACGCATGCTGCGAAGGCGGATAACAAATCCCCTTGTCGGCACAGCCCTGATGGGTGACCGTCAATTGCACCGGCTCGCGCAACGCTGCTTTCAGCGGCACGACCAAGGTGACCACGCCACGAAAGTATTCGACCTCCTTCTGAAACGCCTCTTCGAATTTGCGCTGGCCCTGCGGCAACTCCAGTGCGCCCAAAGCCACCGTCGCCGGCGCCGCCACCACCTTGAATTGTTCGCGATAGAGGTAATAGCCCGGTGCGATGTCGAAGCGAAACGCCACGCGGCGATCATCGAGTGCCTGCGCTGAAATACGGAACGCCTGATCGGGGTCCAGAAACCCATCGGCCGCCCGCGCTGAGCCCGTTCCCGCCCATGCAAACAGCACGGACAAAGCCATCATCAGGCGCGTCGCCCAGAAACCAAAGAAGCCAAAGAACCGGTGTTCGTCGAAGCGGAGGTCGGTGCAGTTCTTCACGCGTTGAAGGCCAGGAAAGTCCGGTGAACACGAAGTATCGCGCCCACGGCCACAAGCCTTCATTTCATGACAGGCCATCCCCGCGATTCGTGCATCTCGCGCCGAAGGCCCTGCGCCCGATCCAAACCAGGGCAAGCCGCGACAATTGACCGTGTCACAAGTTGGAGAGAATAGAAAAGATTCGAGATCGACCCAGATCGATCCCCCGCGGCAGGCAGGCCGCAGCTTCCAGACAAAAGCCCGGCGGCCCTGTTTTTGCTAATCCTTTCCCGCATCTGAACCCAACCCCCGGTGAGAACAACGATGAAAAAACTACCGCAAGCCGCCTTGATCCTGATTGCCATGGTGTTCGGCATCCTCATCGGGTACATGATCTTCAAAGGCTTTCCTGACAAGGCCGGCGCTGCGCAGGCCGCAGGCTATGTGTCGATCGTCTCCGATGTCTTTCTGCGCCTCATCAAGATGCTGATCGGGCCGCTCGTGTTCTCGACGCTGGTGGTCGGCATTGCGCACATGGGCGACGCCTCGTCGGTCGGCCGGGTGTTCGGCAAGGCGATGGCCTGGTTCATCACCGCGTCGCTGGTCTCGTTGGTGCTCGGGCTGATCCTGGCCAACCTGCTTCAGCCGGGCCACAACATCGGCCTGCCGCTGCCCGACATCGGCGCATCGGCCAATCTCGCGACCTCCAAGTTCACGCTGAAGGATTTCGTCACCCATCTGGTGCCAAAGTCGTTCGCTGAAGCCATGGCCAACAACGAGATCCTGCAGATCGTCGTGTTCTCGATGTTTTTCGGCGTCGCGCTGGCCGCGCTGGGCGACAAGGCCAAGACGCTGGTCAGCTTGATCGACGAGCTCTCGCATGTGATGCTGAAGATCACCGGCTATGTGATGAAGCTGGCGCCGCTGGCGGTGTTCGGCGCGATGGCGGCCACGGTCGCGGTCAACGGGCTGGACATCCTGCTGAAATTTGCGGTGTTCATGGGCGACTTCTACATCGCGCTGATCTTGCTGTGGAGCCTGTTGATCCTGGCGGGCTATTTCGCGCTCGGGCCGCGCATCTTCCGCTTGCTGGTGCTGATCAAGGAGGCGTTCCTGCTGTCCTTTGCCACCGCCAGCTCCGAAGCGGCTTATCCCAAAATCTTGGATGCCCTCGACCGTTTTGGTGTCAAGCGCAAGATCTCGGCCTTCGTGATGCCGATGGGTTATTCGTTCAATCTCGACGGCTCGATGATCTATTGCACCTTCGCGGTTTTGTTCATTGCGCAGGCCTATGACATCGTGCTGCCGATCAGCACGCAGGTCACGATGTTGCTGATCCTGATGCTGACCTCCAAAGGCATGGCCGGTGTGCCGCGCGCCTCGCTGGTGGTGATTGCCGCCACGCTGAACCAGTTCAACATTCCGGAGGCCGGGCTGCTGCTGATTCTGGGCGTCGACACCTTCCTCGACATGGGCCGCTCGGCGACCAATGCGGTCGGCAATTCGATCGCCACCGCCGTCGTCGCCAAGTGGGAACACGAGCTGCTCTCGGAGCCGGACGCCTTGGCCCATGCGCTCACGCTGGACACCGCCAAAGCCTCCGATGCCGTGCCACAGTCCCCATTGCCGACCCACGCCTGAGGCCGCGCGATGAAGCTCCTCCATGTTCTACCGGCCCTGCTCTGCGCCGCGGCCCTGTGGGTCGGCGGCGCGGCCCGTGCCCAAACGCCCACGGTGCTCAGCGGCACGCTAGAGAAGGTGCACCGCAGCGGCACCATCCACATCGGCTACCGCGAATCGTCGATCCCGTTCTCGTTCATCTCGCCACGCGGCGAGCCGATCGGCTATTCGATCGAGTTGTGCAAGGCACTGGTCGACAGCATCAGCGACCACGTGAACCGCAGCCTGAAGATCCAATGGACGCCGGTCACGTCGGCCACCCGCATCGACGCGGTGCTGAAGGGCGACATCGATCTCGAATGCGGCTCGACCAGCAACACGCTGGAGCGCCAGAAGCAGGTCGCGTTTTCGCCGACGATCTTCGTGGCCGGCACCAAGCTGCTGATCAAGAAGGGCGCCCGCTATGCCTCGTTCCGCGACCTCGCCGGCAAGCGCATCGCAGTGACCTCGGGCACGACGAATGAGAAGGCGATCCGCGATCTGTCGCAGAAGTTCACGCTCGACTACGAGGTCATCGCATCGAAAGACCATGCGGACTCCTTCGCGCTGGTCGCGCAAGGCCAGGCCGATGCCTTCGCGACCGATGACGTGCTGCTCTACGGGTTGATCGCCGATGCACGCGCGAAGGGGGCCGGCAAAGACGCCAGCAACAGCGCCGATGGCTATCAGGTGATCGGCGACTTTCTGTCTTACGACCCCTATGGCGTGATGTACCGCAAAGGCGATCCGCCGTTCGCCAAGGTCGTCAACGACGCCTTCCATGAGCTGGCCCAAGACGGCGAAATCGAGCGCCAATACAAGCGCTGGTTCCTGCGCAAGCTGCCGTCGGGCATCCGCCTCGATTTGCCGATGAGCGCCCAGCTCACCACGGTGCTCGAATCGATGGGGCAGCGAACCGAGTAGCGTCGCCTGTGCAGCGCAAGTGCCTGCGTTGACTGTGTCAGAGGCTTGAGATGCATCGGTTTGGCGCGCGCCCAGCCTTATCCAAGGGTCCGGGAAATGGCCTGCTCGAACCGTCTGACAGCGTGCTTGCAGGCCATGAGTTACCCTCCAACCTCACAAACGGAGAAAAGAATGGCCATCCAAGCACAACGAAATCGGGCGAGATTGCATGTTCTGCGCGACAACGTGCACCGCGCCAAGCGCGACGTGAAGCGCAAGCTTCCCGGCGCCGCCGAGCGCCTGAAGGCCCACGTGGCAGCGCGTCTGGCTTATGCCGAGACCGGCAAGTAATTCACCCCGCGACATCAGATCTTTCTGATGGGGTCGGCCGAAGCGCAAGGCTTCGGCCCCTGTGCCGTATTAGCCATTCTTCAGCCGACAACGCGGCAGATGTGTCTCCGATGCGACCTGCGGGCCGATCAAGGCCGCAGCCAGCGGATGATTTGGTCGGCCAGCGGCTCGATGCCGTGCAGCGCATCGACGCACAACACGCCCACCTCGCCCTGCGGTGATTCCAGCGTGGCGAACTGGCTGTCGACCAGGCTCGCGGGGAAAAGGTGATGGCCGGCGCGCGACGCCACGCGTTGCAGCGAATGCGCCTTGTCGATTTCGAGATAGACGAAGCGCAAACCCGCGCTGTGCTGGCGCAGGCGGTCCCGGTAAGCGCGCTTCAATGCCGAGCAGGTCAGGCCGGCCGCCTCGCCGCGCCGGCCGTGCTCCGCCAGCAAAGCGCCGAGCTGATCGAGCCAGCTTTCGCGGTCGGCATCGGTCAGCGGCACGCCGTCACGCATCTTGGTGCGGCTGGCTTCGGCGTGGTAATCGTCGCCCTCGATCATGGGCCAGCCGAGCCGCTGCGTCACCGCTTGCGCCACGCTCGATTTGCCACAGCCCGCGACGCCCATGAAAACCACGGAGGCTTCGATTCCAGTTGGAGACGAGATCAACATCGGTGAAGGTGCGCTAAGCAGCGGTGGCGACCACGGCATGCTACGCGCTGCGCAGTACCCGAGTCGCCACGGCGGTATCGCGCGTCAAAGGCCCCAACGCGTTATCGCCGCGCCATCCCATGCTCGCATCGAGCCGCGCTATTTGGCCACGTAATCTGCGCCGACGATCGGCATGGCCTGGGGCTCGCTGACGGGCGCGGCGCTGGCCGCCTTGTCGCCGACGAGATAGGAGTACAGCACCGGCACCACCAGCAAGGTCAGCAAGGTCGAGGTGATGACTCCGCCGATGATGGCGCGGCCCATCGGCGCCTGCATCTCGCCGCCATCGGTCAGCGCCAGCGCCAGCGGCAGCATGCCGAACACCATCGCCGCGGTCGTCATCATGATCGGTCGCATGCGAACCAATCCGGCCTGAAGCAACGCATCGGTCGTGTTCAGGCCCGCCTTGCGCGCATGGTTCGCGAAGTCGACCAGCAGGATCGCGTTCTTCGTCACCAGCCCCATCAGCATCACCAGCCCGATCATCGAGAACAGGTTGAGCGTCGAGCCGGTGATCAGCAAGGCCAGCATCACGCCGATCAAGGCCAATGGCAGCGAAGCCATGATCGCGAGCGGCTGCAAGAAGCTGCCGAATTGCGAGGCCAGCACGATGTAGATGAACAGCACGGCCGCACCGAGCGCGAACAGCACGCCGGTAAAGGCTTCTTGTTGATCCCGCGTCTGGCCGCCGACATCGAAGCGATAGCCCGGAGGCAACTGCGTCTCTTTGACAAGCTTCTGCACATCGGCACCTACGTCGCCGCTCGGGCGGCCTTGTGCGCCGGCGTAGATGGCCTGGCGGCGCTGCAGATCCTGGCGCTTGATGATCTCCGGGTTCACGACCGGCACGATGTCGGCTACGCTGGACAGCGTGATCGGCGTACCGTCTTTGGCATAAGCCACCGGCAGCTGGTCGAGCTGCGAGACGTTCTCGCGCAGGCCTTGCGGCAAACGCAGCTCGACCTCCACCTGTTCGCCGTCGGGCGCGGTCCAGTAGGTGGCCACGTCACCATTGACGAAGCTGCGCAGGCTGGCCGCCAATTGGCTGGAAGTCATGCCGAGTTCGCGCACCGCATCGGGCTTGAGACGCACCGCATAGGCCGGCAGGCCCGGCTTCACCGAGGTCGTGAGATCGGCAATGCCCTTGATCTTTGCGATCTTGTCGCGCAGGCGCAGCACTTCGTCTTCCAGCACCTTCGGGTCGGGCCCGAGCAGCGCTACATAGATCGGCAGATTGCCGAGCGCCACTTCAACGCCTGCGATCGGCGTCAAGGCTTCGCGCAGCGCCTGTTCGATATCGCGCTGGCTGCGCTTGCGTTCATGCGGCTCGACGAGCTGAATGCTCAGGCCTGCGGTGTTGCGCGAGCCATTGCCGGTGTCGCCGAGCGTGGCCGACAGCAGCCGCACTTCGGGGAAGCCGCGCACCACCGCTTCGACTTGCGCCAGCTTCGCATCGCCGCGCTGCAGGCTGGTGCCCACCGGCATCGTGACGTTCATCTGGATGTAGCTGTCATCGGTCTCGGGCACGAACTCGCTCCCGACCAGCGGCGCCAGCATGATCGCAATGACAAAGCTCGCGATGCCGCCCAGCACCACGACACCACGGTGCGTCAGCGTCGCAAAGCGGAAGCGGCGCGGCTGGCTCTTGTCGCGCCGGCCTTGCGCATCGAACGGATGGCCATAGGCCGGCAGCGGCGGCAGCAACACGCGATAACGCTGGCCCGAAAACACCCAGCGCAGCAGCCGCTCATAGATGACATGCATCAGGTCCAGCATGCGGTCGGTGCCACGCATCAGGTGGCCCAGCACCGGCAGGCGGGCCAGGCGGTTCGTCGGCGGGTCTTTCCAGAGGCTGGACAGCATCGGGTCGAGCGTGAAGCTGACGAACAGCGACACCAGCACCGCGGCCGTCACCGTGATGCCGAACGGGAAGAAGAACTTGCCGATGATGCCCTTCATGAAAGCCACCGGCACGAACACCGCGCAGATCGCGAAGGTCGTCGCCATCACCGCCAGCCCGATCTCATCGGTGCCTTCGCGCGCCGCGGTCACGTGGTCTTTGCCCATGTGCACATGGCGCACGATGTTTTCGCGCACGACGATCGCATCGTCGATCAGCAGGCCGATGCACAGGCTCAGCGCCATCATCGTCATGAAGTTCAGCGTGAAGCCGAAGGCATAGACCGCGATGAAGGCGGCGATCACCGAGATCGGCAACGTGAGGCCGGTGATGATGGTGCTGCGCCATGAGTGCAGGAACAAGAACACGATCGCGATGGTCAGCAGCGCGCCTTCGATCAGCGTGCGCTTCACGCCGCCGAGCGAGTCTTTGACCCACACGCTCTCGTCATGGACCAGCCGCAGCTCGACGCCGGGCGGCAGTGTCTTGCGCAGCTCCTCGGTGGCGTCGCGAATGCCGGCACCGGTTTCAACGATGTTGGCGTCTTGCTGCTTGTAGACATTGAACGAGATTGCCGGCACGCCATCGACACGCGCCACCGAGGTCGCTTCGCGCTCGCGCTCCACCAACTCGCCCAGATCGGCCAACCGCACCACCGTGCCGTTGCGCGTGGCGATCACCACATCGGCAAAGGCCTTGGCATCGCGCATGCGGCCTTCGACGCGCACGATCGCATCTTCCTTGCTGCTGCTCAGCAGGCCGACTGGCATGTCGGCATTGGCGCGCTGCAGTGCCGTGGCCACCTCCGAAGGCGTCAGCTGATTCGCGCGCAGGCGCTGCGGGTCGAGGTCGACGCGCACCTGCCGCACCATCAAGCCGCCGACGTCGACACGCGCCACACCGACGGCGCGCTCCAGCCGCTTGCGCACCACCTGATCGGCCAGCATCGACAGCTCGCGCGAGCTGCGGCTGGGCGACACCAGCGTCAGCTCGACGGTCGGCCGCGCGTTCTCGTTGTCGAAGCGGCTGATCATCGGAATCTTCGCGTCGCGCGGAAAGCCCGGTTGCACCGCCGAGATCTTGTCGCGCACATCCTGCACCGCGCGCGCCATGTCGGCTTCGAGGCGGAATTCGACAATCGTCTCGCTGCGCCCTTCGGTGCTGTTCGAGCGGATCATCTTGATGCCGGCAATGCCGTTGAGCGCCAGCTCGATCGGCCGCGTCAGCTCGGTCTCGATCGCCTCCGGCGAAGCGCCGGGGTAATTGACGCCGACGAAGACGATCGGCGGCGAGATGTCAGGCAAGCGCTCGACACGCAGCTGCGCATAAGAGAACAGGCCCAGCACGCACAGCGCAGCCATGACCATCGTGGCAAAGACAGGGTTTTGAATGGAAACGCGGGTGAACCACATGGAGGCTCCCGTTGAAAGGACGTGGAAATGCGCAGGCTGCAAGCCGCCACAGCCCGAGGGCGATGGCTGCCAAAAACCTAACGGGACCAGATCACTGAGTGATTCACTCGTTGACCCACTGACTTATTTTTCGACGCTTCGACTTATCGACGCTTCAACTTGTCGACTCGCTGGGCCGCCGATCGCAAACCGCGGTCAGCGCAGCAGCGATCGGTATGAAGCTCCGGCCGATCAGATAATCAGGATTTGACCGGGGCCGAAGCGGCGGGCGACACCTCGGCCGACGCCCCCTCGGCCACGCCTTCCAGCGCCGCCGGCGGCAGTTTCTGTGTCACCACCTTCGCGGCCGCGCCTTCCTTCAGGTTGTCGAAGCGTGCGGCCAGCACCACGGCGTCGGGCGCCAGGCCCTTGGTCACCTCGACCCGGCCATGCAGCTTGTCGAGCCGGCCGGTGATGACGATGCGGCGCACCAGCACCTTGTTTTCCAGCGTCCAGACGAAGTCTTGCCCCGAGGCCTGGCCGACAGACGCCACCGGCAAACTCATGCGGCTGGCTTCGTCGTTGAGCGTCACCGCGGCCTGCGCATACTGGCCGCCACGGAACAGCTCTTTCTTGTTGTCGAGCACGACGACGACGCCGATCGCGCGGGTGCCGGCCTCGGCCGCCGGCGCAATGCGATCAATGTGGCCGATGACCGGCGACGCACTGCCCTCCACTGTCACCTGCACCGGCTGCCCGGCCTGCAGCCGTGAGACTTCATGGGTGCCGACGGTACCGGCCAACTCCAGTGTCGATAGGTCGACGACCGTTAGCAGCTGCTGCTCGGCGCTGACCTTCTCGCCCGGCAGCGCGTGGCGCTTGCCGACAATGCCACTGATCGGCGCCACCAGCGCCGCTTCGCGGATGCCGAGGTTCACCGTCGACAGCTGTGCCTGCATCGCCTTCAGCTGCGCACGGGCCGCATCGAGCTTGGCTTGCGACGACAGCAGCACCGTCGATGAAATGAAGTTCTGGCTGGCCAGGCTGGTGTTGGCCAGGTGCTGCCGTTCGGCTTCGGTCAATGCGGCCTGCGCCGATTCGACACTCGCCGAACGCTCGGCGGCCCGGCTTTGCAGATCGGCCAGATCGATTTGGCCCAGCACCTGGCCGGCCTTGACGCGGCTGCCCTCGCCCACCTTGAGCCCGAGCAAGGTACCGGCGGCCTTTGCGCGAATCACCGCCGTGCTCGGCGCGACCAGCGGCCCGGAGAACTGGATCACCATCGGCATCGGCGCGACGAGCGGCTTGACGACTTCGCTGGCGCTGAACTCCAGTGGCTTCGCGGCCGGCACAGCACTCGCGATCGGCGTTGGCTTGGCGCCGCTGCCGGCGCGCGTGACCACGGCCCAGCTGCCGCCGGCCACCGCGAGCAGCGCCACGATCCCGATCGTCACCAAACGGCGCCGACGTGCGCCCAGCCGGGGTTCTTGTGCCTTCGCCGTTTGCTGGAGGGCGAGGCTGTCGTGAGGGTGTGATGTCGTCATGGGCAGCAGTTTAGTTTTGTAAAGTGACGGCCTTGGCAGGCGATGCGACGAACTGCAGATTGACGGTGGCAAACCGTGGCGGGAGGCGATGGGTAGCCGTTTTCGCGGTGACAGGCAGCCCTCAGTATCGATTCAGGATCGGCCCGCGAACAGGCGGGCAGGCGCCGCAAGTTCAGCATGCGCCCGCGCACAGCCTGCGTGCAAGCGGCCGTGCTGTCGTCCTCTTCATTCAGGATGGCGCATCGGCAATCGGCGACGATCATCGGCCTGCAAATGAACTCACCTTGCACTGACAGGTCTTTGGCCGAACGGGCACAGGGCCGAAACAATAACCTCAACGTCCTGCGGGCCGGTGCGGCGTCGCTGGTGCTGTTGTCGCACTGCTGGCCGCTGTCGCAGGGCAGCCATGCCGACGAACCGGCGATGCGGTGGCTGGGCGTGGAAATGGGCAGCATGGCGGTCTGGGTCTTCTTCGCCTTGAGCGGCTTTCTCGTCGCGGCCAGCCAGCAGCGCCGGCCGTCACTGGTTTCTTTCGCCGGAGCACGGGCACGCCGCATCCTGCCCGGCCTGATCGTGATGCTGCTTCTGCTGGTGTTCGTCTATGGCCCGGTTTTCACCCGCTTGCCGCTGACGCAGTACCTGCAGCATCGCCACACCTGGAGCTATCTGGTATTCAATGCGACGCTGTACAAATTGCGCTGGGGGCTACCCGGTGTCTTCGATGACATCGCACTGAACGGCTCGCTGTGGACCCTGCCGATCGAGGTGCGGTGCTATGCCTTGCTGGCCATCCTCGGCTGGACCGGCATCTTGCGCCATGCGGCCAGCTACCTCGTGCTGGCCATGCTGCTGGCCGGCCTGACCTTCGCCGGCATCTCCGAGACGGAGCTGGGCATCTCGTTCCTGGCCGGCACCAGCGCCTGGCGCTGGCGAGCCCGGATCATTCTGAATGGCGCGGTTGCGCTGTCGGCATTCGCCTTCGGATTGGCCCTGATGCATCTTCGCGTGCCATTCTCATCTGCAGCCATGGCACTTGCGTTGAGCTATGGCGCGCTGTACCTGGCTTACGTGCCCGATGGCGCCATTCGCGCCTTCAACCGATTAGGCGATTATTCCTTCGGCATCTACATCTATGCCTTTCCGGTTCAGGTGATGCTCCATCAGATCTGGCCGGCGCTCGGCGTCTTCGGCATGTTTGCCAGCGCAATGCCGATGACGCTGCTGCTGGCGATGCTGTCCTGGCACGCGGTCGAATCGCCCGCGCTGCAACGGGGCTGCCGCCAGCCGCACGGCGCCGACGTCGGCAGCGTAACGGGCCGGCCCCGCCCCGGCGGATCGCCATCGCGGCAGGTCGATCCGTCGTGCTAACGAAACTGATGCGTGCCGGGCCATCCTAGGTCGCCACGACCGTACAGTTCCTGCCGGCATGTTTGGCGGTGTAGAGCGCACTGTCGGCGCGTCCGATCAGCTGCTCGATGCTCTGACCGGCCACAAACTCGGCCACGCCGGCCGAGATCGTCACCTTCAGCCCTGGCGCAACGCGCCCCCAATCGTGGGCCTGCACGGCCAGCCGAAGACGCTCGGCGGCCACCCGTCCGAAATCGCCGCTCGTGATCGGCGCCAGCACAAGCACGAATTCCTCGCCGCCATAGCGCGCAAACCGGTCGGTCTCGCGAATGGTCTTGGCGGCGACCGCGCACAGCTCCTTCAAGACGACATCGCCGATGAGATGGCCAAAACGATCGTTGACCCGCTTGAACTCATCAATGTCCAGAATCACCGCGCAAAAGGGTTGGGCCGTGCGCAGCGAGCGTTCCCGCTCATCGGCCAGCAGTTGCATCAACGAGCGGCGATTGAGTGCGCCGGTCAGGTCGTCGCGGCTCGCCAGTTCCTGGATGCGTTCGAAGGACGCGGACAGCTGCTGGTTCTTCTCGGACAACTTCGTGCGCAGCTTGTGAAACTGCACGCCAATGTCGGTCAGCTGGCGGAAGCAAAAGAAGATGAAGAGCCACAGGATCGCAATGGACGAGTCCGTCGTTCCGATCTGCTCGAAGCGCCCGCGCGTCGCGATGAGCGCCACGGCACACGCAGCACTCATCACAAGCCATGCGAGCGTCAACTGGCGCGGGCTAAAGCTCATCATGGCAAAGTTGTAGGTCACCAGAACTGCAACCAGGAACAGCATCCACAACTTGGGCACCAGCACGAGAAAAGCCAGATGGATGATGATGCTGCCGGCGATCTGTGGGATCAGCAAGGCCGGATCGCTGAAACGCAAATTCCAGCCGCGCCAAATCGTCAAGGAAAACAGCCCACTCACCGCGACGCCACTGAGAAGGAACTGCCACGCGACGTGCCACGGAACCTCATCCGTCCACGCATACAAAGCAATGACGATCGCCGTCAACAGGTAGTTGCCGACAGAGATCAGCGTCATTCGCAGCCGATGGCGCTGGAGAGTTGTTTCCCGCTCGGAGGCGATCTGCATCAAACCAGTATCACCGAGGCAGCTGCCGAGTTCCAGAAGACCGCGTTGGCACACTGGCGCAAGGGCTGCACAGCACCGGCAGGGTTCGATGCCCGCGCCTCAAGGGCAGCCGCCCCTCTCAGCGCGATCTCAGGGCGCGATGCGCGGCGAGTCGACCTTGACGTCACCACACTGCGCGCGGTGGCGCAGCGCATGGTCCATCAGCACCAGCGCCAGCAGCGCCTCGGCAATGGGCGTCGCGCGAATGCCAACGCAAGGGTCGTGGCGGCCGAAGGTCTCGACCACCGCCGGCTGGCCTTGCAGGTCGATCGAATCGCGCGGGCTGCGGATCGAGCTGGTCGGCTTGATCGCGATCGACACCGTGATGTCCTGCCCGGTCGAGATGCCGCCCAGCACGCCACCGGCGTTGTTGCTGCGAAAGCCCTCCGGCGTCAGCTCGTCGCCATGCGTCGTGCCGCGTTGCGCGACGCTGGCAAAGCCGGCGCCGATCTCGACGCCCTTCACCGCATTGAGCCCCATCATCGCGAAGGCGATGTCGGCATCGAGCTTGTCATACAACGGCTCGCCCAGGCCCGGTGGCACCTGGCGGGCGATCACGCCGATGCGCGCGCCGCAGCTGTCGCCAGCGCGGCGCAAATCATCCATATAGTCTTCGATGCGCGCGATGTCGGTCACATTGGCCGCAAAGAACGGGTTGTTCGGGATGTGCTCGAACGATTCGAACGGCACCTCGATCTCACCGATCTGCGTCATGTGGCCGACGAAAGTGGTGCCGTATTGCTGCTGCAGCCATTTGCGCGCCACCGCGCCTGCAGCCACGGTGGGCGCAGTCAGGCGGGCCGAGGAGCGGCCACCGCCGCGCGGATCACGCAGCCCGTATTTGTGAAGGTAGGTGTAATCGGCATGGCCGGGCCGGAAGGTCTGCAGGATGTTGCCGTAGTCTTTGCTGCGCTGGTCGGTGTTGCGAATCAGCAGGCCGATCGGCGTGCCGGTCGTGCGGCCTTCATAGACGCCCGACAGGATCTCGACCGCGTCGGGCTCATTGCGCTGCGTGACGTGGCGCGAGGTGCCCGGGCGGCGGCGATCGAGTTCGCGCTGGATGTCAACCTCCGACAGTTCCATGCCGGGCGGGCAGCCATCGATCACACAGCCTACCGCCGGGCCATGGGATTCACCGAAGTTTGTGACACAGAACAACGTGCCGAGGGTGCTGCCGGACATGTGAGCTTTCAAAGCTGGCGCGCAGCGTTTGCGCGAAGGCGCTGATTTTACCGGCGCGGGCGAAGCCCTCGATTGGCTGCAACAGGCCCCGACAAAAAAGCCCGCCGTGGGCCGGGCGGGCTTTTGATGAATCGCTTCAATCGGTGATCGGCCTGCAAATAGTAGCCTGCGGATGGCAACCAACAAAGGGCGCCCGGCCAACCGAGCGCGCGGACGGTCAGTTCGGGACTTGCTCGTCTTTCGATTCTTCTTCGACCGGCCAGTCGCGGATGTAGGCCTTGAGCATGCGGTTCTCGAAGTCCTGGCTGTCGACGACGGCCTTGGCCACGTCATAGAACGAGATCACGCCCATCAGCGTGCGCTGCGTCAGCACCGGCATGTAGCGGGCATGACGCTCCAGCATCATGCGGCGCACCTCGTCGATCTCGGTCTCCGGCGTGCAGGTCAGCGGGTGATCGTCCATCACGCTGCGCACCGTGGTCGTGCCAACCGTGCCGCCGTTGCCGACGATCGCCAGAATGACTTCACGGAAGGTCAGCATGCCCACCAAGTCACCGTGGTCCATCACCACCAGCGAGCCGATGTCTCGTTCGGCCATGGTCTGCACGGCATGAGACAGCGGCTGGTCCGAGGACACCGTGAAGAGCGTCCCGCCCTTGACACGCAGGATATCGACGACTTTCATGGGGATCTCCTCTGCGGACATTTGACAGGCCCGGCAGGCGGGCGGCGTCGGATCAATATAGCCCACAAAACCCGCGAACAACAGACGCACTTCTGCCCCTGTGATGTCACGGCGGTCGACCGCCCGGTGAATCGCGATGGCTCATCGCTGGCGTTCAAAACGCGCCCGCAGTGCCGATCAATGCTGAATCAAATCGCGAAGCAGCATGCGACCGAAGCCGGCTTGCTGCCAGAAGGCGGCCAGGTCATCGGCCGGATCGAGCAGCACCTGGGCGACCAAGGGCTCGGCCGGCGTGGCGGCCGGGTCGCACAACAGCACATAGCGCGCACCGCCCACTTCATCGAGCCGGCCGACCCAGTCGATGTCCACCAGCACATCGAGCAACGGCTCGATCTGCAGCGGGTCGGTGCGCAGGTTCTCCGACAGCTGCGACGCACTCAGCCCATGAAGGCTCAACGTACGCGCCTGCGCCAGCTCGCGCAACATGCCGACCGCCAGATGGAACCGGTAGCCGGGGATCGACGGCCGCCGCACGACGCGCATCTGCAAGCTCGGCGCATAGGCCGCAATCACGGCGCCGAGCAGCACGATCACCCAACCAAGGTAGACCCAGATCAGCAGGATCGGCACGGTGGCAAAGGCACCGTAGACAGTCGAATAGGTCGGCACGCTGCTCAGGTACCAGCCCAGCACCCGCTTGGCGATCTCGAACCCGGCCGATACGAACAGCCCCCCCGCCACCGCATGGCGCCAGCGCACGAAGGTGTTCGGCACGTAATGGAACAAGCCGGCCATCGCGGCGCCGAACAACAGGAACTCCAGTGTGTTCAGCGCAACGCTCAGGCCCCCGGGCATCGCGTTGACGAAGCCCTTGCTGGCCGACATCGCATACGAGGTCAAAGACAGGCTAACCCCAAAAAGGAGCGGCCCCAGCGTGACGGCGGCCCAGTACACCAGCACGCGCTGCGCGATAGGCCGGGGTTTGCGAACCCGCCAGATGGCGTTCAGCGTGCGGTCGATGGTCAGCATCAGCGCCAGCGCCGTGAACACCAGCAGCACCAGCCCGAAGGTGCCCAGACGGTTCGCCTGGCTCGCGAACTGTGTCAGTGCGCCCAGCACCGGGCGGGCGATCGAATCGGGCACCAGCGCCTGCAAAAAGTACTTTTGCAGCGAGTCCTGGAACTTCGCAAATATCGGGAAGGCCGTGAACAGCGCGAGCATCACGGTGACCAGCGGCACCAGCGAGATCAGGGTCGTGAAGGTCAAGCTGCTGGCGGTCAGGCCGAGGCGGTCTTCGCGAAAGCGCGCGCGCAAGGTGCGCAGCGTATCGAGCCAGGGCCAGGTCTGCAGCGTTTGCAGCGTGCGCGTGAAATGGGCTTGCCAGCCAAGAGGAAACGAAGGCGGAAGATTCATCCTGAGATCGACGAAGGGATAAGGCGGCTGGCCTCAAGGGCAGACGCAGATCGAAGCAAGGCCGCAAGCCTGCGGTGATGGCCGGCGCGCGAGGGCGGGCCGCGCAAGGTGCTGGCATCATAGCCAGCGATGAACACCTCGCCTTCCCCTGCCCTTCCCTTGCCCGCGTTCGTTAGCTGGACCCGCGCCCTCGCTACCGGCAGCCTCGTGCTGTTGATCGTGCTCGGCATCGCCTGGGAGCTGTGGCTCGCGCCGATCCGCCCCGGTGGCTCCTGGCTCGCGCTGAAAGCCTTGCCATTGGCCGTGCCGCTGGCCGGCTTGTTGAAGAACCGCATGTACACCTACCGATGGGTCAGCTTGATGGTCTGGATCTATTTCACCGAAGGGGTTGTTCGCGCCACCAGTGACCGCGGCACGAGCGCGCTGCTCGCGGCGATCGAAGTATTACTGTGTCTGGTGCTGTTCACCGCTTGTGCCTTGCATGTGCGCTGGCGTCTGCGCAGCGCAGCGGCAGCAGGTGCCGCCGCATGAGCGAGTTGTTAACGGGCCTGCGCAATGCACTGGGCGACGCGCAGGTGCTGGTGGACGGCGACCTGTCGCGCTACCAACATGATTGGCGCAAGCGCTACCGGGGTCGCGCGCTCGCGGTGGTGCGGCCGGCTGACACGAGGGAGGTGGCCGAGGTCGTTAAGCTCTGCGCGCGTCACCGCGCCGGTATCGTGGCCCAGGGCGGCAACACCGGGCTCGTTGGCGGCTCCGTACCGGATGGCAGCGGCACGCAGGTGCTGTTGAGCCTGTCGCGCCTGAACCGCATCCGCGAGATCGACCCGGCCAACCTGACGCTGACGGCCGAGGCCGGTTGCGTGCTGCAGGCCGTACAGGAGGCCGCGGCCGCACAGTCGCTGCTGTTTCCGCTGAGCCTGGCGGCCGAGGGCAGCTGCACGATCGGCGGCAACCTCGCCACCAACGCCGGCGGCACGCAGGTGTTGCGCTTCGGCAATGCCCGCGAGCTGTGCCTCGGGCTCGAAGTCGTCACCGCGCAAGGCGAGATCTGGGACGGCTTGAGCGGCCTGCGCAAAGACAACACCGGCTACGACCTGCGCGATCTTTTCATCGGCAGCGAAGGCACGCTGGGCATCATCACCGCCGCCACGCTGAAGCTGCACCCGCAACCGGCCGCGGTGATGACGGCGCTGGCCGTCGTGCCCTCGCTCGAAGCCGCCGTCGCGTTGCTGCAAATGGCCCAGGCGCGGCTCGGGCCCAGCCTGACCGGCTTCGAAGTGATGAACCGTTTTTCGCTCGATTTGGTTCGCAAGCATTTTCCGCAGCTGCGCCAGCCGTTACCGGCCGCCGACTGGACGGTGTTGCTGGAGCAATCGGATGCCGAAGGCGATGCCCATGCCCGCGAATTGTTCGAAGGGCTGCTGGCGGTGGCTTTCGATCGGGGCCTGATCAGCGACGCCGCGGTGGCCGAAAACCTGACACAGTCCGCCGCGATGTGGCATCTGCGGGAGTCGATACCGCTGGCGCAATCCGAAGAAGGGTTGAACATCAAGCACGACATTTCGCTGCCGGTGTCGCGCATCCCGTCGTTCGTGGCCCGCACCGACGCCGCGCTGCGAGCAGCTTATCCCGGCGTGCGGCTCGTGAACTTCGGCCATCTGGGCGACGGCAACCTTCACTACAACCTGCAGGCGCCCGAAGGGTCGGACAGCCAGGAATTCCTGCGAGCGCACGAGGCCGGCGTGAACACGCAGGTTTATGACGCAGTCGCCACCTACGACGGATCGATCTCCGCCGAACACGGTGTGGGCGAACTCAAACGAGACGAATTGGCCAAACGCAAATCACCGGTGGCCCTGCAGATGATGCGTGCGATCAAACAGGCACTGGACCCGCTGGGCTTGATGAACCCCGGCCGGCTGCTCTGAGCCAGCGGGCTCTGACTGCACCCCTGTCGGGAGACGCTCGATGGGGCCCGTCGGCACGGGCCGCGTCGCTTACTGAAGCGGGCCTTTGATCGCCTCGGGCATCGGCAGCGGCATCACCTCGATGCCTTCTTCCTGCAAGGCTTGCGCGTCTTCGCGCGTGGCCTGGCCGCGAATGGCACGCTCTTCAACTTCGCCGTAATGAATGCGCCGGGCTTCTTCGGCAAAGCGGTCGCCGACGTCGTCGGTATGGGCCATCACATGCTGGACCGCACGCAGCCACATCGATTGCAACGTCATCGCCTCGGGCGTGGCCGGTGTGGATGAACCGGCTTCTGGCGCTGTGACCACCGGTTCGAGCGAACGGCTCTTGCCGACGCTGAAGTACGGTGCGGAAGGCAGGCGGCTGATGCCTTTGTCGGCACACAAGGGGCATTCGAGCAGCCCACGGTCCATCTGCGACTGGAATTCGTCAACGGAAGAAAACCAACCTTCGAACCGATGATCGTGACTGCAGCGCAGGTTGAGAACCTTCATGCCCCGATTATCGGCAGGTGCCCGTTGGCACTGGAATGCCAGGTCATTGGCCAACGGCCGGACCGCCAATTCTGCAGCCACAACAGACCGATCAAGGTCTTCGCATCGGTCAACTCGCCGCTCAAAGCCAGCGCTTCCAGCGTTTCGAGGCTCATGGCCTGTACGTCGAGAAACTCGCCCGAATCGAGATGGCGTTCACCCAGGGTCAGCCCGCGGGCGAACCAGACTTCGATGCCTTCGTTGGAATAAGCGATCGCGTTGTGCAGGATGCCGGCACGCGCCCATTCGCTGGCGCGGTAGCCGGTTTCCTCGGCCAACTCGCGGATCGCGCAATGCAAAGGCGCCTCGCCCGCATCGAGCTTGCCAGCGGGGAATTCGATCATCACCCGATCCATCGGGTAACGGAATTGCCGCTCGACCACCAGGCGGCCGTCATCGAGCAGCGGCACGATCATCACCGCGCCGGGGTGAACAATGTATTCACGCGCCGCCTGGCTGCCATCGGGCAGGCGGACTTCATCGCACCGCACCTCCAGGAAGTGCCCGCGATAGACCTGCGCCGAGCTGATGCGCTCTTCACGCAGATGCGCATCTGCGACTTGAGGCGTCGGGCCAGGCTCGGTCATGCAATACGCACTCGAAAAGCACGGCCGCGCATGGAGCACCGATGCGCGTGCCGATGAAGAGACATCAGGTGTCCAGCGCCTTGATGATGGCCTGGGCACACATGGCCATCAAACCACCGGGCAACAGGCCGAAGCCCAGCACCGCGAGGCCGTTCAGGGACAGCAAGGCCCGCACATCGAAGGTGGTTTCAATCGGCGAAGCGTCTTTCGGCTCATCGAAGTACATGACCTTGATGATGCGCAAGTAGTAGAACGCGCCGACCAGCGACAACAACACCGCCGCCACGGCCAGCCCGATGTAGAAGCTGTCGTGCGTTGTGACCAATGATTGCAGCACTGCGAGCTTGGCGTAGAAGCCGACCGTCGGCGGAATGCCGGCCAGCGAGAACATGAAGATCGCCATCACGGCCGCATACCAGGGGCTGCGGCGGGCCAGGCCCTTCAGGTCATCGATCTGTTCGCTCTCGAAGCCCTTGCGCGACAGCAGCATGATGATGCCGAAGCTGCCCAAGGTCGTCAGCACATAGCTAACCAGATAAAACAAGGCCGAGGCATAGCCGTTGGCCGCCGACAAGGTGTTGCCAGACACGACGGTGGGTGTGAAGCCGAGCAGCATGAAGCCGATCT
Source organism: uncultured Rhizobacter sp. (assembly GCA_964242145.1). Classification (GTDB taxonomy): domain Bacteria; phylum Pseudomonadota; class Gammaproteobacteria; order Burkholderiales; family Burkholderiaceae_C; genus Rhizobacter. The sequence continues at coordinate 20,398 of CAXTCD010000055.1, forward strand.
GCGCGATGGTCGAATAGGCCAGCATGCGTTTCAGGTTGGTCTGCGCAATCGCTGCGAGGTTGCCAATCAGCATCGACGCGACCGACAACAGAATCAGCATCTGCTGCCAATCGTTGGCCAGGCCCGACATGCCTTCAACCAGCAGGCGGAAGGTGATCGCAAAGGCCGCGAGCTTCGGCGCACCGGCGATCAGCAAGGTCACGGCCGTTGGCGCACCTTGGTAAACGTCGGGCAGCCACATGTGGAACGGCACCGCGCCGAGCTTGAACGCCAGCCCGGCCACGATGAACACGACACCGAAGGCCAACACGGCCTTGTTGATCGAGCCCCCGGCGATCGCATCAAAGACGCCAGGGATGTCGAGCGAGCCAGTGGCGCCATAGAGCATCGACAGGCCGTACAGCAGGAAGCCGCTGGCCAACGCACCGAGCACGAAGTACTTCATCGCCGCTTCGGTCGACTGGGCATGGTCGCGCCGCATCGCGGTCAGGGCGTACAGCGACAGCGACATCAGCTCCAGGCCCAGGTAGACGATGAGGAAATTGTTCGCCGCCAGCATCACCGAGATGCCCAGCAGAGAGAACAGGCTCAGCGTGAACAGCTCGCCCTTCAGCAACTCGCGGTGCTCGGCATAGGGCCGCGCATAGGCGAGCGAAATCATCACCGCCACGGAGGCAAAGAAGCCCAGCAGATGGCCCAGCGGGTCGGTAACGACCATGCGTTGCATGCCATAGATGGTGAAGCCGCCCTGGAAGTACAGCAGGTGCATCACGCCAACCACGGCCAGCGTGATCTGCGTCAGCACATAGGTCGGTGTGCGGCGAGGGTGAGTCACCCACAGATCCACCATGGCCACCACGCAGGCCATCAGCAGCAGCACGATCTCGGGGTAGACGGACAGCCAGTTCATGTCTTTCATATTCTTGGTCTCGGCGTCAGTCAGTTCAGCTTCGAGATCGCGACGTGCTTCAGCAGCTCGGTCACGCTGGCGTGCATGGTGTCGGTGAACGGCTTCGGATAAACGCCCATCCACAGCGTGGCCACGGCCAGCACCGCCAGCATCAGGAATTCGCGGGTGTTGACATCGGTCAGCGCGCGCACGTTGTCATTGGCGATCGGGCCGAGATAAACGCGCTTGACCATCCACAAGTTATAGGCCGCACCGAAAATCAGCGCCGTGGCCGCCAGCGCACCGAGCCAGAAGTTCACCGACACCGTACCGAGGATGACCATCCATTCACCGACGAAGCCGCCAGTGCCCGGCAGGCCGCAGTTGGCCATGCCGAAAAACACAGCCAGCGCAGCGAACTTCGGCATCGTGTTAACGACACCGCCATAGCTTGCGATCTCACGCGAATGCACGCGGTCGTAGAGCACGCCGATGCACAGGAACATCGCGCCCGACACGAAGCCGTGCGAAATCATCTGCACCAGGCCGCCGGAAATACCGAGTTCGTTGAACAGGAAGAAGCCCAGCGTCACGAAGCCCATGTGCGCAATCGATGAATAAGCCACCAGCTTTTTCATGTCCTGCTGCACCAGCGCGACCAGGCCGATGTAGACGACGGCGATCAGCGACAGCCCCACGACCACCCACGCCCAGTGGTGGGCCGCATCGGGCGTCACCGGCAACGAGAAGCGCAGGAAACCGTAGGCACCCAGCTTCAACATGATCGCCGCCAGCACCACCGAACCACCCGTGGGCGCCTCGACGTGGGCATCAGGCAGCCAGGTGTGGACCGGCCACATCGGCACCTTGACCGCAAAGGCGGCGAAGAACGCGAAGAACAGAAAGGTCTGCTCGGTCATCGTCAACGGCACCTTGTGCCACGCGAGGATCTCGAAGCTGCTGCCCGACTTGTAGTACATGAAGATCAGCGCGATCAGCATCAGCAGCGATCCGGCCAGCGTGTACAGGAAGAACTTGAACGCGGCATACACGCGCCGCGGCCCGCCCCAGACGCCGATGATGATGTACATCGGAATCAGCGTGGCCTCGAAGAACACATAGAAGAGCATGCCGTCGAGGGCCGAGAACACGCCGACCATGATCCCGGACAGAACCAGGAAGGCGCCCATGTACTGGTTGACCCGCTCGGTGATCACTTCCCAGGCCGCGATCACGACGATGATCGTGATGAAGGCCGTCAGCAGCACGAACCAGACCGAAATGCCGTCCACGCCGAGGTGATAGGTCACGTGCAGGCGTTCGATCCAGGCCGCAGTCTCTTCGAACTGCATGGCTGCCGTGCTGTTGTCGAAGCCGGTGATCAGCGGCAGCGTCACCAGGAAGCTGACGATGGCTGCGGCAAGCGCAAACCAGCGAACGGCTTTGGCGTTCTCGTCACGACCGAATGCGAATAAAAGGATGCCGGAGATGATCGGCAACCAGATGGCGAGGCTTAGCAAACCCATGTTCTTGTTCTCCGTGCCCTGGTCAACGCCACAGCGAAATGCCGAGGTAGGGCCACAACTGCCAAGTCATCAAACCAATGACACCCAGAATCATCACCAGCGCATACCAGTACAGGTGACCTGACTGGACGAGGCGCACGATGGACGCGATTCCGCCGATGCCGCGAGCCGAACCGTTGATCAGCACGCCATCGATCAAGCCGACGTCGCCGCCCTTCCACAAGCCGGTACCGAGCAGGCGCGCGCCTGCTGCCAGCACGTATTCGTTGAACCAGTCGAGGTAGTACTTGTTCTCGAGCAAGGTGTAGATCGGCTGGAAGCTGCGCTTGATAGCCGCCGGAATCGACGGCTTCACAATGTAGAAGAAGTAGGACATGGCCACACCCGACAGTGCGAGCCAGAAAGGCAGGCTGGTCAGGCCATGGATCGCCATGCCCAAGGCACCATGGAAGTCGTGCGCCAGTTCTGCCATCGCGCGGTGCTTCTCCAGGTCAAAGAAGATCGCGTCCTTGAAGAAGTCGCCATACAGCATCGGCTGAATCGTCAGGAAACCGATGACCACCGATGGAATCGCCAGCAGCACCAGCGGCAGCGTGACGACCCAGGGCGACTCGTGCGGCGTGTGGTGCCCATGACCATGGTCACCATGCTCATCGTCGTGATGATCGTGTTCGCCGGGGAAGGGCTTGTGATGGAAACGTTCCTTGCCGTGAAAGACCAGGAAGTACATCCGGAACGAATAGAAGGCGGTGACGAACACGCCCGCCATCACCGCGAAGTAAGCGAAGTCAGCGCCCCACAGGTGGCTCTCGTGCTCCGCTTCGATGATGCTGTCTTTCGAATAGAAACCCGAGAACAGCGGCGTGCCGATCAGTGCGAGCGAACCCAGCAGCGAGGTGATCCAGGTGATCGGCATGTATTTGCGCAGGCCGCCCATGTTGCGGATGTCCTGGTCGTGGTGCATGCCGATGATCACCGAGCCGGCCGCCAGGAACAGCAAGGCCTTGAAGAACGCATGCGTCATCAGATGGAACACCGCGACCGAGTAAGCCGACGCGCCGAGCGCCACGGTCATGTAGCCGAGCTGGGACAAGGTCGAGTACGCGACCACGCGCTTGATGTCGTTCTGGATGATGCCGAGAAAGCCCATGAACAGCGCCGTGATGGAACCGATCACCATCACGAAGCTGAGCGCGGTATCGGACAACTCGAACAATGGCGACATGCGCGCCACCATGAAGATGCCGGCCGTCACCATCGTGGCGGCGTGGATCAGCGCCGAGATCGGCGTCGGGCCTTCCATCGAATCCGGCAGCCAGACGTGCAGCGGGAATTGCGCGCTCTTGCCCATCGCACCGATGAACAGGCAGATGCAGATCACCGTGATCAGCATCCACTCATTGCCCCACAGCGGAAACGGGAAGCTCAGCTTGGCCAAGGCTTCGCTCTTGGCGAACACCTCGGCGTAATTCAGCGTACCGGTGAAGGCGACGATCAGGCCGATGCCCAGGATGAAGCCGAAGTCTCCGACGCGGTTGACCAAGAAGGCCTTCATGTTGGCGAAGATCGCCGTCGGCTTGGTGAACCAGAAGCCGATCAACAGATAAGACACCAAGCCCACCGCTTCCCAGCCGAAGAACAGCTGCAGCATGTTGTTGCTCATCACGAGCATCAGCATCGAGAAGGTGAACAGCGAGATGTACGAGAAGAAGCGCTGGTAGCCGGGATCTTCCTGCATGTAGCCGATGGTGTAGATGTGCACCATCAAGGACACGAAGGTCACGACGCACATCATCATCGCCGACAGGCCGTCGATCAGGAAGCCGACTTCCATCTT
>CAXTCD010000056.1:0-24614 GCA_964242145.1 uncultured Rhizobacter sp.
ATGCTCACTATCGTCTGCTTTTATATCGGCTTGGCTTAATTGTTAACACGACCTAAGCCGATCAAAGCTCAGGCTTGAAATCATTCGGCACTCAACGCTACCGGTTCGAACCTTGAGGCTTCGGCAATGGCAGGGCCAGCCACAGCACGGCCACGAGCGCCAGCACCGGGACGTTCTTGACCAGCGGGCCGCAATGGTCGAGCGTCAGCTCCGGCATGCGGATCGCAGCCGTCACGCCATAACCGACCACTGCAGTGCATTGCAGCGCATAGACCCAGGGCCTGCGGCAGGCCAGGGTCAAGACGCCCAGCGCCAGGTTCAGCGTGCATGACAAGCCCATCACGATGCCTGCCCAAGGCCCTTCAAAACCACAGCGGGCGAGCAGGGTCATCACGCCCGACACCTGCGGCAGGGCCAGCGTGATCAGCGCGGTATAGATCCACATGAAAGCCAGCGCCGCCCTCATTGCCGCGGCAACGGCCGGGCTGATCTGCACCCGCAGATCGATAAGCGGCTCGGGCGCGGTGATCGAGAGCCCGCGCGCCATCGGTGTCGGCATGCGACCGAGCAGCCGCGCAGTGTCGTTGGGCTCGGGCAAGCGGCCCTCATCGAGCAGCGCAATCGTGTCGCGGCACAGCACCGATTGCGGCAAGGCTTCGGCCGCCCAGGCGGTGGCGTGCATCAGCCCCTTCGGCAAGGGCAACCACAAAGGCGCCGGCAAGCCGAGTGCCGCACGGTAGTGCGCCAGCATCTCGCGGTAGCTCAGCGCCTGCGGGCCGCCCAGCTCGTGCACGTCGCACAACGGGCCGGCTTGCTCCAGCAGGCGCACGACGACCTCGGCCAACTCATAGACATGGATCGGCTGCACGGCCTGCCTGCCCCGCCCCGGCAAACCGATCACCGGCAGGCTGGCCAGCGTCGCGAACAAGGCCGCGCTCTGGCTGCCCGGCCCATACACCAACGAAGGCCGCAGCACCGCCCATTCGACCGGCAGCGAAGCCAGAGTTTCATCGGCCATCTGCTTGGTCTTCAGATAAGGCATCGGCAAACCTGCCTGCAGGCGCTGCCCGTTGCGGCCCCTCGTACTTGTTCGGTTAACTACCTCACCGCCAGCCTCCCCGGCACCGCCGCCAACGCCGAGCGCCGAGATCTGCAGCACCCGCTTCACACCGGCCTGCACCGCGCCGTGGAACATCTCGATCGGCCCCTGCGCGTGGATGCGCTCGAAGCTTTGCCCACGCGAAGGCATCAGGATGCCGATGCAATTGACAAGCGCTTCGATGCGGCGCTCGCTCAGCCGCTGTGCCCAGGCTTGTGGCGTGGTGGGCTCCGAGAAATCAATCCGCAACGACGCCGCGCTGTCTTCGAGCGCCCTCGCCCCTTCGATCACCTGATGGCCGCGCGAGCGCAGCGCATTCGCCACCGCACGGCCCACGCAGCCGGTGGCACCCGCCACGAGAACTCTCATGATGTGCTCCTGATGGCCACGGGCCGCGGCATCGAGGCAGGGCTTGAGGCAAGCGTCGATCTCGACCGCACGCGATGCACGGCCTGCGAATGCGCATGCAGCGCTTGCAGTTCCGCCCGCGGTGGCAGCGACGCCGGCAATGTCGGATTCCACACGCACCCCAGGCGTTGCAAGACTTGCAGCACCCACCAGCCGGGATCGGCTTGGCCGGGGTACAGGCCTAACTTCGCCGAGCCAGGGAAGGCATGGTGGTTGTTGTGCCAGCCCTCGCCAAAGGTGATAAGCCCGCAGCCGCGCACGTTGTAGCCCTGCACGCCGGCACCTGCCACATGCCAGCTGCGCGGCCCGCTGCGGTGGGCGAAGTGGCCGACCATCCAATGCCCCGTCAGGCTCACCGCGACCCGCAGGCACCCGCCCCACAGCACCCAGCCCACGCCGCCCAGTGCGCCGAGCCCGATCGCCCACGGCAGTTGCTGCAGCATCCAGTGGCGCTCGATGGCCATCAGCACACGGTCTTCGCTCACCGTGCGCGGCAGCTCGAAGCGCGGCGGCCGCGACAGCACCAGATCGCAGTGCAGCTGCCAGCCGAAGTCGACCCAAAACGACTGGCGGTGCGCGAAGTAGTCATGGCACTGCGGCTGGCGCTGCGCCCAGTCGCGCAGATCGTGGGTGCGCATCATCCCCACCGGGCCGGCCATGCCAACCAGCGTGCCGAGGTAGACAAAGAGCCGCTCCATCCACCGCGAGCAGCCGTAGCTGCGGTGGATCAGCCGACGGTGCATGCCCAGCGAATGGCCGAGGCACAGCGTGATCGCGCTGCTCAACAGAAACACCGCCAGCGCGCTCCAGCTGGCATAAGCCACCAGGCCGACCACGCCGCCCAGCGCCATCACCGACCACCACAGTGATTTGACCGGCGCCCATTGCACCCGCCCATGAACGGCGCTGCAGCCCGGGGCTGCGACGATGGTCGGCACGTCATTGCGCATGATCAGCTCCTGGCGGGGTGGTCGGCGCGAATCGGGCTGGGGCTTGCGACCGCAGCGCCGTGAGCCGGATGAGCCGAAGCGGCGAGATCACACGCCCCGTTCGTGCAGGCCTGCATGCGGCGCAAGGTGCGGGCGGCCCGCGCCTTGCGCACGGCCGTGATCGCCGGCCCAGTCACCCGCGAGATCACCCTGCGGTGGCGGGCGAACAACCGGTAGCCCCGATCGAACAGCGGGCGCACCGGTGCCCAGGCGGTCGCCTTGAGCACCCAGCCCAGGCCGACTGCGGCATAAGCCAGTCGAAGCACTTCGATGCCGCGGATCACCCGGCCATCGGGCAGCCGCGCGTGGATCTCGGCATTCAGTTCGGCCAGCGTCGTGCCCAGTGAAGCAGCGTCGAAGCCCGGTGTGCCGATGTCGATGAAGGCCAGCCGCCGTTCGAGGCCACGCATGTCGCGCTCGCGCAGATGGTCCATCTCCAGTGCGCACACCGGGCAGGCGGCGTCATAGAACAGGGTGATGCGGTTCTCGTTCTTCATTTTCATTCCATTAATTTCAGTCAAAAGAGAAATTCATCGGCAAAAAAAAGCCCGAATCGGGCGAGCTTCAGGGGCCCAGCAAATGGACCGCGGTGATGTCGTCGGCACGTGGCGCATCGGCATCGGGCGTGCCTCGGCCCACCAGCTTCTTGATCTTGGCGCCGAGCTTGAGCACCTTGGTCAGCGTCTCGGTGTCCAGGCGCAGCATCTCGTCGCTCCAGGCCGTGAGCGTTTCCAGCAGCTCTGCCGTCTGGCGCATGCGCAGCTTGGCTTCGGCCGGCTCGCGGCTGATCGCCGGATCGTTCAGCAATTCATTCAGCACCTCGATCGTCGGCGCGATCTCGCGGCGCTGGCGCTCGCGAATCACGGTGCGAAACAGCTCCCAGACCTGGGTCGAAGTTTCGAAATGGTCACGCCGGTCACCGGCGAGGTGAACCAGCTTGACGAGATTCCAGCCCTGCAACTCGCGGATGCTGTTGCTGACGTTCGAGCGCGCCACGCTCAAGGTTTCGGTGATTTCTTCGGCGTGCATCGGCCGGCCGGTGATGAACAGCAACGCGTGGATCTGCGCGACGGTGCGGTTGACACCCCAGCGGGTGCCCATTTCGCCCCAGTGCAACACGAAGCGCGAGAGGGTCGGTGAGAGTTCCATGGCCTGATTCTGGTTTTGCCGATAATTTCTGTCAATACAGAAATCATCGGCAGCGCTGATTTGCCTGTTAGCCACCGCTTCGGCAGCCCATACGGCGCCCTCGTCCGCAACGGCAATCCCACTCCGCTTGCCATCTGTGACGCATTTCACATTTAGGGTGAGTCGCTTCGCTCAACTCCCGCGGGGCCTTGCCGAAATTGGCACATGTTCAAGTCGCTCAGGGTTCTGCCATGACCACACTTTTGATCGGTATTGCGGTGTTGTTCCAGGGCGCGATGGTTCTGACCATCGCGAGCCGCGCTCGCCGGCTGACAACCGCCGCCCGTGAACGTGAAGCCTCGTTCCAGCTGATGGCCTACCGCGGGGGCCAGCGCAACACCTGATGTCTGCCCTCCACCCACCCACCTCGGCGGCGCAGGCCTCCGTTCAGCTGCGCGACAAAGTCAACGCGTGGCTGGTGAGCCATTGCGCCAGCGCGCAAGGCGTGCTTCAGGGCGCGGTGCTCATTCGTGGCAGCCAGGGCGTGAAGATGATCGCCTGCCACCCGACCGGAATTCCCGTGCCCGCCTGGCTGGCCAAGAGCGCCTCGGCCGCCGTCGCACGGCGCGAGCGCATGGTCGTCAAGCGCGCCACCGAAGGCGGCCCAACGCAGCATGTGACGGCCAACCCGCTGGTGATCGAAGGCATGGTGGTCGGCGCCGCGGTGATCGTCTGCGACCGCGCGCCGGGCGACGCCGAATGTGCCGCGCTCGATGCCAGCGCCGTGACCTTCAGCCTGCAGCCCGGCCCGGCCCAAGCATCCGCGGCGCGGCCCGGCCATTCCCAGCATGTGCTGGAGATGCTGCACAAGGTGTCGGTGTGCAAGAGCCTGGAAGACGCCAGCGCGCTGTTGTCGACCCGGCTGGCCGCCGAACTCGGTTGCGACCGCGTCAGCCTCGGGCTGCGCCGTCGTCAGCAAACCCGCTTGATCGGCAGCTCCGATGGCTGGGAAAGCGAACCGTCGGGCCTGTCGGCCGATGTGTGCAGCGCGATGGACGAAGCGATGGATGGCGGCGAGACCGTCGTCTACCCGCCACCGCCCGGCCGCTCGAACTGGCTCGTGGCTGCCCATGCGCACTTGAGTGAAAAGCGCGAGACCCGTGCAATCTGCACTCTGCCGTTGATCGCCAACGGGCAGGCGCTGGGCGCGCTGCTCGCCGAGCGCCGCGCCGGCCACCCGTTCCTGGCCGATGAAGTCAGTGGGCTGGAAATGCTGGCGCGCGCGATCGCGCCCTGGGTCGCCCAGCGCCAGCAACTGGAAATGCCGTGGCGCGAGCGGGCCCGGCAATCGCTGTCGACCTGGGCCGCGGCGCACGATCAAGGCCGGCATCGCCTGGCGGCGGCCGCTGGCGTGGCGGCACTTGCCGCGTTGATGCTGTGGCCGGTGGACCAGGAGGTCAGCGCACCAGTCAAGCTCGAAGGTTCGGAGCAACGCATCGTCACTTCGCCGGCCGACAACTACTTGCAAAAGGTGCTGGTGCGCCCCGGCGACGTGGTCAAGGCCGGGCAGCTGCTGCTCGAATTTGCCTCTGAAGATTTGCGCGTCGAGCGCCAGCGCCTGAGCGCCGAACTCGCCGGCAACGACGCGGCGGTGGGTGATGCGATGGCGCGGCAAGACATGAGCACGCTCGCGCTGAAGATGGCGAAAATGAATGAAGACAAGGCCCAGCTCGCGCTGCTCGATCAGCGGCTGGCCAAAGCCCGTGTCACCGCGCCGTTCGATGCCGTCGTGATCCAGGGCGACCTGAGCAACGCCTTGGGTGCGCCGACCAAGAAAGGCGATGCGCTGATGACGCTGGCACCGGTCGGCGACTTCCACGCGATCGTCGAAGTCGACGACAGCGACATCGCTGAAATCCACCTCGGCCAGGCCGGCTCGATGGTGCTGACGGCGCTGCCGAACCTGACCTTGCCGATGAGCGTCAAGCGCATCACGCCGCTGGCCGCGGTGGCGCAAGGCCGCAGCTTCTTCGAGGTGGAAGTCGAACTGGCCCATGCCGAGGGCGCACCGCACGAGCTGCGACCCGGCATGCGCGGCTTTGCGCGGTTAGAGACGCCGCGCCGCGCGCTTGGCAGCGTCTGGCTGCAACAGGCCGGCCGTCGCCTGCGCCTGGCCTGGTGGCGCTGGGTCGCGTGATGCACCGCGTGATGCACCGCGTGAGGGAAGCCCTGTGATGGAGTCGATCGAAGACCCGATGTGGTACCGGGTCGCGCGGCTGCGGCCACGGCTGCGGCTGCGCATTCGTGTGCAACGCCGCGTGATGCGCGGCGAGGTCTGGTACGTGCTGATCGATGACGAGCGGCGCCGCTTTCACCGCGTCGACGCGGTCGCCTATCAACTGGTCGGCCGGCTTGACGGCAGCATCAGCGTCGACGCCGCCTGGCGCGCCTTGCATCAACGCCTGGGCGACAAGGCGCCGACGCAAAGCGAAGCGCTGCGCATGCTGACGCAACTGAGTGATGCCGAGCTGCTGACGGTGCATGCCGATGCCGATGCTGACGCGATGCTGAAGCGGCGGCGCGAGCGCAAGCGCGGCCTGCGTGCCGCGGTGGGCAACCCACTGTCGTTCAAGGTACCGCTGGTCGACCCGAGCGCGCTGCTGCAACGCGTGTTGCCGGCCACCCGGTGGCTGTTCAGCGGCACGGGCCTGTTGCTGTGGCTGGCGCTGGTCGGTGCGGCCTCGGTGCTTGCGCTGATGCACGGGCCCGAGCTGCAGCTGTCGATCTCGCAGCAGGCACGCTCGGCGGGCTTCCTGTTCCAGATGTGGGCGCTTTACCCGCTGGTCAAGCTCGTTCACGAGGCCTGCCATGCGCTGGCGGTGCGTCGTTGGGGTGGCGAAGTGCATGAGGTCGGCATCAACCTGGTGATGTTCAACCCGCTGCCTTATGTCGACGCCTCCGCAGCCAATGGCTTTCCGCAGCGCCACTGGCGCATGGCGGTCAGCGCCGCCGGCGTGATGGCCGAACTGGCGATCGCCGCCATCGCGCTCTTCTTGTGGAATGCCAGCAATTCGGCCACGGTGCAGACCGCCGCGCTCGCGGTGATCGCCGCCTGCGGCGTATCGACCTTGCTGTTCAACGCCAACCCGTTGGCGCGATTCGACGGCTACTACCTGATGTGCGACGCACTCGATCTGCCGAACCTGCAGCCGCGCGGCCGCGCGATGCTGGCGCATTTCGCGCAACGCCTGATCGGTGTGGCGCGCGCCGACGCGATGCCCGAAACCTCGCGCCGCGAGGCCTGGATCGTCACCAGCTATGCCGTGCTGTCGTGGCTGTACCAGCTGCTCGTGATCGTGACCATCTGCTATTGGCTGTACCAGCCGTATGCGCTGATTGCGATCGGCCTGCTGCTGTTCAGCGGCTGGTCGCTGATCGCAAGCCCGGTGCTGCGCGCTGCCGGCAGCCTGATGTCCGACAGCCGCTTCAACGGCCGGCGCCTGCGCGTGTTGGCCACCACCGGCGGCGTGCTGCTGGTCGCCGTGCTGGCTTTGTTCGTCGTGCCTGCGCCGTCGTTCACCGTCCAGCAAGGCGTGGTGTGGACGCCGGCCGAAGCCACCGTGCGCGCCGAAGCGCCCGGCGAGCTGGTGTCTTTGTTCGTGTCGCCCAACCGCCGTGTCGAGCCGAACCAGGCGATCGCCACGCTCGACAACCTGGAGCTGCGCAGCGAGCGCGAGACCGCGCAGGCCAAATGGCAGCAGCTCGACATCCAGTACTTCAACGCGATGCTCGGCGAACCGCTCGAAGCGCGGCGCCTCGGGCTGGAGCGCGATGCGGTGGGCGTCAACCTGAGCCGGCTCGATCAACAGCTCGGCGCGATGACGGTGCAGGCGCCGCGTGCCGGCCAATGGATCGTGCCGAAAGACACCGCTCAGCCAGGCCATTACTACCGGCGTGGCGATGAGGTGGGCTACATCCTTTCCGATGAGCCGACGATGCTGGTCAAGGTGGCGCTGACCGAAGCGCAGGCCGCATTGATGCGCGAACACGCAAGCCAGGTCACGGTGCGCCTGGCCGCCGCGCCGCAGGACGAACTGCCTGCCACGCTGGACCGCGAGACGCCGAGCGTCACCCGCACCTTGCCCAGTGCCGTGCTCGGCAGCACGGCCGGCGGGCCGATCGCCACCGACCCCGACGACAGCACCGGCCGCAAGACGCTGGCCTCGGTCGTCATGGTCGACGTGCGCGTGCCAGGCCACCGCACCGAGCTGATCGGCGCGCGGGCCTGGGTGCGCATCGATCACCAACGCGAGCCGCTGGCCCGCCAATGGGGCCGCGTGCTGCAGCAGGCATTTCTGTCGCGCCTCGCGGCGCTGACGTGAACCTGCCGCGGCCGGGGCCGCGGCACGGCGCGTATCCACAGCGCCATGCCATCCCCAGCTCACTGTGGAGCGACCTGGCCGACCGCCTCGGCAACCGGCTGACGCGCCTGGGTGGCAGCGACGCGCGGCACAAGCGGCGCTTTCTCGCCGCGTTGAAATTCAGTGCCGCCGGTACAGTGCAAGCGGCCCATGCTCACGAGACCGAAGACGATTCGGCCGCTGGCCGGCATCTGAAAACACAGGCGACCGTCGCCGCACAGCGCCTCGCCCGCGATGGCTTCACGCCGGAAAGCATGGCCTGCGGCCAGCAAGCGGCTGCCGCGGCGATCACCGCCACGCTCGGCCACCAGCCTTATCTCAGCCAGCACCTCGCGGCCTTCGAGCTGCTCAACGGCCGGCTGGTCGAGATGGACACCGGCGAGGGCAAGTCGCTGGCGATCCTGCTGGCCGCCGCCACGGCCGCGCTGGCGCGCGTGCCGACCCACGTCATCACCTCCAACGAATACCTCGCCGTGCGAGATGCCGAGGCCGCGCAACGCGTGCTGGGTGCGCTCGGGCTGCGTGCCAGCGCGATCCGCAATGCGATGACTGCGACCGAGCGGCGCGAGGCCTATGCCTGCGACGTGGTCTATGCCACCGCGCAGGAGATCGGCTTCGACTGCATGCGCGATCGCCAGCAGATCGACGCCGCCCGCCGCAGCGCGCCCTCTTCGGCACCACCGATGCTCGTGCTGCGCGGCCTGTGCCTGGCGCTGGTCGATGAAGCCGACAGCGTGCTGCTCGACCATGCGCAAACGCCGCTGGTCTTGGCCGAATCGAGCAACGAGGGCTTGCCGGTGGCCACCGCGCAAGCGGCCTGGCGCTTCGTGGCCGGGCTGCGGGCAGGCGCCGATTACCAGCTCGATCTGCAAGACCGCCGCGTCGACATCGAGCCTGCGGTGATGAAGCGCCTGCCGCATGAACTCACGACACTCGGCGACCCCCGCGTGCAGGCCGCGGCATTGCGTGACGCGTTGACGGCCCGCCATGCGCTGCAGCCGGATGTGCATTACCTCGTCGAAGACGGCGATGTCGTGCTGCTCGATCAGAACACCGGCCGCAAGCTGCCCGGCACGGTGTGGTCGCGCGGGCTGCAACAGATGGTGCACATCAAGGAAGGGCTGGCCGCGCCCCGCGCCACCCGCACCGCGATGCAGATCACCTTGCAGACGTTGCTCAGCCGCTACCTGCTGCTGGCGGGCATCAGCGGCACGCTCAGCGAATCGCGCGCGGCGCTGTGGTTCTTTTACCGGTTGGCGGTGCGCCGCATCGAGCCGCGCCTGCCCAGCCAGCGGCGGCAGCTCGGCGTGCGTTTGTATGCGCACCGCACCCAGCAGCTCACCGCGGTCGCGGCACGTGCGCAAGCGCTGGCCGCGCAAGGCCGCGCGGTGCTGGTCGGCACCGACAGCGTCGCCGCGGCCGATCAGATCTCTAACGCGTTGAAAGCACGCAACATCGCCCACTGCCTGTTGACCGCGCGCGACGATCGCAGCGAAGCCGCGTTGATCGCTGCCGCCGGCTTGCCCGGCACCATCACGGTATCGACCCACATGGCCGGGCGCGGCACCGACATCGCGCTGCCGCCCGCCACGCTGGCCGCCGGCGGGCTGCATGTGATCTCGTGCGCGCAGAACGGCTCGGCCCGCATCGACCGCCAGCTCTTCGGCCGTGCCGCCCGCAATGGCCGGCCCGGCTCCTGCGAAACCATTCTTTCGCTCGAAGACCCCGCTTATCCGGTTCTTTTGCCTGCATTTCTGCTTACAGCGCTGCGCTGCGCATCCGATAAGAAAGGCAACACCCCGTCTTGGCTGGCGAAAGGTGTGTGCGGGCTGGTGCACGGGCTGCGAGCATGGAGTGAATTCCTGCGCAGCTACCAGCTGGTACGACACGATCGGCTGGTCAGGGCCTCCCTGGTCTTTGCTTCTCCTTCGGAATAACCAGCGAACCGACATGTTTGGACGGCTCTCTTCCACCTTATCGCAACGCCTGCTGCTGACACTGGCGCTCCTGCCGGTGCTGGCACCGGCGAGCGCACAGACGCTCGGCTGCCTGATCACCCCCTCGAACACCGTGGAGCTCGGCAGCCCGTCGGTGGGCGTGATCGAGAAAACCCACGTCGAGCGCGGCGACACCGTCAGCGTCAATCAAGTCGTCGTCACCTTGCGCGCCGATGTCGAGCGCGCCCATGTGAATCTGGCCGAGCTGCGCGCCGCCGCCGATGCCGAACTGCAGGCCGCCAACAAGGCCCACACCATCGCCAAGCGCAAGCTCGAACGCACGCAAAACCTGTTCAGCCAGGAGTTCGTGTCGGCACAGGCCGTCGATCAGGCGGTGGCCGACGAGCAAACGGCCCAGGCCCGCGAAGCCCAGGCCGTCGAGCAATCGCGCCAGGCCCGCAAGGAGCTGCTGGTGGCGAATGCCGAGCTGGGCAACCGCACGATCCGCAGCCCGATCGACGGCATCGTGATCGACCTGTACCGCCGCAACGGCGAGCGCGTCGAAGAAAAGCCGATGATGAAGATCGCCACCGTCAACCCGCTGCATGCCGAGTTGGTGCTGCCGGCGGCGATGTACGGCCGCCTGAAGATCGGTGACACAGTGCTGGTGCAGCCCACGCTCGAAGGCCAGCCGGCCACGCCCGGCACCGTGAAGCTGGTCGACCGCGTGGTCGAACCCGCGAGCAACACCTTCCGGGCTCGCGTGATGCTGCCCAACCCGACCGGCTCGATCCCCGCAGGCCTGCGCTGCCAGGTGTCGTTGCCCGGCATCGGCGCCAACTCTGCGCTGAGCGACAAAGTCCCCGCCCGCAAGGGTTGACGCGCCCACACCATGACGACAAAACGGCGCCCGCGCCCGACGGTCGAAGAGATCGAGCCGCGCATTCTTTTCTCGGCCGACATGACCGGCCTGCTCGCTGCGTTGCCTTCGCAGCGCAATGAGCCGAACCAGCCGGTCTGGCAATCGACGCAGGGGCTGCAAGCCCAGGCGCACACCGACGGCAGCAGCACGGCCGGCTCCAAGGCGTCATCCGGCACTCGCAACGCCAGCGATGTGGCGCAATCGGTGGATGCCGAACAACAGTTCGCCGACCGGCTGCTGCAAGGCGTCGGCGGCGAGCAAAAGCCGGCGGCCGCATCCGGCGCGACGGCTGCGCACGACATGACACCGTCGGGCGCGCAGATCGTCTTCATCGACGCAGCGGTCAAAGACCTCGACACGCTACTCGCCGCCTTCGGCCCCGACGTCGAACAGGTGATCCTCGACCCATCGCAAAGCGGGCTCGATCAGATGGCGAGTTATCTCGAAGGCCGAAGCGGTGTCAGTGCCATCCACGTGATCTCCGAAGGCGCGAGCGGCCATGTGCTGCTCGGCAACGACTGGCTCGACAACGACAACCTCGAAGCCCACAGCAGCGTGCTGAAGCAGATCGGCGCCGCGCTGGCGGCCGATGGCGACCTCCTCTTCTACGGCTGCGACGTGGCCGCTGGCGGCGAAGGCGAACAACTGATCGCCAGCATTGCCCGGCTGACGCAAGCCGACGTGGCCGCATCGACCGACCTCACCGGCGCCACCAGCCGCGGCGGCAACTGGACGCTTGAAGCGCATGCCGGCCAGATCGGAGCCGCCACGCTGCTCACCGCGCAGTCGGCTGCGGCCTATGACAACGTGCTCGCCGCGCCGGTGGTGACCCCATCGGCAGTCAACGCCAACGCCACTGGCAACTCGATCTCGTACGTGGTGGATTCGGCGATCACGCTGTCTGCCAGCACCACCACGCTCGCCTCCGCGACCGTCAGCATCGGCAGCGGCTTCGTGAGCGCCCAGGACCGGTTGCAGTTCACCAACAACGGCAGCACGATGGGCAACGTCAGCGCCAGCTACAACACCACCACCGGGGTGATGACGCTGACTTCGACGGGCAGCACCGCTACGGTGGCGCAATGGCAGGCCGCGCTGCGGGCAGTGAACTACCAAAACATTTCCGCCACGCCAACCACCGGCCTGCGCAGCCTTTCAATCACCGTCAACGACGGCAGCGTCTCCAGCGCCGCAGCCACCAAGACGGTGGCGGTGTATTCGCAGATCTATACCGTCACCAACACCGGTGACAGCGGCGCCGGCTCGCTACGCCAGGCCATCACCAACGCCAATGCCCACATTGGCTCCGACCTGATCGCCTTCAACATCACGGGCGGCGGCCCATACAGCATCTCGCTGCTGAGCGCGCTGCCGACGATCACTGACAAGGTCACGATCGACGGCACGACACAGCCCGGCTTCACGAATTCGCCGCTGGTCATGCTGAACGGCGCCGCTGCAGGTGCCAGCGTCTCGGGCCTGACGCTCGGCGCAGGCTCTTCGGGCAGCTTCATCACCGACCTGGTCATCGTGCGTTTCACGGCGGCCGGCATTTCGGTGGCCAACACAACGAACATCACCATCGCTGGCAACTACATCGGCACCGACACCGCCAGCACCGCAGGGCTGGGAAACGGCGGCGCTGGCATCTCGATGAGCAGCATCACCACCGTCACCATCGGCGGCACCACCGCATTCGCGCGCAACGTCGTCTCAGGCAACGCGCAAGAAGGGATCTACAGCACCAGCGGCGTTGGCATCACCGTCACCGGCAACTACGTCGGTACCAACGTCAGCGGTACCGCAGCGCTCGGCAATGCCAAGAGCGGGATCTACATCGACACCGCCAGCAACGTGAACATCGGCAGCACGACCGCAGGCGGCGGCAATCTGATCTCCGGCAACGGCGAAAACGGCTTGCGCGTGAAGAGTGTCAATGCCACGCAGGTGCAGGGCAACATCATCGGATTGAACGCCACCGGAACGGCGGCGATCGGCAACACCCATTCGGGCATGCACATCTGGCAGTCGAATGGCGTCCAGATCGGTGGCACCACCGCGGCCGCGCGCAACATTGTCTCGGGCAACGGCTTCAATACAACGGCCTTTGACGGCATCCTGCTCGACGGCTCGGACTCGGTCACCGTCCAGGGCAACTACATCGGGACCGACATCACCGGCTCCGTGGCCCTTGGCAACCGGAACAACGGCATTCACGTCATGGGTGGCGTCTCCACCAACCAGCTCGGCGGCACCGCAGCGGGCGCCGGCAACCTGATTGCCTACAACGACATCGGCATCGGCATTGAAAGCGGCGAAGGCAACCTGATCAGCGGCAACCGGATCTTCAACAACGCCGGCTTGGGCATTGACATCGGGGCCACCGGCGGCGTCACACCCAACGACCTGGGCGATGGCGACACCGGGATCAACGCGCTGCAGAACTTCCCGGTGATCAGCAATGCCAGCAGCGGCAGTTCGACCACCGTGGCCGGCACCCTCAACAGCACGGCGAACACCACCTTCCGCATCGAGTTCTTCGCCAACACCAGCGCTGATGCCACGGGCTATGGCGAGGGCGAACGTTACCTCGGTTATGTCGATGTCACGACCAACGGTTCGGGAGACGCCACCTTCAACACCACCGTCGCCGGCAGCAGCGCGGCCGGCGAATTCCTCAGTGCCACGGCCACCAACCTGAGTGCCAACAACACGTCGGAATTCGGACAGAACTTCTTGATCCCGGGCAACGTGGCGCCGACCGGCAGCAACGCGACCCTCAGCACCAATGAAGACGCGCCGCATGTCTTCACCGCAGCCAACTTCGGTTTCGGCGACGCGGGCAATTCGCTGCCCGACAACCTGTTCGCCGTGAAGATCACCACGCTGCCGGCTGCCGGCGCCTTGACCAACAACGGCGTCGCCATCACGGCCGGTGCCAGCGTGCTGAAGACCGACATCGATGCCGGCAAACTCGTCTTCACGCCCGCCGCCAATGCCTACGGCACGGGCTATGCGAGCTTCACCTTCCAGGTGCAGGACGATGGCGGCACCGCGAACGGTGGCGCCGACACCGACGCTTCGCCGAACACGGTGACCTTCAACGTAGCGTCCGTCAATGACGCCCCTTCCGGCGTCAGCAAGGCGGCCACGCTCGCGCAGGCTGGCAACTACACCTACGCCTTGAGCGACTTCGGCTTCACCGACGCCAACGACAGCCCGGCCAGCGCCTTCCAGGCCGTCACGATCACCAACATCCTCGGCCTGGGCACGTTGACCAACAACGGCGTAGCCGTGGCCTCAGGCAACTCGGTGCTGGCCAGCGACATCGCCACCGGCAAGCTCGTCTTCACGCCAGGCACCACCGCCGGCCCCGCCTACGCAAGCTTCGGCTTCCAGGTGCAGGACAACGGCGGCACGGCCAATGGCGGCGTCGCACTCGACCCGACGGTGCGCACGATGACGATGAACGTCACGCCGACCAACAGCGCCGCAGCGCAAAGCTACATCGTCACCAACACCAACGACGCCGGGGCCGGCTCGCTGCGCCAGGCCATCATCAACGCCAACACCACCACCGGCGCCGACACCATCACCTTCGCGGTCGGCAGCGGCGCCCAGGTCATCAGCCTGGTCAGCGCGCTGCCCACCATCACCGACGCGGTAACGATCGACGGCAGCTCGCAGACCGGCTTCAGCAGCACGCCGCTGATCACGCTCGACGGCGCCTCCGCAGGTGCCGGCGTGAACGGCCTGGCGATGACCGCTGGCGCCTCCGGCAGCACGATCAAGAACCTGGTGATCAGCGGCTTCACCGATTCGGGCATCCTGGCCAATGGCGTATCAAACGTTCTCATCACCGGCAACTACATCGGCACCAACGCGGCCGGTACCGCCTCCGTCGCCAACGTTACCGGGGTTGCGATCACCAACGGCGCCAGCAACGTCACCGTAGGCGGTACCACCGCCGCAGAACGCAACATCATCTCCGGCAACAGTGGCACCGAAGTCCGCATCACTGGCAGTTCGAACACCCTCCTGGGCAACTACATCGGTGCCGATGTGACCGGCATGGCCGCCATCACCAACGCCAGCAACGGCATCTTCATCGGCACCGGTGCCACCAACAACCGGATCGGTACGGCCGTGACCGGTGGCGGCAATGTGATCGTCACCGGCTGGGCCAATGTGATCCAGATCTCCAACAACAGCGGCAACTTCATCCGCAACAACTACGTCGGCGTCAATGCCGCCGGCACCGCGTTGATCGGGCCGGGCTCGACCCACATCTGGCTCACCGGCGCCACCGGCGGCAACACCATCGGCGGCTCGGGCGCGCTCGAAGGCAACACCATTGGCGGCGGCAGCTCCGGCATCCAGCTGTCGAGCAACAACAACATCGTCCAGGGCAACTACATCGGCACCGATTCCACTGGTACCGTGAACCTGGGCAACGTGGTGCGCGGCATCCGCATCGAAACCAGCGTCACCGGCAACCTGATCGGCGGCACCGGGCTGGGCGAGGGCAACCTGATCTCCTTCAATGCCACCGGCATCGGCAGCCTGTCTTCGTCCACCGGCAACACCATCAGCGGCAACCGCATCTTCAACAACAGCGGCCTCGGCATCGACCTCAACAACGATGGCGTCACCGCCAACGACGCTGGCGATGCCGACACCGGCGCCAACAACTTGCAGAACTTCCCGGTCATCACGGCCGCCAAGAGCGGAGCGTCCACCACCGTGGCCGGCACGCTGAACAGCGTCGCTTCGACCAGTTTCCGCATCGAGTTCTTCGCCAACAGCGCTGCCAACTCCTCGGGTTATGGCGAAGGCCAACGCTTCCTTGGCTACACGACGGTGACGACCGACTCTTCCGGCAACGTCAGCTTCAGCTCAACGGTGAGCGGCGCCAGCACGCCGGGCGAATGGCTCAGCGCCACGGCCACCAACCTCGGTACCGGCGACACCTCTGAATTCGCGCTGAGCTTCCAGAGTCCGATCAACCACGCGCCGGCCGGCACCAACGCCACACTCACGGCCTACGAAGACACGCCCTATGTCTTCACCGCCGCCAACTTCGGATTCACCGACCCGAGCGACAGCGCGCTGCCCGACAACCTGCTCGCGGTGAAGATCACCACGCTGCCGGGCGTCGGCACGCTGACCAACAACGGCGTGGCCGTCACAGCCGGCGCCGTGGTGTTGAAGACCGACATCGATGCCGGCAAGCTCGTTTTCACGCCGGTGGCCAATGCCAATGGCGCGGGCTATGCAAGCTTCACCTTCCAGGTGCAGGACGACGGCGGCACCGCCAATGGCGGCGCCGACACCGACGCCTCGCCGAACACGCTCACCGTCAACGTGACCTCCATCAACGACGCGCCGTCGGGGGTCAACCACACCGCCACGCTGGCGCAAGGCGGCAGCTACACCTACGCGCTCAGCGACTTCGGCTTCACCGACGCCAACGACAGCCCGGCCAGCGCCTTCCAGGCCGTCACGATCACCAACATCCTCGGCCTGGGCACGTTGACCAACAACGGCGTAGCCGTGGCCTCAGGCAACTCGGTGCTGGCCAGCGACATCGCCACCGGCAAGCTCGTCTTCACGCCAGGCACCACCGCCGGCCCCGCCTACGCAAGCTTCGGCTTCCAGGTGCAGGACAACGGCGGCACGGCCAATGGCGGCGTCGCACTCGACCCGACGGTGCGCACGATGACGATGAACGTCACGCCGACCAACAGCGCCGCAGCGCAAAGCTACATCGTCACCAACACCAACGACGCCGGGGCCGGCTCGCTGCGCCAGGCCATCATCAACGCCAACACCACCACCGGCGCCGACACCATCACCTTCGCGGTCGGCAGCGGCGCCCAGGTCATCAGCCTGGTCAGCGCGCTGCCCACCATCACCGACGCGGTAACGATCGACGGCAGCTCGCAGACCGGCTTCAGCAGCACGCCGCTGATCACGCTCGACGGCGCCTCCGCAGGTGCCAGCGTCTCCGGGCTCACGATCAGCTCAAACGCTTCCAACACCAACATCGTCGGCCTGGTCATCGTGCGCTTCAGCAGTGCCGGCATTTCGGTGACCGGCGCCTCGAACGTCTCGATCCGCGGCAACTACGTCGGCATCGACACGGCAAGCAACATCGGCCTGGGCAACGGCACTTCCGGCATCCTGCTGACCAACACCGTCGGTGCGACCCTCGGGGGCAGCACCGCGGCCGACCGCAACGTCGTCTCCGGCAACTCGCAATACGGCATCTCAGCCACCGGTGGCAGCGGCCTGGTGATCACCGGCAACGATGTCGGCATGAACGCATCGGCCAGCGCGCCGGTGGGCAACGCGCTGGATGGCATCCGCCTCAACAACGTGGCCACCGCCAGCGTGGGCAGCGCGGTGGCGGGCGGTGGCAACGTGGTCTCCGGCAATGGCGGCATGGGCATCCGCCTGATCTCGATGACCGGCACGCAGGTGCTCGGCAACACCGTCGGGCTGACCGCAGCGGGCGCCGCCGCCTATGGCAACGGCGGCGGTGGAGTCTCGCTGCTGAACTCGACGTTGGTGCAGATCGGTGGCACCTCGGCGCTGGCACGCAACGTCATCTCCGGGAATTCGAGCATCGGCCTGTCGCTCAGCGGGTCGAGCAGCAACACCATACAGGGCAATTACATCGGCACCAACGCGGCCGGTACCGCCGCCTACGGCAACGGCAACGACGGCATCGACATCGATGGCGTCTCCAACAGCAACCTGATCGGCGGCAGCGCGGCCGGCGCGGCCAACATCGTGTCGGGCAACTCCGCGTCCGGCATTGCCGTGCTCAACAGCAGCGGCAACCGGGTCTACGGCAACTACCTCGGCACCAATGCCTCGGGCGCCTCGCTGGCCAACCTCAGCCAGGGCGCTTACCTCGGCTTCGGTGCGCAGAACAACGACATCGGCGGCATCGGCCCCGGCGAGGGCAACACCATCGCCTTCAACGGCGACAACGGCATCGCGACCGACAACGATCCCACCATCATCAGCAACCGCTTCCTCGGCAACAGCATCCGATCGAACAATCTGCTGGGCATCGACATCGCCAACCCCGGGGTGACCAGCAACGATGTCGGCGATGCCGACACCGGGCCGAACAACCGGCAGAACTTCCCGGTAATCGCCACCGTGCGCAGCGCCAACGGCACCACCCTGCTGACCGGCACGCTGAACAGCAACGCCTCGACCACCTTCCGCCTAGAGTTCTTTGCCAACACCACGCCCGATGGCTCGGGCTTCGGCCAAGGCCAGCGCTACCTGGGCTTCGTGGACGTGACCACCGATGCCTCGGGCAACGCAAGCTTCAACACCCCATTGGCGGCCGCCACACTGCGGGGCGAATGGGTCACCGCCACCGCCACCAACCAGAGCACGAGCGACACCTCCGAGTTCAGCGCCAACGTGCTGATCCCGATCAACAACGCACCGGCCGGCGCTAACACCACCGTGACGCTGATGGAAGACAACACCCATGTCTTCAGCGCCGCCAACTTCGGCCTCACCGACCCGAACGAGGCCGTGGCCGATGCGCTGCTCGCCGTCAAGGTCACCACGCTGCCCGGCCAGGGCACGCTGCTCAACAACGGCATCGCGGTCGTGGCCGGCGCCTTCATTTCGCGTACCGACATCGATGCCGGCCATCTCGTCTTCGTGCCCCTGGCCAATGCCAACGGCACCGGCTATGCGAGCTTCAGCTTCCAGGTGCAGGACGACGGCGGCACCGACAACGGCGGCAGCGATCTCGATGCCTCGCCCAACACGCTGACGGTCAATGTGACGGCCGTCAACGATGCGCCGGTGGCCACGGCTTCCGGCGGCAGCACCGGCTACACCGAGAACGGCGCGCCGTTGGCGGTCGATGCCGGGATCAGCGTCAACGACGTCGACAACGCCACGCTGGCCTCGGCCAGCGTCAGCATCACCACCGGCTTCGCCAGCGGCCAGGACCTGCTCGCGTTCGCGAACAACGGCTCGACGATGGGCAACATCGGCGGCAGCTACAACGGCAGCACCGGCGTGCTCTCGCTGACATCGGCGGGCAACAGCGCGACGCTTGCGCAGTGGCAGGCCGCGCTGCGCGCCGTCACTTATGCCAACAGTTCCGACAACCCCGCCACCACCGGCCGCGTGGTGTCGTTCATCGTCAACGACGGCAGCGCCGACAGCAGCGCCACCACCAAAGCGCTGACCATCACCGCGGTGAACGACGCACCCGTGGTCACGACCTCGGTGGGCAGCACCGGCTATGTCGAGAATGCCGCGGCCCTGGCGGTCGACGCTTCGCTGACCGTGGCCGACGCCGACAACGCCGTGCTCGCCAGCGCCAGCGTGCGCATCACCACCGGCTTCGCCAGCGCCGAAGACCTGCTCGCCTTCACCAACGATGGCACCACCATGGGCAACATTGCCGGCACCTACAACGCGACGACCGGCGTGCTGTCGATGAACTCGGCCGGCGGCAACGCGACCCTCGCGCAATGGCAGGCCGCGCTGCGTGCCGTCACCTACGCCAACAGCTCCGACAACCCGTCCGGCGCCAGCCGCACCGTCACCTTCACCGTGAACGACGGCAGCCTCGACAGCGCCACTGCCAGCAAGACCGTGACCGTGACGGCGGTCAACGATGCACCGGCGCTCGCGACATCGGGCGGCAGCACCAGCTACACCCAGAACGCGGCGGCCATCGCCATCGACCCGGCATTGACGGTCAGCGACGCCGACAACGCCACGCTGCCTGCGGCCTCGGTCAGCATCGGCAGCGGCTTCGTCAGCGGCCAGGACGTTCTCGCCTTCACCAACAACCCGGCCACGATGGGCAACATCGCAGCCAGCTACAACGCCACGACCGGTGTGCTGACGATGAGTTCAGTGGGCGCCACCGCAACCGTCGCGCAATGGCAGGCCGCGCTGCGCACCGTGACCTACGTCAACACCTCCGACACCCCGTCACCGAGCAAGACCATCGCGATCACCGTCAATGACGGCAGCACCGACAGCGCCGGCGCCAGCAAGGCCATCGCGATCACCGCCACCAATGACGCACCGGTGATCACGCTGACCGGCGGCGCGACCAGCATCCCGGCGAACGCGGCGCCCACCGCCGTCGATGCCACGCTGACGGTCAACGACTTCGACAACGCCACCCTCGCCTCCGCGACCTTGAGCATCAGCAGCGGCTTCCAGCCGGGCGAAGACGTGCTGGCCTTCAACAACACCAATGCCGCGACGATGGGCAACATCACTGCGGCCTACAACGGCAGCACCGGCGTGCTGACGATGAGCTCGGCCGGCGGCACTGCGACGCTGGCCCAATGGCAGACGGCCCTGCGCTCAGTCACCTACCTTGATTCGTTAGGCACCAACCCGGCCGGCGTGCGTCGCAGCGTCTCTTTCACCCTCAACGACGGCAGCGTCGACAGCACGACCGCGGTCAAGGCCGTCTCGGTCGTCTCGCCCAAGACCTTCGTCGTCATCAACAACCAAGACAGCGGTGCCGGCTCGCTGCGCCAGGCCATCATCAATGCGAACAACAACGGCGGCGCCGACACCATCACCTTCAACATGCCTGGCAGCACCAGCATCGCGCTGACGAGCACGCTGCCCAGCATCAGCGATAACGTCGTGATTGACGGGCGCACCCAGCCCGGAGCCGCGGCCACGCCGCTCGTGCTGTTGAACGGCGCGGCCGCAGGGGCCGGCATGAACGGCGTGTCGTTCGCGGCAGGCTCGTCCGGCAGCGCGGTTTACGGCCTGATGGTCACCCGCTTCACCGGCGCCAGCATCTCGATCGACAGCACGACCAACATCACGCTGCAAGGCAATTACCTCGGCACCGATACCTCCAGCGCTGCCGGGCTCGGCAATGGTGGCTCGGGCGTGCTGGTGGCCAATTCATCGGCCATCACGATCGGCGGCAGCACTGCAGCCGCGCGCAATGTGATCTCCGGCAACGGCCGATTCGGTGTCGAGTCGACCAGTGGCAACAACTACACGCTGCTGGGCAACTACATCGGTACCAATGCGGCGGGCACCGCGGCATTGGCCAACCAACTCGGTGGCGTGCTGCTCGACAGCAGCAATGCCTCGGCCATCGGCGACGGCACCATCAGCGGGCGCAATGTGATTTCGGGCAACGTCGGCAACGGCATCCGGCTGCATTGGGCCAACGACATCACGGTGCAAGGCAACTACATCGGGCTGAACGCCGCCGGCACGCTCGCCGTTGGCAACACCGAAAGCGGCATGCACATCTGGGCCACGAACAACGTGACCGTGGGCGGCATCACCGCGGGCGCACGCAATGTGATCTCCGGCAACGGACTCGTCAACTGGAGCGGCATCTTCATCGACAGTTCGACCGTCACGGTGATTCAGGGCAATTACATCGGCACCAACGCAGCCGGCACCTTGGCCATCGGCAACCACAACGAAGGCATCTACATCGATGGCCCGACCGATGACGTGACGATTGGCGGCACCACCGCCGGGGCCGGTAACCTGATCGCCGGCAATGGTTTGAACGGCGTGCTGATCCTTGGCGGCACCCACGTTCGGGTGGAAGGCAATGACATCGGCACCAACTCGGTCGGCACCGCCCTGGGCAACGGCACGCGGGGCGTGTTCATCAGCACCGGCGCGCACGACAACACCATCGGCGGCACGGCAGCCGGCGCCGGCAACGTGATTGCGTTCAACGGCACCGATGGCGTGGGCGCCGGCCCGGACACCACCAACATCGCCAACCAGATTCTCGGCAACAGCATTCATTCCAACGCGCGGCTCGGCATCGATCTGAACGACGATGGCGTCGTCACGCTGAACGACGCGATGGACGCCGACACCGGCCCCAACGCGCTGCAAAACTTCCCGGTGCTGAACACGGTACAAAGCGTCGGCAGCACGACGGTGGTGACTGGCAGCTTGAGCAGCACGCCCTCGGCCACCTACCGCATCGAATTCTTCGCCAGCAGCGCAGCAGACGCTTCAGGCTACGGTGAAGGCCAGCGTTACCTCGGCTTCGTGCTGGTCACCGCCAACGGCGCCGGCGTCGTTGCCTTTAACACCAGCCTGTCGGCGGCCACCCAGCGCGGTGAAAAAATCAGCGCGACCGCGACCGACCAGGCCACGCTGAACACCTCGGAGTTCAGCCTGAGCCTGACGATCCCGATCAACCATGCCCCGGCCGGCAATGACACGGCCGTGACGGTGGCCGAGGACGGCAGCCATGTCTTCAGCGCCGCAGATTTCGGCTTCAGCGACACACTAGAAGCCACCGCCGACAACTTCCTCGCGGTTCGCATCAGCACCCTGCCCGCGGCAGGCAGCCTGACCCACAACGGCATCGCATTGAGCGCAGGCGACTTCGTGCTGAAGAGCGACATCGATCTCGGCCGCCTGGTCTTCACGCCGGCCGCCCATGCGAACGGCAACGCCTACGCCAACTTCAGCTTCCAGGTTCAGGACGACGGCGGCACCGACAACGGCGGCGTCGACCTCGACGCCACGCCCCACACGATGACCATCCACGTGACCGCGGTGAACGACACGCCTGTCATCAGCGCATCGCGCGGCACCACGGCTTACGTCGAAAACGCGGCGCCGGTGGCGATCGATCCTGCCCTGGTGATCAACGACATCGACAGCGCGACGCTGGCTTCGGCCACCGTCAGCATTGGCCCGGGTTTCCAAGCATCACAAGACCTGCTTGCGTTCAACAACGACGGCAGCACGATGGGCAACATCAGCGCCAGCTACAACGCCACCACTGGCGTGCTGACGATGACATCGACCGGCGCCTCGCTCTCGCAGTGGCAGGCCGCCTTGCGCTCTGTCACTTACGCCAACAGCTCCGGTAACCCGTCGACGGCCAACCGCACCGTTTCTTTTCTCGTCAACGACGGCAGCCTGAACAGCAACGTCGCGACCCAGACGCTGCAAGTCTTGGCGGTCAATGACGCACCGGTCGTTGGCGCGTCGGGCGGCACCACCCGCTTCATCGAGAACGGCTCGCCGGTGATCATCGACACAGGTCTGAGCTTGTCGGACATCGACAGCGCGACACTGGCTTCGGCCACCGTCAGCATTGGCCCCGGTTTCCAAGCATCACAAGACCTGCTTGCGTTCAACAACGACGGCAGCACGATGGGCAACATCAGCGCCACTTTCGACGCAGCCACCGGTGTGTTGTCGCTCAGTTCAGCGGGCGCGTCCGCGACCTTGGCCCAATGGCAAGCGGCCTTGCGCTCGGTGACTTACGCCAACAGCTCCGACAACCCATCAGCGGCCAACCGCAGCATCGCCTTCGTCGTCAACGATGGCGCGTTGAACAGTACCGCCTCGACGCAAACCGTCAGCGTCACAGCCGTCAACGATGCGCCGGTCGTTACCACGTCCAGCGGCACCACGGCCTATACCGAGAACGGCGCAGCGGTCGCGATCGACGCGGGCCTGCTGCTCTCCGACATCGACAGCACAACGCTCGCCTCGGCCACGGCCACGGCCACGGTCAGCATCGGCGCCGGCTTCCAACCGTCGCAAGATGTCCTCGCCTTCATCAACAACGCCAGCACGATGGGCAACATCAGCGCCAGCTACAACGCCACCACCGGCGTGCTGACGATGACATCGCCCGGCGCCACCGCCACGCTCGCGCAATGGCAGGCCGCCTTGCGCTCGGTGAGCTACGTCAACAGTTCCAGCAATCCTTCCAGCGCGCTGCGCACGGTCGCCTATGTGGTTAACGATGGCAGCGCCAACAGCGCGGTGGCCACGCGAAACATCGGCGTCGCCGCGATCAACAACGCGCCATCGATCACGGGCTCAGGCAGCCCGCTCGTCGTGACCGAGAACGCAGCAGCGATCACCATTGACAGCGGCCTGGTGATCTCGGATGCCGATAACGCGACGCTGTCATCGGCCAGCGTGCGCATCACCAGCGGCTTCCACACCGGCCAGGACCTGCTCGCTTTCGTCAACGATGGCAGCACGATGGGCAACATCAGCGCAAGCTTCGACGCGGCCACGGGCGTGCTGTCGCTCAGCTCGGCCGGCGCCACAGCCAGCGTCGCTCAATGGCAAGCCGCGCTGCGCTCGGTGAGCTACGCCAACAGTTCCGACAACCCCGCAACCGTGGCGCGCACCGTTTCGTTCGCCGTCAACGATGGGGCGCTGGCAAGCAACACCGTCACGCAAGCCATCCAGGTGGTGGCCGTCAACGACGCCCCGTTCGTCACTCCGTCGGCCGGCGTCATGCCTTATGTCCAGGGTGATATGGCCATCGTCATCGATGCCGGGCTCGTGCTGGCCGATGTCGACAACATGACGTTCGCATCGGCCGCCGTTCAGATCGGTCCCGGTTTCATTGCCGGACAGGAAGTCCTGGCGTTCGTGAACGACGGCCGCACGATGGGCAACATCAGGACCAGCTACAACACCGCCACCGGCATGCTGTCGATGAACTCGGCTGGCGCCACCGCCACGCTCGCGCAATGGCAGGCCGCGCTGCGTTCGGTCAGCTACTTCAGCGGCACGGCGGTCTCGTTGCCGGTTAGCCGGCACATCGCCATCGCCGTCAACGATGGCAGCGCGAGCAGTGCCTTGGCCGACAAGACCCTCAGCGTCATCGCGATCATCGGCGCGCCATCGCCCGGCTCGGGTGTCGTGTCG